>DBFAWQ010000001.1:0-2753 GCA_048242115.1 Eggerthellaceae bacterium
ACTGCACCTCGGCCAGCTGCTTCTGGTAGCCCTCCAGCTCGGAGGTGGCGCTTTGCAGCTGCTGCTGCAGGTCGGCCGCCTTGGCGGGAAGCGCCTGCAGCTGCTCGCCGACGGATTGCAGCTCGCCTCCGACCGACTGCAGCTCCTCGCCGACCGCCTTGGCCTCCTCGCCTGCGGCCTGCAGCTCGTCGGTGACGGTCTTCAGCTCCGCCGCCAGCTGGGCAGCCTGAGCCGGGTCGGTGGCCGCCGCCTGCTCCAGCTGCTGCTGCAGCTCGGCCGCGCGGGCCTGCTGGGCGGCCATGGAGGCTTGCAGCTCGGCAAGGCGGCTTTGCAGTTCCTCGGCCCGAGCCTGCAACGATGTTGCCTGGCCCTGCAGGGACTCGCCCTGGGCCTGCAGCGACTGCAGCTGCGCCCCCAGGGTGGAGACCTTGCTCATGGACGACGACACCGCCAGCGTCAGTCCCGATGCCGCCTGCCCCAGCTGGTCGGCCGTGTCGCTTTCCGTGCTGGCCAGGCTTTCCTGCTGGGCCTTGATGTCCTCCTCGGCCTGGGCCAGGTCGGCCTCGCCGTCGTCTATCTCCTTCTTCGCATCGGCCAGCTCGCCGTTCACGTTGGCCAGGATGCGGTTGTTCACATCCTCTATCTTGGAGTCGGACAGGCGCACCTCCACGGTCTGCTGCACCGAACCGGCCAGGGACACGTCGGCAACGCCGTCCACGCGCTCCAGCCGCGGCACCAGCGTGTCGGCGGCGAAGTCCGAGAGCTCGTAGACGTTCAACGCGCTATCGGCGGCGGCCACGTACATGGTGGCCATCATGTCCATGGAGATCTCCATGATGTTGGGGGTGCCGGCGGTCTCGGGAAGTGACGCCTCCACCTGGTTGATGGCCGATGAGACCTTCACCATGGCGGAGTCCATGTCAGTGCCGTCCTCGAACTCCAGAAACACCATGCCGTAGTTGTTGGCCGCCTGGCTGGTGACGCTCGAAACGCCCGAGACCGTGGACAGCGCGCTTTCCAGCACGTCCACCACCTCGGTCTCCACCTTCTCCGCCGAGGCGCCCGGGTCGGTAGCGATAACGGCCAGGTAGGGAATATCCATGTCGGGCAGCAGGTCGGTCTTCATCTTCGAGAGGGACACGCCGCCCAGGATGAGCGAGATGATGACCGCTACCACTACTATATAGGGATGCTTGACGCTGAAACGCGATAACATAGGCGCCGCCTTCGGTAGGTGCTCGAAGAATTCCATCCCCATCCCAGCCGGAAACAACACCCGGTTCCAGGGCGCCAAGGGCGAAGCCTTCCGCAGCGCACCTCCGGGGGAAGAAATGGCATAGCCCAGTATTGTATACCAGACCGAATTGCTCTCATTTCCGTTCCGCATTTTCCCCACCTTGCTTAACCCTCGCTTAAGGTGCCCGAGTTTCGAATTCGTGGCAATCGGGGAACGGCCGCGTTCGGGTGCGCGCACCTCGGTTAAGCTTTGGCGAACAGCCCCGAAGCCCGAGGAGGTTCCATGATCGTCGGCATCACCAGCATGTATTCGGAAATCGAGCAACCGGACGAGCTCACCCGCGTGGAACGGGTGGCAGTGGAGTACGTCGCCGCCCTGCAGAACGCCGGCGCCACGGTGGTGCTGGTGCCGCCGCTGCACAGCGGGCACCGCGACCTGCAGGTGGAGTCGGGACCACAGGAATGGAAGCGCATCGTGCGGGACACCGCGCGCAGGCACGCGAAGGAGCTGGTGGGGCGCCTGGACGGGCTTCTGCTCTCTGGCGGACGCGACCTGAACCCCGCGCTCTACGGCCAGGACCCCCACGCCGAAACGGCTCCGGCGCGCTTCGAGCGCGACGCCCTGGAGCAGGCGCTTGCCCGCGCGGCCTACCAAGCCGACGTGCCGGTGCTGGGCATCTGTCGAGGCATGCAGATGATGGACGTGGCGCTGGGCGGCACGCTGCACCAGCACGTCCCGGATGTGGCAGGCCGCACCGACCACAGCCAGCAGCCGCCCTATCGCGAGACCTCGCACATAGTGTCGCTGGCCCCCGAAAGCCGCCTCGCCCGCATCTTCGGAACCGAGGAACTAGCCGTGAATTCCATGCACCACCAGGCCGTTGACCAGCTTGCGCCGGAGCTTGAGGCTGCAGCCTGGGACGACGAGGGCATCGTTGAGGCCGTGGAAGCCCGGGGCAAGCGCTTCTTCCTGGGCGTGCAATGGCATCCGGAATACCTTCCGGGGCACGCCGCGCTCTTCGAAGCCTTCGCGGACGCCTGCCGGTAGGGGCACCATCCGCGCCAACCGCCATCGGTTAGATTCGACCGAAACGCAACCGCACCCCGAAACGCAACGAACCGGAGCGCCGGCCCCGGTTCGTCGAAAGGAATACCGACTGCTTTGCCGGCACTTGGTGCCGTTCGCCCCGTTGGCGTCGGGGCCGCAACAGAGAGCTCGAGACCTTGTGCTTGGCGAAGACTGGCATCGATCACGTTGCAGAGCAGGCGGTCGGATGGCGCCCATTGTACAGAAATTCTTTCGACGTTGCAAACAGGAGGGGCGGCCCGCTACGAGCCGCCCCTCCTTCGTCGCCGAATCGGCGGGTTGCTTACTCGCCCTTGGCAGCCAAGGGGCTCGGAACGCTGTAGATGCGGGCGGCGTTCTCCTGGTCGAGGTCGTAGAGGGCCTTGGCGTCGTCGCCGAACAGCTTCATGCGGGTGACCATGGTCTCGGCGTTGTCCTCTTCCTCCTGCTG
>DBFAWQ010000002.1:0-11136 GCA_048242115.1 Eggerthellaceae bacterium
CGTCGGCCACGCAGCGGAAGGCGAAGTCCTCCAGCATCGTGAAGCCGAACTTCGAGTCCTCGCAGCCGGTGTGGATGTACTCGTGGGTGTCCGCCTCCACCCCGGGGGTGATGCGCATGTACACCTTCTGGGTCACGCCCAGCTCGGTTGCGATTTCCGACACCCGAGCCAGCTCGATGCGGCTGTCAACCACGATGCGGCCCACGCCGGCGGCCACAGCCTCCCGCAGCTCCCGGGGAGTCTTGTTGTTGCCGTGCACGAAGATGCGCTCGGCCGGGAATCCCGCCGCCAGGGCGCAGGC
The DNA here is from genome assembly GCA_048242115.1 of Eggerthellaceae bacterium. GTDB lineage: Bacteria > Actinomycetota > Coriobacteriia > Coriobacteriales > Eggerthellaceae > Xiamenia. The sequence goes on from DBFAWQ010000002.1 coordinate 302, forward strand.
CAGCTCGCCACCGCCCGACACGTCCAGGCACAACCCCTCCTCGTTCGCAATACGGGCCGCCTCCTTGTTCAAAAACGCCTTGCTGGCGTACACGATGTCGGAGTTGCCATAGCGAGACCGGAAGGCCTCCACGTAGCTGCGCATGCGGAAGCGCATGTCGGCCTCGTCCATCACGTACAGGGCGGTCCCCATCTCGCGGGCCAAAGCCACCATGTCGACGCCGCCCACGAACAGATGGTCGTCGCGCACCTCCGCCGTCAGCGGAAGCACCGCCCCCAGCTCCATCGTGGTGCGGCGATCCGGCTCCTTAGTCTTGTCCGACGCGGGCAAAGCCATGGGCTTCCTCTCTTCCTCTGCTCGATATGCGTTCAGGGAATTCTAGCAGCAATCCCGCAGATGCATCCTGGCAAACGGCAATAGGCAGACAATGCGCTACAATAGGGCTTTCGCCTGCGCGACCGATTCGCAGGCCCGTCCGTCCAAGGGCGCGCCGTCTTGCGCGATGCCCGGAAAAGGAGTTGCCATGGCACTTCAGGAGCCCTCCGTCGACCAATGGCTCAAGGAAGCCAAGGCCGATCCCGTCGCCGCCCAATGCGGCATGTTCCTCACCCACAACGGCGTGGTGCGCCAGACGGCCAAGGCCCAGGTGCGCGAGGGCGCCGAGGGGCTGCCTCCGGTGGAGTTCGTCGAGTTCTCCTACGACGCCGAGGGGCTCGACCGCGCCGTCGAGGAGGCCCTTACCTGGCCGGGTATCCACTACGTGCGCGTGTGGCTCAACGAAGGCCAGGTGCCGGTGGGCGGCTCGCTCATGTACGTGCTGATAGGCGCCGACATCCGGCCGAACTGCATCGACGCCCTGCAGAAGCTCGTCGGCAAGATCAAAAACGAGCTGGTGGTAGAAAAGGAGATCTATCGGTCCTAACGTCGCCCGCGGGGGCGTCTCGTTGCCGCGGCCGAAGCGACCGTCCCCGCGAGGCGCCCGCCCGAGGTGCGACGGCTTGCCGTGCGCAGCGGGCCGTTCAGCCTATCAGCTCCACGAGGGCCGACAGGACCTTCCCTATGTCGATGGGCTTGGAAAGGTGCATGTTCATGCCCGCATCCAACGATTTGGCCACGTCCTCCGAGAACGCGTTCGCCGACATGGCGACGATGGGCACGCTGGAGGCGTCCGCGCAGCCGCTTTTCCGGATGCGGTCCGTCGCCTCGTAACCGTCCATCACCGGCATCTGTATGTCCATGAGGATGGCATCGTAGGTGCCCGCAGGCCGGTCGCTGAAAAGCTCGACAGCCCGGCGGCCGTCCTCGGCAACGTCCACGATAAGCCCCGCCTGCCCGAGCAGAGTGGAAGCTATCTCGGCGTTCAGCTCGTTGTCCTCCACGACCATGACCCGCTTTCCCCGCAGCGAAGAGGGCGTCGTCTCGAAAAGGGACGGCGACCCGTGCGCGCCTTCGACCGTCTTGCGCGGCGAGACCCTGAGAGACAGTTTGACGACGAACGTGGTGCCCTCGCCGACCTGGGAGCGCACATCCACCGTGCCCCCCATCATGGAGGCGATGTTGCGCACGATGGGCATGCCAAGCCCGGTGCCTTGTTCATGGGAGCGGCCCTCCATGGCAAACGGCTCGAAGACTCGCTTGAGAAACTCCGGCTCCATGCCGATTCCGTTGTCGCTGATGGTGAACGTCACATCATGGTAGCCGCGCATCGACGAGGGCTCCACCTTGGTCTCCAGCGTCACGACGCCGGCGGGGTGCGTGTACTTCGACGAGTTCGAGAGCAGGTTCAGAAGCATCTGCCGAATCCGCGCCTCGTCGCCCAGGTACACCGTCTCGCCGAACGATCCGTCGAACAGGCGCACGTCCCTGAACAGCTGGCTTCTGCGGTCGCATTGCGCCTGGATGATGTCGCGAACCTCGTCGAGCATCTCCGCGATGCGGAAGGGTTCCGTCGCCAACGTCATGGACCCCGATTCTATCTTGGAAAGGTCGAGCACGTCGTTGATGATGCCCAGCAGATGGTTCGAGGCCACATCCATCTTGTCAAGGCTCCGCTCGATGGCGTCCGGGTCGCCCAAAGACCCCCGCATGATCTGGAGCATCCCCAGAATGCCGTTCATAGGGGTTCTGATCTCGTGGCTCATGCCGGAGAGGAAGGCGGACTTCGCGCTGTTGGCCGCCTCGGCCGCGAGCATGGCCTCGCGCATGGAAAGCTGCGTCGTCTTCTCCGCCGTCACGTCCCGCAGCACCACGAGCAGCTGCTGCTTTCCCTTGAAGCGAAGCGGCGATACGGAGTACGCGATCCAGCGGTCGGAGGAGGACCCGACGTCGAACAGGGAGAACTCCCCGCTCTCGTCCGCGTAGACCTGCCCATGGCGCAGCCGGTCGAACAGCATGCGCCCTTCGTCGGAAAGCCTGGAGTTCAGGGCGTCGTCCCCTTGGCCCACAAGGTCGGCGAACGAAACCCCCAGAATGCCCTTGGACTTCGCGACTATGGGCGTGGTTGCCCCGTCGGAGGGGCCGTACAGGTACACCGCCATATCGACGCTGTTGGACAGCGCCTGGTACAGCTGGGCGGTCGCCTCGACGTTTCGCGAATCGAGATGGCGCCGATACGCTGTAAGCCCCAATGCGCCCACGATGGCCAAGCAGCCCAGCATGACCGCCATGCCGACGAGGAACGCGCCGTCTACCAGGGACTCCTCGGAGCGCACCTGCGTTTCGGGTACGAGGGTCCCAACAGACCAACGCCCCATCCCCACTGGAACCAGGCAGGCGTAGGTCGGCTCCCCCGCGATGTTCGCCATGAAAAGGCAGGTGCGGTGCTCGGAGACCGCCTCCTCCAAGACGTCGACGCTGCCGTCCGTCCTCACAACGTCCGGCATGCTCGAAGGGGTTATGTCGTGGAGGATCTGCTTGTTCGGAACGGAGCCGTTGCGCAGGTACTGGAAAAGGGAGAGCCCCTGCTGAAGCGTTCCCCCGAATCCGCCTCCCCCGCATGCCAGGACCTCTCCGGTGGCGGAGTCGATGAGCACCATCGTTGCGGGATCGGCGTAGAACCTCCCCGCTTCGGCGATATCGAACAGGGCGAGGGCGATCTCGGTATAGAGGGCGCCCACCTGCCGTTCCCCAATGTAGAGCGGCTTTTGGGCCATGCGGACGTATTGTCCCTGCTCGTTCTCGTACGTCGGCGAGTAGGACTCCTCTCCCCGCGACAGAGCCGTCTCCTCGACCTGCAAATCTGCCGTCGTGAAGGAGGAACCGGTGGCCCGGACACCCTGCCCATCCATGTTCGCGAACGCCACGAGCGAGAAACCCGTGCGGTCCTTCAGCGCCACGAGGGCGGGAAGGACGGCGGCGGGGTCGTCGCTTTGCACCGTGAACTCGCCGATTGCGTCCTGTATGGAGTACATCTTGATTCGGACGTTCTCCGCAACCTGCTCGGTGAACAGGACCACCTGCCGCTCGGCGTTGCCCGACAAATGGCCGTTCACCAACGACGCCATGAACAGCACCACCCCGAGACCGCCGACGATCACGAACGACGCCGCGACGGCGGAAAGCGAGCGGTTGACGAACGCAGAGGCCATGATGCTGTTCTGTTTCCAGCCCGACTTGGCGAAAGGCTATCGGAGCGCTTGCGCCAACACGTCGAGCTTGCGCGCCTCTTCGTCCGCCAGGGCAAGATCATGGAGCTCCTGGGAGATCACGCTGCCGTCTTCGAGCGCCTGAACCGCTTCGACATGGGCCTTCTCGTCGATGGAGCTATCGACGGCAAGGCGCCGGGAATCCCTTGCGGCATCGGCTGCAACCGCGGCAGCAGCCTGCGTCCCCTGGTTTTCCTCGGAAGGGGTGAGTTCGCACTTCTCCATGGTTCCACGCTTCCTTTCCCGTAATCCCTGCAGAAAGATGGGCCCGAAGCCCGCTGGCCATCTCGTTCTACGACTCAGTATTGCCAACCTTACTATTTCCGTCAACGAAAGCGCCGTTGGTGGCAACAAGCTGTAAAGAACCGCCGTCCCGCCGCCCTCTCCCCCGCGAAAAGCGCACCCGCTGCACCATGCCGCGCAAGTGCGCTATAATGAGAGTCAAATAGCCACAGTCTATCCGAAGGAGATGCTATGGGAAAAACCATGAAGCTCGCGGTCCCCACGATGGGCGCCGCAGGTCTCGAATCCGAGCGGTCGGGCCATTTCGGCCATTGCGACGTGTTCACCATCGTGGATATACGAGACGGCGAGGTCGGCGAGGTCTCCGAAGTGCAGAACCCGCCCCACGAAGAAGGCGGCTGCCTGCGTCCGGTGGGGCTTCTCGCGGGACAGGGAGTGGATGCCATCGTTGCCGCCGGTATGGGGATGCGCCCCATGGCCGGGTTCAACCAGGCGGGCATCAAGGTGTTCTTCGACAACGTGCACCCGAAGGTCGCCGACGCCGTTGCCGCCGTCATCGCCGGAGACGCGCCGGAGATGACGGCCGACCAGGCCTGCCAGCACTAGGGCACCAAGGCCGCATAACCCGCACGAACGCAAGGGGCGCCCGAATCGGACGCCCCTTTCTTTTGCCCGACGCCGCGAAGCCCGGGGAAAGCTAGCTTGGCGAGTTATGCGCACTTCGAGTGCACATAACTCCCGCGCAACGGGCACCGGGAGCGCACAAGCCCTCCGACCTCCGAACCCGCGGGCAGACGCAGACACCTACTCGGAAAGGGGGCGCAGCGCATCCGGGTCGTCCCCCTCGCCCCGCTGGCGGAGTCCCAACCCCACCGCCCAATCGTCCACCACTCCTCGGGCGCTGATCTCGGCGAGCTTCGCCAGAGCCGCCACCAGGGTGTCGCGATGCGGCACGTCCATGGTCCGCGCCGCCTGGGCGATGTAGCCCACCGTCCGCACGCCTCCGCCCAGAAGCTCCGCCGACCCCTGCGCCCCCGACGCCTCGATGGCGGCGAACAGCGCCTCCACGATGTCGCGGGCCTCCTCGTCGCTGTACTGGTCCAGCCATACCGCCAGCGCCGAGGCCGATGCGACAGCGGCATCGGTCAAGCCTTCGGCCTCCACGAAGTCCGCCGATCCTTCGGCTACCTCCCAGGTGTGCATGCTGTGCTGCATGATGCCCGAACCCGTCGAGCGCACCACCCGAAGCGGCACCGGCGTGTCCATGAGCAGCCCAACCGTGGACTCCTGCGGCGCCATGCGGCAGATGCGGCCGCGTAGGTCGTCCCAGCGCTCTTCGGGCACCGCCCCGGGCCGAAACCCCGGCGAGTCGTGGGTGTAGATGCGCCGGATGCGATCCCGTACCGAGTCCGGAGCCATGAGCGCGGCGTACAGGGCAAGGTTTCCGCCCTTCGAATGGCCGCCCAGCACCAACGGCCCCTTCACGCGCCCGGCAACGGCCAGCAGATAGGCCAGCGCCTGGCGCTGGGCGGGCACGGGGAAGTCGTAAATCATGTTGAAGTTCTCGCGCCAACCGGTAAGCGACGTGTCGGTCCCGCGAAACGCCAGGTAGGCGAAGGATCCCGGCCGCACGGCGGTCACGGCGAAGAACTGGTTCTGTCGCGCCTCGTCGAAGGACTCGCAGGCATCCCGCAGGCGCATGCCCCGAAACCGCGGGCTGGCGGCCAGGGCGAACACGAGCTCGGCGAGCTTCTCGGGCTGAAGCCCTCCGGCGAACATGGTTTCGAAGCATTCCGCGCGCATGAGGTTCTGGAACCCCACCGCTGAAACGTCCGCAACGCGCCGACCCTGCGACCCCGCACGTCCCACCAAGGACCGCAAGCCGCCCCGCCTCCGGCCAACTCCGGCTTCGCCGCAAGCGCTCCCCGACGCAAGCAGACGGTCCGCCTGCGCCTGCGCGCTCGCGAAGCATTCCTCGGGCAGCCTTGGCACCACGACCTGGGAGTTCGCCATCGCGAACTCGGCCAGCGCGGCGGAATCGACCGGCCCGAAGGGCAGCTCGCCGAAAGATCGGAACTCGCTTGCCAGGTATCCGTTCAAATCCATCGCCACCACGTCCTTTCCGAAACAGGGGCGTCCGGCGCCGCAAAGCCGAGGCATCGCCTCCCACCCCGGCCGCCAGGATTGCGGGCCGAGAAGAATGAGCGCCTCCCCTTTTCCGCCCCATGATACAGATTGCGGGCGCCGCAACGGGCACCCGCAACCAAAGCGCCACGAAGCCTTAAGCTTCGCAGCGTCTCCTCGCTTCTGAAGACCGCCTAGTTCGGCCGGTCCACGCACCAATCTTCGGGATGGCGCCCCCACAGCTGCTCGGGCTTGTCGACAGGCTCGATGCGCCCGACCACCAGATCTCCCATCATCGCGGTGCCGACCACCTTGTCGGCCGGGGTGTCGGGGGCCTTGATGTCGCCGGTGCGCCAGCCCTCGTCCAGCACCTCGGTCACGGCCCGCTTGATGTCGTCGGCCGCCTCGGTCATGCCGAAGCTGTAGCGCAGCATCATCTCCACGGACAGGATCTGGGCCAGCGGGTTCGCGATGCCTTTGCCGGCGATGTCGGGGGCGCTGCCGTGGCTGGGCTCGTACAGGGCCGTGCCGTCGCCCAGGCTGGCGCTGGCCAGCATCCCCAGGCTGCCGGTGATCTGGGCCGCCTCGTCGGAGAGGATGTCGCCGAACATGTTCTCCGTCACCACCACGTCGAAGTCGGCGGGGCGGTTGATCAGCTGCATGGCCATGTTGTCCACCAGGATGTCCTCCAGCTCCACGTCCGGGTAGTCGGTATCGTGGACCCGGTGCACGATCTCGCGCCATAGGCGGCTGGACTCCAGCACGTTGGCCTTGTCCACGCTGGTCACCTTGTTGCGGCGCTTGCGGGCCGCCTCGAAGGCCTGGCGCGCGATGCGGTCGATCTCGTACTCACGGTACTCCAGGGTGTCGAAGGCGCGCTGGCCCTTGCCCCCGTTCACGCCGGCGCCCTCCTCCTCGTAGAAGCGGTCGCGCGCGCCGAAGTACAGACCTCCCGTGAGCTCGCGCACTATCATGAGGTCCACGCCGTCGATGATGGCCGGCTTGAGCGTGGAGGCTCCGGCAAGCGCGTTGAAGATCTGCACGGGACGCAGGTTCGTGTACAGCCCCAGCGCCTTGCGGATACCGAGAAGTCCCTGTTCGGGACGGGGTTTCGTCGGGTCGGTGGTGTCCCACTTGGGGCCTCCCACCGCAGCCAGCAGCACCGCGTCGGCAGCCTCGGCGGCCGCCAGCGTCTCGTCGGGAAACGCGCTGCCCGTGGCATCGATGGCGCAGCCGCCCAGAAGCGCCTCGGTGTAGTCGAAGGACACGTCGTACTTCCGCCCGATGGCGTCGAGCACCTTGCAGCCCTCGGCGATGATCTCCGGCCCGATGCCGTCCCCCGGCAGCAGGCAGATGGTGTAGCTTTTCATATGCGCCTCTTTCGTCATGACGGTAATCCCTGCAAATCTATGTACACTCCCAGCGCCTCGGCGGCAGAAACACCGTCTCCGCGCTCCGAAATTGGTAGAATCGTCATTTCCGTACATCTGGATTGGTAGAATCGTGCTCTTTTTTTCGCCGACCTGGGGAAACGGTTTTGAAAACGACGATTCTGCCAATTCGGGACGTCGAAAACGACGTTTCTGCCAATTCGGAGCGTCGAGAAGAACGTTTCCGCACCCCCGGGCCATGTCGGAAACGACGTTTCCGCCAATCTGGGGCGACCGCATCGTGCGCTTCGCCCGCGCGACCCTATTTCGCCAGGCGTTCCTTCGTGCGGTTGATGAGGCCGCCTGCCTCGATGATCTCGCGGATGAACGGCGGGAAGGGCTGGGCTTTGAAAGTCTCGCCCGTCGTCTCGTCCACGACGATGCCCGCATCGGCGTCCACCGACACGATGTCGCCCTGGGAGATGGCGTCCACGGCCTCGGGGCACTCCATGATGGGAAGGCCCGTGTTGATGGCGTTGCGGTAGAAGATGCGGGCGAAGCTCTTGGCGATGACGGCGTCCACGCCGGCCGCCTTGATGCAGATGGGAGCGTGCTCGCGGGAGCTTCCGCAGCCGAAGTTCTCCTCGGCCACGATGATGTCGCCGGGTTCCACGTTGGCCACGAAGTTCACGTCCAGGTCCTCCAGGCAGTGCTTGGCCAGCTCCGCCGGGTCGGAGGTGTTCAGGTAGCGGGCCGGGATGATGACGTCGGTATCGATGTCGCGTCCGTAGCGGTGGGCGCGTCCTTTGAATTCCATGGCAATCCTTTCGAGGGGTGCGAGTCTAACGGGTGAGGCTGGCAGGCCGGGCTACTCCACCGGGGGCAGGTCCTCGGGAAGCCCGATGTGGCCCAGGACGGCGCTTGCAGCCGCCACGGCCGGCGAGGCCAGATATACCTCGGAGGTGGGGTCGCCCATGCGGCCGACGAAGTTGCGGTTCGTGGTGGCGATGGCGCGCTCCCCCGCCGCCAGGATGCCCATGTAGCCGCCCAGGCACGGCCCGCAGGTGGGGGTGGACACCGCGCAGTTGGCGTCCAGGAAGACGTCCATCAGACCCTCCTCCATGCACTGGCGGTACACCTGCTGGGTGGCGGGAATGACGATGCAGCGCACGTTCGGGGCCACCTTGCGACCCCGCAGCACCTCGGCCGCCTGGCGCATGTCGGTGATGCGCCCGTTGGTGCAGCTGCCGATGACCGCCTGGTCGATGGTCACGTCGCGCGCCTCTTCCACAGGACGGGTATTGGAGGGCAGATGCGGGAAGGCCACCGTGGGCTTGATGTCGGCGGCGTCGATGTCGTAGACCTTCGCGTACACGGCGTCCGGGTCGGAATGGTACTCCGTGTAGGGACGCTCCACACGCCCGTCCATGTAGGCGCGGGTGGTATCGTCCACGGCGATGAGGCCCGCCTTGCCGCCCGCCTCGATGGCCATGTTGGAGATGGACATGCGCTCTTCCATGGGCATGGACTCGATGGCGCTTCCGGCGAACTCCATGGCCTGGTAGAGCGCACCATCAACCCCGATCATGCCGATGATGTGCAGGATGACGTCCTTGCCGGTAACCCCGGGGGCCAGCTTGCCGTTCACGCGGAAAAGCACCGACTCGGGCACCTTGAACCAGGCTTTGCCCGTGGCGTAGCCAACGCCCGCGTCGGTGGACCCCACGCCGGTGGCGAAGGCGCCCAAAGCCCCGTAGGTGCAGGTATGGCTGTCCGCGCCGATGATCAGGTCGCCGGCGCCCACCACGCCCTGCTCCGGCAGAAGCGCATGCTCAACGCCCATGCAGCCCACCTCGTAGTAGTGAGTGATGCCCTGCTCGCGGGCGAAGTCGCGCACCACCTTGGCCTGCTCGGCGCTCTTGATGTCCTTGTTCGGCACGTAGTGGTCGGGGACCAGGGCGATCTTGGCGGGATCGAACACCGCGTCCACGCCTATGTTCTTGAACTCGCGGATGGCGATGGGCGACGTCACGTCGTTGGACAGGACGAGGTCGAGGTCGCATTCGATAAGCTGGCCCGGCTCCACCTCGTCCAGGTGGGCGTGGGCGGCCAGAATCTTCTCGGCCATGGTCATAGGACGTGCCATGCAAGCTCCTTCTTCTCGGCTCCGACAGCAAGGAAAGCGGCGCTACCGCAACGTTTGCGGCGCGCAGCCTCGTTTCCAAAAGGATTCGTGCAGGGATTCTACCATCAAGGCAGCGCCGTGCACAAAGCATCGAGCAGGGTAATAGCGAAATGCTGGGCCGAACGGTCGGGGCCGGCCTCGTACCACACGGTGCCCGGCAGCTCCACGGCTATGCGGGAGGGGTTGTTGGGGCTCGCGGCCTCGATGGCCGCGCCCAGCCGCACGGCCAGGCTCTCAGCCGGGGCGAACAGCACCCGGGGGCAGCCCTGGGTGGCCTCCTCGGGAAGCACGATGCGCACCAGCAGCATCTCGTCGTCCGGTTCCACCAGCAGCGACTCGGCGCTCATGATCTTGGAGGCGGGGTTGGTGGCCAGGGCCAGGTTCGACATGCGCGAGGCCACGGAGCGGGTGAACTCGCCGGTGCCGAACAGGCACAGGGCATGGCGCTCCAGCACGTCGGCCGCCCGGGCGAACCCGGCACGGGTAGCGGTGTGCACGGGGTTCTTCCCCTCCCACGAGTGGTGGAGGTTGCGGATGGCGGCGAAGGTGAAGGCGCCCGCTATGCCGTCGGAGGGAAGGCCCATGTTCAGCTGGAACTTCCGCAGAGCGCTCTCGGTATAGGCGCCGAAGATGCCGTCGTCGACGCCGCAGAAGAAGCCCAAGGCCCCCAGCGCCTGCTGCAGCTCCAGCACGTCGTGGCCGTGGAAGTAGGGCATGCGCAGGTACAGGGTGCGGTCGCCCAGATTGAAGGAAGCATCCACCAGGGCCGACCAGACCCGCTCGTCCACCCCGTCCGGCACGGGCAGCCCCGACTGCTCGCAGAAGCGGCGCAGCGCCTGGTCGGTGACGTCGCCGAAGACGCCGTCCACCTCGTCCTCGGAAAGCAGCCCTATGGTGCACAGCCTTTGCTGCACGTCTTCGACGGCCGACCCGGTTTCGTGTTTGGAGATAATGTTCATAGACTCCATGGTAGCACAACCGCGCCCCCGCACCGAAGGGGCGTCCCTTCGTGCACAAACCCTCTAGGACGCATCAACCTCGCAAGCGCGTCGCCGTCCTGTCGACGTCCGCGCCTTCCGACCCGGTTCCCGCGCCGGCGAAAAGCCCGGAAAGAGAAAAGGGGTCCCGCGCAACTGCGGGACCCCGTGAGACCTTGCGGTCGGAGAAGATGGCTGCGCCGTGAAGCTACTTCACGGTGACGGCGGCGCCGGCCTCCTCCAGCTTGGCCTTCAGCTCCTCGGCCTTCTCCTTGTTCACGCCCTCGGCGAC
>DBFAWQ010000003.1:0-3710 GCA_048242115.1 Eggerthellaceae bacterium
GGCGATTCAATCCTAACGTGCCCCGTGCGGGAACGGCCCCTCGCGGGGCCGTTCTCCTTAAATCACATCAATCTATGCAATTATTCATAGGTCATCTGCGCTTTTGTCTGATATTGACCCACACAAACTACCGAAGAGCCAAAAATCAGCGGTTTTGAGAACCAAGTGAACACCATGCGGAATCTTTTGGTTTCTGCAACCTGCCTAGAATCCATCGATGTTTCTGGATGGAAATCGTTGTGCGTTCTGGATGTGTCGAACTGTGCGATACCATCGCTCGATGTCTCGGGTTGTGAGTCTTTGTATGAGTTAAGGGCGTCGAGCTGCGGCATGACGTCTCTTGACCTGACGGGATGCACCAAGCTCAACGTACTCGAGTGCTCCAACAACCAATTGACTTCTCTGGAGGTCGAGGATAATTGTTCTCCGCTTTTCATTTTCGACTGTTCGAACAACCAGCTGTCCGAACTCAACGTGCCGGCAGTCTCGTGCGCGCACATGGGCCTTTTCGACTGTTCGCACAACAAACTCGTATCGCTGACAATCGGAAGGGCGAAAGTCGGGTATATTGAGCCGACTGGGCCAGATGAGCGCTTTGATTGTTCGAACAACCTGCTGACGTCCTTCGTCCCTCTCGCTGAGTTCCGGGTGCAGACATTCGATTGCTCCAACAATGAAATAGCAGCCCTTGATCCGAGCGGCTTTGGGTTGGTGAACACCATCGAGTGCTACGACAACCCGCTTGAGGAATCCGCAGTGGATGCCTTGAAGGCTTGGCAGGCCGAGCTTGACGGGCGCACGCTTGTGCTCGAGAGGCCGCTTCGGCAGTCGTAGCTCTGCGCGGCAAGAATGGTTGAAGGGTAATTCGACGATGCGAGGAGGAAGAAGAATGGAGACGTCGTCTGTAGACGATTTCGTGGGCGGAGGAGTTGACGCGAAATCTCCGAGCCAGTTCGTGGATCGTTTTGCGGCTGAGTATATGGATAAGCTCGCGGGCGTTCAAAAAGAAGGCGAAAGCGCCATCGAGGAGATGCTCGAAAGGGGCGTTGCGAGCAAGGACGATGTTGGGACTATTCTGGAATGGGTGACCGGCAGGCGAAGGGAGGAGAGCGAAATCCCCGCAAGGAGACCGATAAGCATCGACGAGGTGTTCGACGCCGTGGAGAAGTTCAACGAGGGAGAAAGGAGGCTTGCGCGTGAGCTCGTCTCTGACTTGAACGATGTTTTCGGCGTGGGACCCGTTTACGCCTCGGCGGTGCTGTATTGCGCGAGCAGGGGCCGCTACCCAATCTACAGCTTCCCCGCATACGCGGCGCTGACCGCTTTGCGCGAGGAGCGGGATGCGGGCGATGGGTGCGTTGCGGAGCGCGCCAGGATAAATGGGGAGAACTGGTTCGAGAGCTACGAGCGCGATTACAAGTCGTTCTTTGACGGGCTCGTCGAGCCCGAGGGCGAGAACGCGGAGCTGCTTCGGTATTTGGCCGAGCATTACTGGGAGAGCAGGGACGTCGACCGGGCGCTCTGGGCCTACGGGCGTTCGCTCTCGTAAAGGTGCGCTGATCCGGGGCGTAGACGCTGCCTGCGGCGAGCTCGTCGGTTGGTGGGCGGCGGCTGCGCCGGCGGGGGATACCGTTCGGGGTCTCTGATTTGTGAATATGGCGTGAAGCTGTAAGCGTTTTGCCGTTTTCGGACCTTGTTGCGCAACGGGGTCTATCTTCGCGCTCGCAGAATTGCGGAAAGGCTGATTGCCCGGGGGTTCGGGCGTCCGCCTTTGCGGAAGAGGAAGGACCCCGCTTCGGCGGGATGAGTTTTCAGGATGGTGGTTTGCATGATGGATTCCGGATGGGTTCAGAGCTCCGCGGCGCCGCGGGTGCTGGGGGCTTCGGCCTTGGCGGCCCTGGCGCTGTGCGGGGCGCTGGCGGCTCCGCAGGCGGCTTCGGCGGCGTCGGACGAGGGATGGCAGCGCGACTGGCGCGGATGGCAGTACCAGCTGCGGGACGGGTCGCACGCGGCGTCGGCCTGGCAGCGGGTGGACGGCCGATGGTACCGCTTCGACGAGGACGGCTACATGCTCACCGGCTGGCAGCTGCTGGACGGCCGCTGGTTCTACTTCGAGCCCTCGGGGGCCATGGCCGCGGGCTGGCGCAGCGTCGACGGCGAGTGGTACTACCTCAACCCCGCCGGCGACATGGCCACAGGGTGGAAGCTCCTGGACGGCACGTGGTACTACCTGGACGGATCGGGCGCCATGCAGACCGGTTGGCTGAACTGGGCGGGCGCCTGGTACTACCTCAATCCCGCGGGCGACATGGCTACGGGATGGAAGAACGTGGACGGCGCGTGGTCGTGGTTCGGCGAGGACGGCGCCATGCGCACGGGCTGGCTTTTGGACGACGGGAAGTGGTACTGGCTGCGCTCCGGCGGCGACATGGCCACCGGCTGGGCCCTGGTGGGCGGCAAGTGGTACTGGCTGGAGGATTCGGGGGCCATGGCCACGGGCTGGAAGCATACGGGCGGCCAGTGGTACCGGTTGGACGATTCCGGCGCCATGCTCACCGGGTGGTACCGGATAGACGGCGAGTGGAACTGGTCGGACGCTTCGGGCGCATGGCATCCGAACCGCTGGGTGAAGGATAGCCTGGGGTGGTGGTACAGCTGGGCGGACGGCACGTACCCGACCTCGTCCTGGCAGCTCATCAATGGTGAGTGGTACCTCTTCGACAAGGGCGGCTACATGCTCACCGGCTGGCAGGATGACGGCGGGAAGCGCTACTACCTGGCTCCGTCGGGGGTCATGGCCACCGGCTGGGTGGACGTAGACGGCGCCCGCTACTACTTCGAGCCCTCCGGCGCGATGGCGAGCGACCGGTGGGTGGGCGACCGTTACGTGGGTGCGGACGGCGCCATGGCGACCGACCAGTGGGTGGGCGACCGCTACGTGGGGGCCGACGGCACGTGGGACCCCGCCAAGCAGCCCGCGCAGCCCGGCGATCCCGACGATCCTGCCAACCCCGATAACCCCGACGATCCTGCCAGCCCCGACAACCCCGACAACCCGGGCGGGGGAGACGAGCCCGACGAGCCTGCCGGGCCGCCCGTGGTGCCCTCCGAGGACGAGCTTGAGTACACCCTCTCCGACGACCCGGTGTCCGGCTCCGAGGGCGCCACCATAACCGGCTACACCGGCACCGCCAAGAACATCGTGCTGCCCGCCACCGTCGGCGGCAAGCCCGTGACCAGCCTGCAGTACATGGGGGACGGCTCGCTCGGCGACCTGGAGTCCATCGACGTCTCGAACTGCCGCGACACGTTGGAGAGCGTCGCCATCGACGACCGCGAATCAGCCATGGCGGCCCTGGGCCTTTCCGACTGCCCCCTCCTCCGGGACGTGTCCTGCGACTTGGGCGGCGAGTTTTCCGTCGATCTGTCCGGGTGCGGAAGCCTCGAGAGCTTTACCAGCTGCAGCGAGGGCCTTTCCTCCCTGGACCTCTCCGGCTGCACGAAGCTGCAGGCCGTGGACTGTGACGTGAAGGCATACACTGGGGAGCCTGCGCCGGTGGGCAAATTGACCTCCCTGGACGTGTCGGGCTGCGAGAAGCTGGAGTCCCTCCACTGCAGCGGGCACAGCATCGGCTCTCTGAAGTTCGGCGAATCCCTGCCGAGTCTGCGCGACCTTTTTTGCGGCGGGAACCAGCTAGCCTCCCTGGACC
>DBFAWQ010000004.1:0-14529 GCA_048242115.1 Eggerthellaceae bacterium
GGTGAAATGCGTCCAGTTGTCCAGTTCGTGCAAGTACATGGCATGAAGTGTAACGCGCCATGCGGCGAATGGCAAGATAATCTCCGCAAATTATGCGGTGATTATCATGACAAGGGGACAAGTCATTCGTCGTCCCTTTACCGGAAACGTCTGCCAAAACATGGAGGCGGAGCAGCCGCTGGGCCCCGCCTCCGCTTGCGTTCTCTAGGTGCTCGCGTCTAGAAATCTACGTTTTCCCCGGCTATGTATCCGGTGGTGAATCCCAAGCCGCAGTTCGTCAGCGTGCTGGCGTGGGCGTACGTTTCCTCGCCGGAGAACCCGCCGGCGGTGTGACCTGCGGCGAACAGGCCGGGAATGGGATTGCCGCCCTTGTCCAGAACCTGCATGTACTCGTTGACGCGCAGTCCGCAGTCAGTGGCGGCCAGCGTGCACTTCACCTCGATGAGGTAGAAGGGAGCTTGCGTGACCGACACCAGATGGTCCGGATTGCGCCCGAACAGGTCGTCGACACCCTTTTCGCAGCATGTGTTGTAATCGTCGACGGTCTTCTTCAGCTTGGCGGGATCCAGGCCGGCTTTTTCGGCGAGCTCCTCGATGGTGTCGGCCTTGAGTATGTCGCCGGATTCGATGGAGGCGTTCACGGTCTCCATCCAGTCGGTTGCGGGCGCGACGGACTTGAAGTAGTCGATGCCGGGGTCGTCCGGCCTCACCGGCTGCCGGCAGCCCGATTCGCCGAAGGTCCAGATGGTGTCCTGGAACCGGTCGTCGAAGATGACGTAGGCGTGGTGGTTCGGCTGGGACTGGATGATGCGAGGCCGCCAGAACGACTGGTCGCCGGGGAAGAGCATGCAGAACTGCTCGGCGTAGTCGTTAACGAACAGCCAGGGGTTGCGGGCGAGCGCCGTGTCTCCGCTGTACAGGAAGTGGTACCACGGGCCCGTTCCACGCTCGTAGTAGGGGATGCCACCGTCGAAGCAGTCGAAGGAGTTGTAGCCGGCTATGTCGGCGCCTGCGCCCCAGCCCATGCGGATGACCTCGCCGGTTCCGTACATATCCCAGGTTGATCCGCAGCGTTCCAGGGCGGTGGGCACGTACTGGGCCAGCATGTCCAGGTTGTTTGCCATGCCGCCGGCGCACAGCACCACCGAGGAGCCCTTGATGTGTATGGTGGAGCCGTCCTTCTTGGCCTGGATGCCGACGACTTTCCCATCCTGCTGAACCAAGGCCGTCATCTCGGTGAGGGGAGAGATGGTCGCGCCCATGTCGGTTACCTTCTCGACCAAGGCGTCCGTGACGAATCCCATGATGCCCACGTGGCGGAACTCCGGCGGCTCCTTCTTCATGTGGTAGCGGAAGGCCTCCAGGCGCTCGTCGGTGGTGTGGCGGTCCTGCCATTCGATGCCCAGCGAATCGCCCATCCAGTCGATCATCTCGCCGGACTTCCTGATGAGGGCTTTCTCCAGCCGTTCCATGGTGGTGTAGTTCTGGTGCGCCCACAGGCGGTTGAACCACTCGTCCCAGGTGGCGGGATCGTTCAGGTCGAACCCGCAGCTTTCGAGCTGGCATTTCGAGCCGTAGGCCGCGGCCACGGTCGAATACTTCGCCGAGCCGCCGAAGTTGTTCCCCTTCTCGACCAGGATGACCTTTGCGCCACGCTCGGTGGCCTTGGCGCAGGCGTTCAGTCCCGCTGCACCGCAGCCCACCACTATCACGTCAGCCTCCATGTCCCAGGTTGCAGGCGCTTCGACCGGCTCGATGTTCGGCACGCCGGAGCTTTCCGCTTGGGCCGTGGTGTTGCCGTCCGATGCCGCACCCGGCTGCTTGCCGGGGCTGGATGCGCATCCTGCAAGTCCGGCCGCTACGGCAAGCGCCCCTGTGGCCAGCGATGCCTTCATGAATCCCCTGCGCGTGACGTCGGTTTTCGCCATGACGATCCCCTTTCTCCTTGTTGCATCGTCGTTGCAAAACGTGCTTTCAGCCTATTCGCACGCGTGCTTTCGCTCTTCCCATAAAAGTTGGTAAAGACGTTGTTTTCCCTCGTGAAAACTGGGGAAAGTTCGTGCGGAGGTTCGCGGCGGCGCTCTTTTGCTGACGGCTCTGGATGCGGTTGGGGTTCGGAACGGGTATCATGGTTTCGAACGGCTCGTGGCGGCGGCCGAGGCTGAGTTGCTGGGTCGGACGGTTGGCTGGATGCGTGCGAGGAAGGGCGTTGGTGGAGCAGCGGAGCCAAGAAAGTGACCGCGCGGTTCGGAGGGGGAATCTGCCGTTTCTCCTCCTGTTCGTTGCGGGCATGGCTGCGTTCCTGAGCCTTTCGCGCCGTTCGTATTTCGGGCTGCTTTTCGACGGGATTGCTCAGAATTCCTCGGGTACCGAGCTGTCGTACGGACTGTACGTCGCATTTTCCGTGGCCGGGGTTCTGGTGGGAATGCTGGCTGCGAAGCGTGGTGGCGTGGGCTGTCTGCGTTTGCCCAGTACGATTGCTTTGGCCGTTTTCGTTTCGGCTTCCCCCTTCGTCGTGTGGGCCAGCGGGCTTGCCGGGCAGCTTTCCGAAGGGATTTCCGTTGTTGGCATTGCCGTGCTCTCCGGGGGAACGACGGTTCTTGCCTTTAGTTTGACCAGCATTTTTGTTGCGAAGCGCTATTCCTGGCGCTTGGTGGGCGTCGTTCTGTCGGCCGCTTTCCTGATTTCCGCATTGCTGTCGTTGTGCCCGTCGCTGCTGCTTCCCGCCGGTCGTGCGGTGTATGTGTGCGTGTGCCCTCTGCTTGTGGCCGTCGCGTGGGTGGGGTGCGTCCGCCTTTCGGATGTGGAATCGGGGAAGGTGATAGCTCGGCGCGCTGGGGTCCCAGAGAGCGGGGGCGTCGTCGCAGTCGTGGACGCGGTGTTTGCCGTTGCCATGTTCCTGGTCTGCAGCGTTATGCTGGGCTGCAGCTTCACCGAATCGCTGTCGTTCGAAACTTCGACGGTGTATTTGGGTACGCATCTTGTGCTGGTGCTCGTGTGCGTGACGTTTATGATGGTGCTTGCCGTTTGGCCAGGTAATTTCGCTCTGAATGTGCTTGAAGTCCTTGGGGTGCTTGCGTTCATCGTGCTGTTTTTCTTTGCCGCGCTGTTCGATGCTGGGTGGGTCGATCGAGGCGCGAACATCGTGGCCAGCACCCGTCTGTGCTTCGAGCTGTTCATGTGGGTAGCGCTCATCGGGTACGCTTCATGCCGCGCTGTTCGTTTCGCGTGGCCCGTGGCGGCGGTGTTTCTGGTTCGCCTGTTGTCCGACTGTCTCATAAACCTTGCGCTTCCCCACATGAAAGCCAGCTTCGGGGATGGTGTTGTGAGCGCTGTCTACACGGTGTTTCTTGCGGCGTTCTTCCTGTTTTCCGTCGCGTTTCTGGTCTACAAGATCGCGCGGATGGGATGGACCCCTACAGGCCAGCGGCAGGTAGCCCGCGAAGAGAATGCTGCCGCACTCGAATCCGAAGGGCGCGACGCTTTCGCCCGCACGTGCGAAGCGCTTGCGCGGCGCTACGACCTTTCCGCGCGGGAGCGGGAGGTCATGGAGTTGGTGGCAAGGGGGAACAGCGCGCGGTGGATTGCCGAGTCGCTGTGCGTTTCCACGAGCACGGTGCAGACCCATTCGAAGAGCATCTACCGCAAGCTGGGGATTCACAGCAAGCAAGAGCTCATCCAGCTGGTGAACGGGCATGTCGAGAAGGGGCGCACGCAGGAAGGGTCGGCGAAGTGATGCGGGATGCGGGCACTCGGCCGTGTCATGGAGAAATGCGGAATGACCTGCGAAGGTATCCTGCGCCAGGCCGCAAGGAACAACCGGGGGGTCGTCGACGTGCGCCTGTACTCGATTCTGGCACATAAGTACTTCGCGGGGAAGAGGGGTCGCTAGCGGGGTGTTCGCTTGGATTCTATGAGGTCCAGAAGCTCCTGCTTCGAATGGACGTCGGTCTTCGCATAGATGTGCTTGATGTGCGTCTCGATGGTGCTCTTCGAAATCACCATGACCTCGCGCATATACGGAACCGACCGGCCGCGCCCCAGGTAGTCCAACACCTCACGTTCTCGGGCCGACAGCTTGTATTCGGCGGCAATGGCATCCAGGGTCTGCGCCGTGCTCATCGGCTCCGAAACGGCTGCCGTTCCATCGGCTGCCTCGCGGTTGTCGGGGGAGTCGATGAACTGTCCGGTAGGAACCTCGAACCGTTTCTGCAGGTGAATGAAGAGCGGCAGGATGACCACGCAGACGCAGATGAGCGCAAGGCCCGTGGGAAGCAACGGGGGCGTGCTCGTAGAGGCGAACGACCCCAGCAGGCCGCCAGCGAGAAAGCCCAGCTGAACCATGGAGCGGAAGATTCCGAACGTTTCGCTGGGCAGGCAGAGCCCCCCGGCCGTGATGCGCGCGAACAGGGCGTAGAAGAGCACCTCCACGTACAACGCCGCCGTGCACGCCAGCACGGTGGCCAGGGTGTTGCAGAACGGGTCGCCGAGCACGCGCAGCGAGAGCGAGAACACGATCAGGGGAATGGCCCATTCATAGAGGAAGGAGAAGCTCATTCGGGAGGTGTGGGCGATGGCGAACGCGGCGATGCATCCGGCCGCCACGCCGCCTAAAACGTAGGCGAGGATGAGCCCCTCGCCTCCGATCAGCAGGTCTTGCGGCGAGAAGCTGGTAATCACGAAGCCGGTGGCAAGGCTGCACGCCATGGAGCAAAGGGCGAGCTTTCCCAGCGAAGGCAGCACGTTCAGGAAGGGGAGTTGCGGGGCGCGGAACAGGAACTCCGAACCTTGGGAGTTGTCGCTGAGCAACAGCATCAGGGCAGATACGATGGGGCAAAGCGCCGAAAGGATGCCGGCTGCGGGCCAAGGCAGCAGGTAGGCCATGAGGGCGGCTGCCACGAATACCGCGAGGGATGCGGGAATGCACGATTCGGCGCGGTCCTGCCCGATACGGCAGAACATCTCGCCCCAGGCCACCCACAGGATCGCCGACGCCAAGCCGCCCACGAAAGCGTCGACCATAAGCGCCACGCCCGACGGCAGCGCGAAGAACAGAAGCGTGGAGGCCGACATGATAGCGGCCGACCAGAATATCGGGGCTTGGCCGATGGGCTTGCGCTTGTTAGGGCGAAAGGCCAGGGCAATCAGGCCAATTGCGGAAGCAACGAGCGAAAGCCGCAGGGTGTCGGCGCTTCGGGAGGAGAAGGGCTCGAATATCCCATTGGAAAACCAGGTGCAATACACCCAGGCCAGCAGCAGCCCCAGTCCCAGAAGGCGCAGGTTTCCGCGCTTGAGAAGCGAGTCGAGCGACTGCACCCAGCGAAACATCGCCCACCGTCCCTTCGCCATTCGGTCGCTCGCCAGCCTGCCTTTCGATTGCGCAATTATAGCGTACGCCGCCCCCGTAGGTGGCATCGGGCGGTGATGAGAGGTGCCCAACGTGCGGAAAAGGCGCCCCTCGCCCTTCGTTCCCCCATCCCCCGAAAGACGTGATTGCTTCGGAAAATTAACACTGAGCAGGAAAAACAAAATCACGTTTTAGCACGATGGCGAAGCTTTCCCAAAGAGGTCAAAATGCGGGAACGTCAAGACGGAGGGCCGAGGGAAGGCACGCTGGGCAGAGGGCTCGGGACGCCGTCGGGAAAACCAACGAGGAAGGGATCGACTATGAGCAACGCAACGCAGATGAGTCGCCGCAATTTCGTTACGGGCGCTTTTGCGCTGGGGACCGCCGCCGCGGCTTTCGGCTTGGCGGGATGTTCTCCTGCGCAGCCTACGGGAGCTTCGAAGGAGAGCCCCGAAGCCTCGGCGGCCCCGGCTTCCGAAGGCGCTGCGGCAACCCCCGCCTCCGACGCGCCTGCGTGGCTAGGGGCTCCTCCCGCCATCTCGGATGCTGACTGCGTGGAGACCGTGGATGTGGAGGTCCTGGTCATCGGCGCGGGCTGCTCCGGCATGGTGGCTGCGAACTTCGCGGCCATGGAGGGCGCCAAGACCCTGCTGATCGAGAAGTTCGAGCAGGGCACGGGCCTGCGCGGGTCGGCCATCGGTGCGGTAGGGTCCCGCAAGCAGAAGGAGGCCGGTGTCAACATCGACCCGCTGGAGATTTGCAACGACCTGGTGCATTACTCGCTGAACAACTCGTCCTTCGACCTGCACCGCCTGTGGGCCGACAACTCCGGCGAGGCTGTGGACTGGTACTGCGACTTGACCGACGGCGTGGACCAGTGCAAGATCGACCTGGAGTGGAGCATGCCGCAGGAGACCACCCGCTACAAGTGCTGGCCCACGGGGCACGGCGCCATGCTGGACAACGGCAAGGCCGGCAAGGACGAGGCGAGCGGAGAAGGTGTCACGTATGCGCAGGTGGAGAAGAACTTCCTAGCCCAGAAGGACGCCGAGCTTCGTTACAACACCAGCCTTGAGTGCCTGATCAAGGAAGGCGACAAGGTGGTGGGCATCTACGCGACGAACGCCGACGGGAAGCCCATCCGCATCAACGCGAGCAAAGGCGTCATCGTGGCAACCGGCGGCTATGCGAACAACCCCGACATGTACATGGCGCTTCAGGCTGACAACGCCAAGGGCCTGTGCGGCGTGGTTCCCTTCGGCAACTTCAACGCCCAGGGCCAGGGCATCAAGGCGTGCCTGTGGGCCGGCGCGGCGAAGGACGAGAACCCCACGTCCATGGTGTTCGACCGCGGCATCATGCGCCCCGACCAGCTGCCCGGCTCCCCCTTCGACATGGACTTCGGCTACTTCCACATGGCCACCCAGCCGTTCTTGAAGGTGGACATCGAGGGCGAGCGCATCACGAACGAGTCGTCGCCCTACGACTTCCTCATTCATGCGCTGGCGAAGAAGAGCAGCCAGCGTGCATGGTTCGACATCTGGGATTCGAACTGGCCCGAGGACATCGTGCGATTCCACACCATCGGCTGCTCGGGCCTGATCAAGGGCGAGGGCACCAACCAGATGGACCCCGAGGGCGTGGAGGGCACGGCCGCCATCATCGAGGGGCTGATCGAAGAGGGCAAGATCGTGAAGGCCGACACGCTTGAGGAGCTTGCGGACGCGTTCGGCATCGACAAGCCCACGTTCCTGGCCACGGTGGAGAACTACAACAAGCTCTACGATGCGCAAAACGACACGCAGTACGGCAAGGAGGCCTTCCGCCTGTCGGCCGTTCGCAAGGCCCCGTTCTATGCGTGCAAACTTTCGGGCATGGTGCTGGCTACGCTCGACGGCATCAAGATCAACACGAAGTTCCAGGCGCTCGACGCCGACAACAAGCCGATCGAGGGCCTGTACGTGATCGGTAACGACTCGGGCAACTACTACAACGGGTCGTACCCGAACCTGGCTGCAGGCTTGAACGCCGGCCGCTGCGTGACCTTCGGCATGCTGTGCGGCCGCCAGCTGGCAAGGGCGTAAAAACTGATTTGATAGGTAGCAGGGAGCCCGATGGCGAACGGCTGTCGGGCCTTTTTATTGATTAAAAGAGTCTAACTAAAGGAGCTGGGGAAACGCCTTTGAAGCGGAAAGTGGAGAACTCGTTGCGCTGACAAGGGGACAGCTGACAAGGGGACAGGTCGTTTGTCATTGGTCTGTAGGCGACAAGGGCATTCTCGCTAGCCTCGTGGAAAAGGGCGCCACTGTGCCGGGAGGTGCGGGGAGGAGCGTCTGTTATCGGGCAGTGAGCCTCCAGGATTAACCTGTCCCTACAGCACGACGCTCTACAGTACGACGCCGTCCACCAAATCGGTAAGCTGCTTTACAGAGTGTACGTCCAGCTTGTTGTAGATGTTTCGGATGTGCACGCGCGTGGTGTTGATGGAGATGAACAGGTCGTCCTTGATTTGCACCGGACGCCGCCCTTGGGCGAGCAGCAACAGCACTTCGCATTCCCGGTCGGACAGGTTGTAATCGCGGGCCACCCGTTCGCATTTGCTGCGGACGAGCTGGTCTTTGTACTGTTTGGCTGTGTATTTGCGGCGAAGGCCCCACCAGGTCCGCAGCGCGTGGTCGTCGCCGATCCAGAACGTGCCGATGGTGGTTGCTATGAACGCGACCATGATTGCGGCCGACAGGAACAACGGGTCCTGGAATCGGTTGAGCAGGTAGGGAAGAAAGCCGCAGAGCGAACCTAGAACAAGGCCGAGGCTTAGAAGCGCGATGCCGCTGCCAACGATGGTAAGAGGCGAGATATCCGTCTCCTTCGCCATGAACGTGCAGCCCAGCACGAACAGGCATCCGTAGTAGCAGGTGGCGGTGTCGGCGAATACGGTGGCTGCGACGCTGTTCATAAGAGCTGGGATAATGACGAATCCGGTGAGCAGCGGAAAGGCCAACCGCCGGAGGTTCGTCCAGACCTCGCGTGCGGTGGCTACCGGTCGCAGGTACGTGGCAAGCACCAGGAGCGCAGCCAGCATGGCCCCGACGAACTCCAGGTAGTTGCGCCCGGCCCCCATAAGTCTGAAGATCCCCACGGTTTCATGTAGGACTCCAAAGGTGAATCCATAGGCGAGAGGATGCAGGACCAGCGCCCAGTGCTTCGAGAGGTTTGCGAAGAAGCGCTTTATCGACGAAATGCCGTCGGGGAAAGCGGTCTCACGTTTCGAACCGTTTGGGGGCATGGTATTCGGGTAGGTTTCCTCGCTAGGTTCATCCGGCCTGCTTTTCGCTGGTAGTCCCTTAAAGGTAAGGATGAGCGCTCCCACCGCAAAGGTGCATTGAAACGCCGAAACTTCAACCGGGGAGAAGAGTTGCGTAATGAGGGGAAAGACAAGGTAGCTTCCGCATGCGCAAACCGCGATGACGCCCGCAAGTCCGATGGCCAGCGTGCGAGTGTCAAGCTGGCTTTGCCATGCGATGAGCTCGACGGCATACATGGTGCACAGCGCTGCGCCGACGGTCTCGGCCGCATGGGTGCCGATGGCCGACGCGTTGACGAAAAGCTCAAATCCGTAGATAGCTCCGAAGGCGACGAGCATCCAGCAGACTATCGTCAGGAATGCTCTCCTGTGCGTGCGGATGAAACGCGATGCCGGAGGAGCAAGGCAGAAGGCGGCACCTGCGAACGCGCCGCAGGGATGAAGGAGGCAGCTGTAGAAGCTTGCATGCCCTCCGGCACTGGGCAGGCTCAGGATGTAGGAGTGGCTTATCTCGTGGAACAAAGTGAAGAAGGTGATGACGCAGGCGAGTGCCGCGAAGACGTAGACGGAGCGGACGCTCTTCTGGATGAAGAGCTTCTTCGGGCGTTCGTCCGGCGGTGGTACGGTTTTCTTGCGGTCCATGTTGCGGATGCCTTCTCTGCGTTGTCGAGCTGCTGCCGCTATGGTAGATCAACGACGTTTTCCGCGAATAACCAAAAGTTGGTTATTCGTTCGCCGATTGCCGGGTCGTTGGCGAAAGCGGAAGGCTGTTTTTCCTCGATAACCAGAGATAATCCCAGTTCATAGGAGAATTTGTCAAACTTCCGCAAAATAACCAGCTTTTAGTAAAACGCTCTATCCGGATTCCCTGTAGAGTGGCGGCGTCACGCGGCCGCAGTAGTCGAGAGGGGGTTTCGGAACGCTGGCAGCCCATCGCGCTGTCGGCGGACGGATCGCGGGACACAAGACCGTTCAGAGAGAAGGGAAGGAGTGTGTGATGCGAAAGACGCTTGAAGAGAACCAGCTAGGCCGTTCGCATCTTTCGACGACCAAAGCAGTGCTTGCCGGAGCTTTGGCGGCGAGTCTGGTCGTGGGGATGGGCGTGCTTGCAGCTTGCAGTCCGCAGGCACCTGCAAGCGATACGAAGGCAGATGCCCCTGTGGCACAGGCCGAGCCAGAGGGCAACGGTGCCGATAACGCCGCTGCGGCCGAGGACACTGCAAGTAAAGAGGACGGCGCCAAGGACGCCGCCGAGGACGCCGCCGGCTCCACCGGCATGAACATGACGTTCAACGATTTCACGGATTGCGACCCGGGGCTCTTCGAGGGAGCGAGCTCCCAGGAGATCTACCAGAACACGTTTTGGGTCAACGACGGCAACCGCGGCTGCAATGCCTGCCATGAGGATCTGTGGGATACCACGAACAACATAAGCAGTCTGTCGTTCCATATGGCAGCGTCCGACCCTGGCTACGGCAAGAACGCCAACATCCGCGACTGCCTCGGCTGTCATCATGGCACCAACGCGTCCGGCCCGTGGATCCGTGACCTTATCCACAATCGTCATTACGGGTCGAAGATGTTCGTGGAAGAGCAGAACGGCAACTGCATGAGCTGCCATGCCATCAACATTGCTGGCGAGTTCGTAATGTACGACTACTACAAGTACAGCCGCGAGTTCGGCGGCTTCCCGAACGCGGGCAATCCCGACACCCAGGAATGGCTGGTTGGCCGCGGTTGGTCCAATGGCAGCATGAGCGGCATCGTCACTCAGGCGAACATGCCCTTGACGGCCACCTACGACCATGACCCGTCCAACAAGGACGACCGTTTCTGGGCGAGCAACGTGGCGGTGCCCGAAGTGGATGCTTCCAAGTGGACGCTCAAGGTGACTGGCGTGAAGAACCCGCGCGAGTTCACCTACGAGGAGCTCAAAGCCATGCCTCAGACCGAGCGCGTCGCCGGCATCCCCTGCGGTGCGAACACCATTGGCAGCTATCAGGTGCACAACGCCCCGATCAAGGGCGTGCTGCTGACCGATATCATCGAGGCCTGCGGTGGCCTTGAGGACGGCAAGGTGTCGCTCGACTGGCAAACCGAGGACAACTGGCATTGGCCCAAGGGCGCGACCTACGACCTGCAGGCGCTGATCGACGCTGGCGGCATGGTGGTGCTGGAGTACTGGAACGAGCCGCTGCGCGCGGTGGACGGCTATCCGGCGTCGCTCGGTTGGCCTGGGCGTATGGGCGGCTTCTACATGAAGTGGCTCACCGAGATCAACTTCTCCGACCAGCCTGGTACGACGGGCCTGTGGGACATCCTGAAGGACGGGCCGGCAGGCGCGTACCCGACCGACAAACCGGGCGACGTGGTTCACAGGGACTCTGGCGGTGCCATCAATTCCGGCTGGATCAACCCCAGCAACGACGGTGCCGAGTTCAAGCTGGGCGAGCCGGTGAAGCTGGAGGGCTACAGCTACGTGTGGGTGGAAGGCGACCACTTCGTCGACAAGGTTCAGTTCAGCGCCGACTACGGCAACACCTGGACTGAAGTGGACATCGACGACGACTACGACCACGCGTCTTGGACCCACTGGACCATCGAGTGGCAGCCCGATCAGGCCGGCACCTACGTGCTGTACTCGAACACCGTGGACGGAACCGGCCAGTGCCAGATGTCGCCTTCGCCGATTATCGTCAAGATCGTGGAATAGGACGGAGGTGCGCACTATGAAGCAGGAGACTGCGAAGAAGTTCGGTGCCGCGGCCGGTGCCGTGGTGCTGGCGAGCTCGGCTTTGGCCGGCGTGGGAACGGCGGTGGCCGCGGAGTCGGCCCAGGCGCCGGAAGCGGGTGCGGCGGCCGTCGAGGCCGCAGGCGCCGCGGCGAGCCAAGCCGGTGTGCAGCAGGCGGCTGTGGCCGGGGACTTCTCCTTCGACCAGGCGGTCGTGAGCAGCAACGCCACCATCTCGGGCGTGTTCGCCAAGGCGGCGAGCGCCCTGTGCGCGAGCGCCCCCCAGTACGCGGTGCGCTGCGCCTGCGGCAACGTGGTCGTGGTGTCGGCCGACGGCGTGTCCATCGAAGCGAACGTCGGCGAGCTTGCCGAGGCCGAGGACGCGGGCACGTTCATCATGGGCTGCTCGTGCGCCACGAACGCCCCCGGCGGCGGCGCGACCGTGAACGCCGAGGTGCAGGGCGTGGCCCTCTCGGTACTGATGGACCTGGTGGCCTAAGGGACAGATGCGGACGCGGGGACTGGAAGCTGGGCCCCGCACCCGCACCCCCCTTCCCACGATAGTCCGGGACCCCGCCTGCCCGCCAGGCCGGGCTCCCGGGCTTCGTTTTGTCACTTAACGTATCCCAAATTCGTTTTTCTGGTGCCAGAGGATTCGTTTTTAGTTCGGCGGATAGCGGAATGCCAGTTCTTTTTGCTACCCCAGCACCCGTTCGGCCAGGTAGCCTTCACGGACGCCGTACTTGCACAGGGTGAGGGTCTCGGCGCCGGCCGCCCGTAGGGCCTCGCGCAGGATGAGGGCGCCGGGCACCATGGAGTGCAGGCGGTCGGGCACGGCCTTCACGGCAAGGTGCGCGAACTGCGTAGGTTCGCGTTCCAGCAGGTCGAACATGGCGTCGATTTCGTTGGGCGACAGCTGCTTGAGGGCCTTCCCACGGCCAGCCAAGGCTGCCGACATCTTCGACACCGCCCGCACGCTGCCCCCTATGCCGTAGGCCTGCGGTGCAGGTGCGACGGGTTTCCGCAGGCCAGCTAGCTGTTCGGTGAACGCCTTCCGAATCTGCGCGCATTCTTCCGCGGTGGGAAGCACCATCGACACGAACTGGGCGTAGGACGACACGCTGCCCTGCGCAAGGCTCACGTTGTCCCGGTCGCGCCCGCCCTCGATGCGCGTGAGCTCGGTGGAGCCGCCGCCGATGTCCACCAGCAGTCCCTCGTCCATGTGCTGGCCGATGGAGGCGCCCACGAATCCCAGGTGCGCCTCGTCCCGCCCCGAAATCAGGTCGATGGGAAGCCCTGTTCCCTCCTCGATGGCGCTTACGACTTGGGCGCTGTTCGAACAGTTGCGCAACACCGCGGTGGCGAACACGTGCACCTTCTTGCAATCGATGTTGCGCGCGCTGGTCAGGTGCTTGCCCAGCACGTCGACGGCCTTCTGCACGCCCGCCTGCGACAGCGCGCCGCCCACCACGTAGGCGGACAGCCCCGCGACGGCCTTCTCGTCCAGAATCTCGCGGAACTCGTTCGGCTCCAGGCGCTTCCCGAAATGCCGCTCCACGTCGAAAACCGCCAACCGAATCGTGTTCGAGCCCAGGTCGATGATGCCGATACGCTGCATAGCCCTCTGCCTACCGCCTTTGCATCTTGGTTGCGAAAGTGAGCGTATTGTACCCCGCGCCCACCGCGCACAAGTCGCCAACTTGTACCCAGACGCTGACAAGTTGGCGACTTGTGCGCGGTCTAGGTTGGAGGTGCCGTCTCGCGAGGGCCAGGAACGCGGGCAGCTAGCGGCTTTCTAGCTTTCGTCGCCGTACAGAAGCTCGATCAGCTCTTGGCGCGAGGACACTCCAACTTTTTTGTATATATGAAGCAAGTGGGTCTTGGCGGTGGCTTGCGAAATGACCAGCGCATCGGCAACGCCGGGAATGTTGCGACCTTGGGAAATCAGCTTCAGTACTTCCGTTTCGCGTTTCGTAAGGCGGTATTTCTGCGCGAAAAGCTGGCATCGCCCGTCCATGTTTGAAGTGTCAAGCTTTCCCAGAGCCGGTTCGTCGCAAGGGGGCAACGCAATGGCCATCAGGTCTTTGCGGTAGAAAAGCAAGCAGCCAACGAGGGAGAAGATCATCACCGCGGGCAGGAAAGAAAGGACCTGGGAGACGAACGCAAACGTTTCCAGCCGGTCCATCAGGCCGTAAGCGAGAGCAGCACCGCCAAGCGCACCGATGACCATGATGGTGCAAGCAGTCAGCAATCCCAGAGATCGCCCATCCTTGCTTTCGCATCTTGCCGAGGGCTCCAAGTACAGCAAGACGGTGAGGAGCAGAACGGTACACCCTAACGAGAGGATGAGGACGAATGAAATGGGGAAGCTCTTCTGATCCGACATGATGGGCAGGCAGTAGTAGATGCTCAGCAGAATCATGGCGAATACGAGCACGGCTAGCGATCGCATGGGATGGCGGAGTTCCTGCAGGAGAAGACAGAGAAGCGCAATCGTCAACCCTATAGCCAGTAGCGATGCGAGGGACGAGCCTCCGAAGTAAATCTGCTCTGGAACGGATGAGATGAAATGGGTGGTTTTCTGCATGGCGTTCAGCTCGTAGGAGCAGAGGAGGCTGCCCCCGAAAAGCAGCAGCGAGAAAGCCGTTCGAAGGCGCTTGTCGAAACGCGCATGCAGCAAAGAAGGGGCAGTCGTGGGACGTTGATCCAGGACGCAGCAGAGCGCACCAACGAAAAGCGTGATTATCAGGACGCCCAATCGCAGCATAGGTTTGGGAAGGAGCAGAACCAGGCAGAACGCAACCAACGTAATCGTCAGCACGGCAATAAGGGCCGCGAAACGCTCCGCCAAGGGAAGCTCGCCAAGCAAAGAGAAAGCTGCAGGAACGAACAGCGCGAGCGAGGTCCCCGCAGCCAGGGTCATGAAGAGAGCTGCCGATTCGCCGTCGATAAGGCCCGCCACCGCTGCCGCTTTCACTCCGCAATGGATAAGAGCAAACACGAGCGCCGCCAGTTGCAACTTCCGAGGAGATAGCGACGAGCGCCCTTTGGCTTTCACGGCGAAAAATAGTCCGACAAGAACGATGCCCGTAACAGCCAAGCCAATCCCGTAAGAGCGAATGGCGGCAAGCACGGAGGGGACGGTTC
>DBFAWQ010000005.1:0-6487 GCA_048242115.1 Eggerthellaceae bacterium
CCCACGGCACCTCCCACCGCTACATCGCCGAGCGGGCGGCGGCCTTCCTGGACGAGCCCCTGGAGGATCTGAAGCTGATCACCTGCCATCTGGGCAACGGCTGCTCTATGAGCGCCGTGGACCACGGGGTGGCCGTGGACACCTCCATGGGCCTCACGCCCTTGGACGGGCTTATGATGGGCACCCGCTGCGGGGCCATCGACCCCGCCATCGTCACCTTCGTCATGGAGCATGAGAACCTCACACCCCAGCAGATGAACGACCTCATGAACAAGCAGTCCGGGCTTTTGGGAATCTCGGGGATAAGCAACGACCTGCGCAGCGTGCGCTCCGCGTCCGAGGAGGGCCACGAGCGCGCCCAGCTAGCCTACGACATGTACTCCAACTCGGTGAAGAAGCACATCGGGCAGTACATCGCGGTCATGGGGGGCGTCGATGCCATCGTGCTTACCGCCGGGGTGGGCGAGAACTGCGAGAAGATGCGCCGCATGATCTTCTCCGGGTTGCAGCCCTTGGGCATAAAGCTTGACCTTGAACGCAACAAGCAGGGTCGCGGAACGGAGCGGCTCATCTCCTCGGACGACTCCGCGGTCTCGATCATCGTCATTCCCACCGACGAGGAGTCCATGATCGCGCGCGATACCTTCGAGATTGTCCACGAGAAGATAGACGTGCCGCTGATCTAGGGTGCTCGTGGTACAATGGGTCCCATGAACAGCGAAACCCCGGCACAGACCCCCATCGTCATCAGAGCCCCCCGCGACTGCGATATGGCCGTCGTGGTGGGGGATGCCGATTGTCATCTGAAGGCGCTTCAGGAGGCGTTCCTCGCACGCATCACCGTGCGAGGCGACGAAGTGCTTTTGGAAGGCGACCCTGTGGAGGTGCAGGCGCTCACCGTCCTGGTGAGCGACATGATGAAGGCGGCCGCCGAGGACGGCGAGCTGCCGCGCGATTACGTCTCGCGGGCCGTCGCCCTCGCCAAGACGGCAGAATTCGCCCCCGGCAGGCTGCGCGACGACGTGCTGCTCACCTACCGAGGTCGCGCCATACGCCCGAAGACTGCGGGGCAGAAGGCCTATGCGGATGCGGTGCGGGCGAACACGGTCACCTTCGGAATCGGCCCTGCGGGCACCGGCAAGACCTACCTGGCCATGGCGCTGGCGGTAGCGGCCCTGCGGGCAAAGCAGGTGCGCCGAATCGTGCTCACCAGGCCTATCGTCGAGGCAGGGGAGAACCTGGGCTTTCTGCCGGACACCTTGGAGGAGAAGGTCGACCCCTACATACGCCCACTGTACGACGCGCTGTTCGACATGGTGGACCGCCCTCGGGCCCTGCAGCTCATAGAGGACGGAACCGTGGAGATCGTGCCGCTGGCGTTCATGAGGGGGCGCACCCTGAGCGACAGCTTCATCGTGCTCGACGAGGCGCAGAACGCCACGGCCGAGCAGCTCAAGATGTTCCTGACGCGTTTGGGCTTCGGGTCGAAGATGGTGGTTACCGGGGACATCACGCAGACGGACCTTCCGAGGGGCGCGAGCGGCCTTGCGGGCGCCCGACGCATCCTGGAAGGAGTCGAGGGCATTGCGTTTTGCGACCTTACCAGCGTAGACGTGGTGCGCCATTCGCTGGTTGCGGCCATCGTCGCCGCTTACGAGCGGGCGGAGGGGCGCGAACGCCCCGAGTGCGGGAAAGGCTAGGTTTCATGGATATCCAGATCAACTACGACTACCGCAAAGAGGACCTGGAGATGCTGCCGCTGCACGAGCTGGCCGGCTACGTGCTCTCCCGCGAGGAGAAGCCGGACAACACGGAGGTGTCGATCAGCTTCGTCGACGATGGGCGCATCGCGGGGCTGAACGAGGAGTACCGCGGCAAGTCCGGTCCCACCGACGTGCTGTCCTTCGAATGCGATGGGCTGGACGACGAGATGTCGTCGGCGCTCGGCGAGGGTATGGCCTTCGAACTGGGCGACGTGGTGATCGCTCCCGATGTTGCCGAGCGGCAGACGAGGGAGTTCGGCACGACCTTCGCCGAGGAGGTGAGCCTGCTGCTCGTCCACGGCCTTCTGCATCTGTGCGGCTACGACCATATCGAGGACGCCGATGCCGAGGTCATGGAAGCGCGGGAAGCCGAGATTTTGGACGCGTGGACCACGTACTATCCGGCGGCGCATAATGGCTAGCGGCCGAGCCGACCGCAAGGGCGCCGACGAGTCTTCCTGCGCCGCCCCGCAGTCGGACTCCGAGCCGTTTGTTCGCAACGACCAGTCGAAGCGCGAGCATCAGGGGTTTTCGTTGGGGCACGCCTTCCGTTGCGCCGCCGATGGGATACGGTGCGCCGTCGTCTCGCAGCGCAACTTCAAGATTCACTTAGCCGTGGGGGCGGTTGCGCTGGTGCTGGCCGTCGCCCTGGGATTGGACGGCCCGTCCGTTGCCGTCGTGGTCCTGTGCGTCGCCCTGGTCATGGCCGCCGAATGCGTGAACACGGCGGTGGAGGCGGTGGTGGATCTGGTGAGCCCCGGCTACCACGAGCTTGCCCGCCGCGCCAAGGACTGCGCGGCTGGCGCCGTGCTCATCTGCGCTGGAGGGTCTCTCGCCGTAGGGCTGCTTCTGTTCGCGCCTCCGATTTTAGCGCTGCTGCGATGAGGCGGCGCCTCTCGAGAAAGGAACTGCTGCGGTGGATGCCGAAAAGGGCTTCAAGTCGGGTTTCGTCACGCTGGTGGGGCGTCCCAACGCGGGCAAATCGACCTTGGTGAACGCCATTATGGGCCGCAAGGTGGCAATCACGTCAAATACGGCCCAGACTACGCGTCATCGCCTTCGGGCGGTGCTCACCGAGCCCGGGTTCCAGATGGTGATGGTGGACACGCCCGGACTGCATAAGCCCCATGATGCGCTGGGCGAGGAGCTGAACACCTCGGCGCTGAAGGCTCTGGAGGACGTGGACGTGGTGGCGATGCTCGTAGACTCCTCGAAACCCATCGGACGCGGTGACGAGTGGGTGGCCGCCCAGGTGGCGAAGGCCCATGGGGCGAAGCTGTGCGTGCTGACGAAGACCGACATCGCCTCGCCCGAGACCGTGGCTGCCCAGGCCGAAGCCGCTCGGGCGCTCGGACGATGGGACGCCATGGTGGGTCTTTCCGCCGTGTCGGGCAAGAACGTGGACGCCTTCGTGGAGGAGGTCGTCTTCTTCCTTCCGGAGGGCCCGCTGTGGTTTCCCGAGGATATGGAGACCGATCAGCCCGAGTCGGTGATCGTCGCGGAGTTCATCCGTGAGAAGATCCTACGTTCGTTCCGCGACGAGGTACCTCATGCCATAGGCGTGGCGGTGGACGGCATGGAGTACGTCGGCTCGGCCGCCAACGAGCTGTGCCGCATCCGCGCCACCATTTACGTGGAGCGCGATTCCCAGAAGGGCATCATCATAGGCCGCAAGGGGCAGGCTTTGAAGAAGGTGGGCACCGAGGCGCGGGCCGATTTGGAGTCGCTTCTGGGCTGCAAGGTATGGCTCGAGGTGAACGTGAAGGTGAAGAAGAACTGGCGCCGGGATGCCACCCAGATACGGAAATTCGGTTACGGCGAGGGGCTATAGGCGCATAGGGCTTGCTTTCGGATACAATGGCGTAAACGCCGCTTAAACGCACCAATAGCAAAAGGAGCCATGCATGGAGTGCCCTTCCTGCCACAGTGACAACCGCGACGGCGCGAAGTTCTGCAACGAGTGCGGAGCCCCGCTTACCGTCGACGGGCCTTCCAAGACGGTCGAGGACTTGGATGCCGAGGGAAAGACCCGGGTCGTGCGTCCCGATACCTCGGGCGTCGACGAGTGCCTCATAGATTCCACCTACGTGCCCCGCTCCCCGAACTGGCGGGCGGGCGACACCATGGAGATTCCCCGCGTGCGCAGCGACGAGCAGCAACCTTCCGCGAAAGCGTACCGCGCGCCCGAGGCTCGTCCCAAGAAATCTGTCGGCCGGCGCGTTGGCGTGGTCGTCGCGTGCCTTGCAGTTCTCGCCGGGGTCGCGGCGGCAGGTACGTACCATCTAGAACTATGGGGCGGCAAAGCGGTGCCCGACGTGGTGGGGAAGACCCAGACCGACGCCGAGTACTTGCTGGATAGCAAGGGTTTTGCCGTGCGCGTTTTGCAAGTTCCCTCCGACGATACCGAGGGAATCGTCCTGCTCACCGATCCCGCTGCAGGAGGGCGTCTGGAGGATGGCTCCGAAGTGGTCGTCCACGTATCCGTCATGCATACCCTTCCCGACGTCGTGGGTCAAGACGTCGCAGATGCTCAAGCCGCTCTTGCCGCCGAGGGCTACGAGACGGTCGCGGTGGTCACCGAGCCGTCCTCCGAGGCGGAGGGGACTGTTTTGGCCATGAGCCCGGAGGAGGGGTCCCGGGCGCGCACGACCGACGAAGTCGTCCTCACCGTGGCCGGTCCCTATACGGTTCCCAGCGTGGAGGGCCTCTCCTACGACGAGGCCGTCTCTGCGCTCGAGGAGGCCACCTACGTTCCCGTCGTGTCCTACGTTGCCGACAACAGCGTCGAGGATGGCACCGTGCTCGGCACGGAGCCATCGGCGGGAAGCAGGCTCGATCCCGGTTCCTCGGTCACGCTCAAGCTGTCGCAGTCCCGCGGGGCGGAGCTCGTGGAGGTGGCCACCACCTTCCTGAGCGGCCTTGCCCAGAGCGGCGAGCCCTTGGAGGTGGGCAGCACCTACTACAGCATCTCCGCGGTGAACTTCGTCGAGTACACGGCCGACGAGACGACCGCGTTCTCCATCGAGGCCACACCCTCTATGGTCACCGCCGACGGAAAGGTGCTTACCGGGGAGACCGGAACGGTGCTGGGCGTGATGACCTGGGGCGCCGATAATCATATTACGAGTATCGCCGCCCAGGCCTCCTAGCCGTCGATGGCGAGCCCGACCTACAGGACCCAGGGCATCGTCGTGCGGAAGCGGCCTTTGGGGGAGAGCGATCTCGTGGTCACGCTTCTGGATGCGTCGGGGGCGAAGGTGTCGGCGGTTGCAAAGGGGGGCAGAAAGCCTTCGAGCTCGTTCAGCTCGCGACTGGAGCTCTTCTCCCGCGTCGATGCTTTGCTCGCAAGGGGGCGCAACCTCGATATCGTGAAGGAGGCAAGGCTCGAGGCGTCTCATGCGGCGTTGCGCAGCGACTATGATCTGGCGCTGGCGGCGTCGGTAGCCGCCGATGCGATCGACCACCTTGCCCAGGAAGATTTGGAGCAGCCGCGAATCTTCCCCATGACCGATGCGCTGCTTTCGGCCATGGAGGCTGCGCCTGCGGGCGGCGCGGCTGTTTTGTCCGCCGCTTTCCTTCTGAAGGCGCTGGCCACGTTTGGCTACCGGCCGACCTTGGATTCGTGCGTGATGTGCGGCGGCGCTGTGGAGGGCCTGGCTGCGCTTCCCGTTGGCGGCGGGGAGGCCTTTCGGAGGGTGTCGGAAGAGTTCGCAGCATTCTCGGTCGAGGAGGGGGGGCTGCTTTGCGACGTCTGCGCTGCCGGCGTTCCGTCCCGACCCGTCCCTCGTGCGACGGTCGCAAACGCTCGAATCCTTATGGCTTCGACGTTCCCCTCGCTGGCCGATCGCCCGTGCTCGCCTGCTGAGGTGATAAGCCTGCTGCACATGACCAGCCTCTGGATGGGGTATCATACGGGAGTTCGGCTGAGATCGTTGGAGCAGCTGGTTCGGAATCTTCAGCAGACTCGACGCCTGTAGAGTGCTGGCAGCGGGCGCCGGTTCTGCTTCAGGAAAGGGGCATATGCCTATGTACACCTACAGAACGCGCGGTGTGTGCTCGCGCTCCATATCCGTCGAGCTTGAGGGCGACTCGGTCGCATCGGTTGCCTTCGAAGGCGGCTGCGATGGGAATTTGAAGGCTGTCTCGAAGCTTGTGCAGGGCATGGAAGTGGACGAGGTGGCGCGGCTCTTGGAGGGAAATACCTGCGGGCGGCGCCCTACGTCCTGTGCCGACCAGCTGGTGCGAGCCCTGCGGGAGGCTCAGAGGGCGGCGAAAGCTTAAGCCGCCTTAAGGGTTGCGAAAAGGTTATCGGCGCGCGGGTCGTTCCGCGGTCGAGGTCTACAATGGTCCGATAGCCCTATTCGATCCGAGCTTGCGAGCGCGGAAGGAGGTCGTCGGTCCATGGCATCCCAAGGCCATATCGCCATATGCGATGACGAGCAGGCTATTGCCGACCTGGTCAGCCAGCTCCTGGAAAGCCAGGGTTTCGACACCACGGTGTTCTACAACGGAGCCGACCTGGTCGCCGCATGCGATCGGCAGCCCTTCGACCTCGTGGTTCTGGACATCATGATGCCGGGACTTGACGGCATAGAATGCTGTCGCCGAATTCGACGCAAGAGCCGTGTGCCAATCATCTTCCTAACGGCCAAGGACAGCGAGGCCGACAAGGTGGTAGGCTTCGAGCTGGGGGCCGACGACTATGTGGTGAAGCCCTTCAAGCC
>DBFAWQ010000006.1:0-7030 GCA_048242115.1 Eggerthellaceae bacterium
GTGTTGCCGGGGTCGTCTTCGGGGGTGACGGTGGGATGGGGGTTCAGCGGCTCGATGGCAAGCTCGGCCCTGGGCGCGCCGTCCCGGTCCTCGACGGGGTTGGCGCTGTCCATGTAGTTGGCCGGGTCGTCGTCGCCGGAGTCGGGCTTCAGGAACTGCAGCGACACGGTGTGCTTTTTGTCGTCGGTGGCGACGGGCACCAGGAAGTCCTGGTCGGCCGGCACGAAGGTGTGTTGGAAGCGAGTGTAGGAGCCCGCGCCCTCGCTCACGGCCTGCGCGTTGGGCGCCGCGGCTCCTGCCGCTCGCGACATGCCGCCGCCGGCGACGTCTTCGGGGAAGACCAGCTTGATCTTGTCGCCCACGGGCTGTTCGTCGATGAACAGCTGCACGTAGCCGCGCGGGGCCTGGCAGGTGTCCTTGGTGGGGTTGCCGTCGGGGTCCTTCTCGGCGCGGCGGATTTCGGCGGTGACGGTGATCTGCTTGCTTGCCTGGTCCTCGACGCTGGCGTCCTTGCCGTCCTCCCACTTGGCCTCGATCCGGCTCACCCGCGACCCGATCGGTTTGATCTCGCACCACCCGGTGGCGCGGTGCCCCCAGTAGTTCTCCTTGAACCCGTCGGTGTTGGAGAACTGGGTGGAGTCCACGGTCAGCTTCATGGTCCCCACGTTGGAGGGCATCTCCGAGGCCGAGGCGGTCTCGTCGCCCAGGGGCTTCTGCTTGTCGTCGGTGTAGCGCTGGTACTTGTAGGAGATGTCGCCGGCTTCGGAGAGGATCTTGCCGTCGGAGGCCTCGATGGAGTTTTCGTCGTCGATGGAAAGCCCTGGCAGCGGCGTGCCGTCGTAGTACTTCGACATGTTCTTGAAGTCGTCGGGCAGCTCGAAGCTGATGTAGCGCTTCAGCGTCGTCCCGCCAAGGTTGCTGTCGTTCGGGTCGCGGAAGAGGGGCTCGATGTACTGGGTGTCGCCGTTCTTGTCCTTGTAGGCCAAAGTGACGCTGATCTCCTGCTGCGTGGCGGTCTTCGGCAGCCACAGGAACAGCTTGCCCTCGTGGAACTGGGCGGGGGCGCCGTAGGGGTAGGCCCGGCTGCCCACGGAGAGCGACCACTCGGTGATGGTCTCGTCGAGGTTGCTGTCGGTGATGCCGGCCTTCTGGTTGCGCATCTCGATTTCCGATGCCAGGTTGATGGTGATCATGAACACCTTGTCGTCGTCCGGCAGCTTCTGGCTCGGCAGCGCGACGACGTCGCTCCAGTCGTCGATGCCCTGGGTGTTGAACGCCGTGTTGCCGATGCCTTGGAAGCGTCCTTCCGTGGTATACACCGATCCGCCGGTGATCACCACGTAGCCCATGTTGCCGCCCATGTCGTAGTTGCCGCTGGTCGACGAGGGCAGCAGCGTGCCACCGGTCACGCGGATGATGTGGTTGCGATTGCTACTGGTGGTGAAGCGGCAAGCGCTTCCGAAGCCGTTGCCGTGCTCGGCGCCTCGGGCCTCCACCAAGCCTCCGTTGATGTAGATGTCGCCGGCCACGGTATCGAACTGACTCGTTGCGGTGTTCCAGAAGGTGTAGCCATCGTAGCTGCCGAAGGCGGGGACGGAGCTGTAGGTGGGTATCTCGATGGCGTCAGGCTTCGGGCCGTAGGCGGAATCGGTCCACCAGCCCCATCCGCTGCCGATGGCTGCGCCGTGGTAGGACGCAATGGCCACCACATGGCCTCCGTTGAAGACGGTTTTCGTAGCGCTGCCTCCATTGCCG
This sequence comes from Eggerthellaceae bacterium, assembly GCA_048242115.1. Taxonomy (GTDB): domain Bacteria; phylum Actinomycetota; class Coriobacteriia; order Coriobacteriales; family Eggerthellaceae; genus Xiamenia. The sequence goes on from DBFAWQ010000006.1 coordinate 1,756, forward strand.
CCGCCGATAGCCGCTCCGGTATCAGGGCTGTAGTTGTCGCCTATGTTCTGATTGAGGCCATTGACGTTGACGTTGCCTCCGTTGAAGATAAGCGTGCCTGCGTTCTCCCGCGCGCCGCTGCCGATGCCGGCGGAGTTGCCGCCAGCGTTAACGGTGAGGGTGCCGGGGTTTGCCGAATCCATCACGTCCAGAGATTCGCCTGCATCCACAGTCGTGCCGTCCCAGAGCGTCACCGCGCTGCCCACCATGCCGTTCACGGGTTCGACGATGTTGCCCTCAGAGTCCAGATTACGCACGGAGTCGTCGATGACCAGAACCGACCCCCATCCGCAACGGATGCCAGGGGAACCGAGGCCGCGATAGGTCTTGTTCAGGCATGAAAGCGTGTTGATGCTTCCGTCTGCCAAGGTGAGGTAGAGCGACGTCTTGTGGATGATCTGGTCTGCATGGGTGGCGCGGGATCCGTCCGCCGTGTCGAACACGTTCGTGACCATGTTGATGGGGGAGGTGGTGCCGTCCGCCGGGGTGGCGATGTCCACGCCCGCAAGGGTGAGGTCGGCGCGCACGCCGGCATCGATCTCGATGTTGCTGGACGTCTGCGCCGCCGTGGATATGGTGAGCGGCGCGGAGGTGCGGATATGGAGGGTGCCCGCCGCAGCGTCGTAGTAGTAATCGCCTCCGCCAGACTCAGCCCCCTCCGTTCCTCCCGCAACGGTGAAGGGGTTGGCGCTGTGCACGGAGACTCCGGCGGACAGGTCGTGCGCTCCCGTTTCGCCGTCGGCGGTCAGAACGGCCTTCGCCCGCTCCCCGAGGAGGAGCTTCGTCGCCGCGCCGGACCCCTGCGAGGCGGCCTCGTCCTCATCCGTCGCGAAGGCGCCGACGGGCATCATGAGACCGCAGGCTAGCACCGCGGCCATGGCGGTGCGGAAAAGTCGCTGTCCCCTCCTCGAACGTTTCTCCATGCTCCGCTCCTTCTCCTGCGCCGCGCGGGGGCGGCATCGTCGGCAAAAGGGAACCAGACCGTTCCCCAACCGTTATATATAGGTAAGGGAAAGTCTACCCTTTCGCCAACGATGCCGCAAGGATTACCAGATGGGTAAGGGAATTGGAACGCGAGCGGCGGCGAAAGCCTCGGGGAGGGTGCCCGTCGAATGTCGGCTAGTTGTGCCACTCGCCGGATGCTTCCAGCGGGTGCGGTCGCAAAAAGGGCCCCGCGATTTGCGGGGCCCTAGGGAATCGGATTCCGACGTGGCGCTTCGGGTTAGGCCGCTGCCTCGTCGGCTGATTCGGCTTCCTCGGCCAGGGTGGCGGCGACGTCGGCCACGGCGGTGGCGAACTCGCGCATCTGCTCTTCGGCGGTCTGCTCTCCCATTTTGTCGATGACGCGGCCCATCCGCTGGAACTTGTGCTTGTCGGATTCGGCCATGCCCTGGTCGGGGTTGCAGCGCAGCTTGTACTGCGGGTCGGACTCGTCATGCCACAGGCGCGCCGCCACCGGCGCCCATTCGTCGCAGCGCTCCTTGGTCTTCGCGCACAAATCGCACGCCTCTTCCGGATGCTGCAGGTCGGTGCTGTGGGCGCCTGCGCGCTCCACCATCTCGGTCAAACGGCCGGAGTTCTCCAGGATGGGGCAGGGGCGCAGCAGGTTGTCGTTGAAGGGCTGGCCCTTGTAGTACTCCATGAAGATGGGGCTCTGCAAAGCCTCCAGCAGCGACACCTCGCGGATGTTCGCGTTGCTGTAATGGGCGAACACGCAGGGGTCCACGTCGCCCGCGGCGTTGATGTGCAGGTAGCGGCGCCCTCCCGCGATGCAGCCGCCCACGAACTCGCCGTCGTTCTGGAAGTCCAGGGTAAACAGCGGCTTGGTCAGACGCATCTCGCGGACGAAGTGGTACAGGTGCTCGCGCTGCTCGGCGTTGGCCATGAGCTCCTTGGGCGCGTCCACTCCCACGGGGAAGTAGGAGAAGATCCAGCAGAACAGGACCCCTTGGTCCACCATCCAGTCGAAGTACTCCTCGCTGGCGATGGAATCGGCGTTCTCGCTGGTGAAGCAGCAGGAAACGCCGAAGGGAAGCCCGTATTTGCGCAGCAGTCCCATGGCCCGCTCCACCTTGGCGTACACGCCGTCGCCGCGGCGGGCGTCGGTGGCGTCCTCGAAGCCTTCCACGCTGATGGCGGGCACGAAGTTCTTCACGCGCACCATCTCCTTGCAGAAGTCCTCGTCGATGAGGGTGGAGTTCGTGAACGAGAGGAAGGCGCAGTCGGGGTGCTTCTCGCACAGCTTGATGAGGTCGGCCTTGCGCACGAGCGGCTCGCCGCCGGTGTAGATGTACACGTGGGTGCCCAGCGCCTTGCCCTGTTCGATGATGGAGTCGATCTCCTCGAAGGTGAGGTTGAGCTTGTGGCCGTACTCGGCCGCCCAGCAGCCCGTGCAGTGCAGGTTGCAGGCGCTCGTGGGATCCAGCAGGATGGCCCAGGGGATGTTGCACTGGTGCTTGTCGCGCATCTTCTCCTGCTCGGGCCACGCCATCAGGTTGCCGTCGATCACGAAGGCCTTGATCAGGTCGTCGCGCACCGCCGGGTTCAAATCGACGATCTTCATGATCAGCTGGAACCAGTTGTTCTGCTCGTCGATGGCCGTGCGGAACGCCTTGCGCTGGCTGGGGAACAGGTTGTCCGGCGCCACCTTGTCGAGGGCGTTCATGATCTTGGTGGCGTTGTTGACCGGGTCGGACAAGAAGTAATCGAACGCCTTCTCGTACGCCAAGCGCTTCAGCTGATCGGTTGCTTTCATGGTGCTCTCGCTCTCTGTCGTCGTGCAGGTTGCCCGTAAAACCGGTATTCCCTTTTGTTCGGCCGGCAGCGCTCGGGCTGCTCGCTCCTCCGCTTCGCCGGCCGTGGGCGAACCGGCGTTTATTGCGCCGGCCCCGCGAAACGCCCCTGCGCCAATCAGGAACATCTCGACTTCCCGCAACGGTCAAGCGGAAGAAAGTTTCTCCTCAAATGTGGAGCAACTCGGTTAAGGGGATTATAGACATTAATGTCGAGTCGGTTGCTTTCAGTTTGGAAACAGGCGAAGATAGGCAACATAACGCTCGGAAAATGGGGAGAAAAAATGGGCGAAACCGTCAGAATTTGCTTGAGCCGTGCCATGGTTGCGGGGTCCTCCTCCCGGTTCTCCATGCCGAAAACCGTCTCTCCGAAGGTGGCCGCCCCCGAGCCCCGCAAGGCCGAGCCGTCGCAAAAGGAACCGCGCAAGCAGGACAAACGGGTCCAACGCAGCCGCGCGGCCATACGCAAGGCGCTGCTGGCGCTTCTGGAGGACGAGGATTTCGACAAGGTGTCCGTTACCGCCGTGGCGCGGAAGGCCGGCGTGGACCGCAAGACGTTCTACAAGCACTATGCTTCCATCGACGAGGTGTTCGACGATGCGGTCCGCGAGCGCGCTCTCGTCATCGCCGATGCGCTCTATAGGCAGACCTCCCACATCGACCGGCGGGTGGACGTGGCCGAGATGTTCCAGCTTCTCTCCTATGCGATGGTCAAGGAAACGTGGCTTACGGACCGCACGCTTTCCCATATGCCCTCCGACGTGCTGCTGGACAAGATAGAGGATCCGCTCATAGCCGTTTTCACCGAGCAGGACGTGCTCGGCATCGCCGACCAGATGGGCCCGAACGCCGAATACGGCGTGGCGTTCTTCGTCTGCGGGCTGTTGGGGGCGTTCCGACGCTGGCTGGCCTCCGATTCCGAGCTTCCCCTGGAGCAGCTTTCGGCATCGGTGGGCACGGCGGTCGCCATGGGCTTGGAGGGCATACTGGCCGCTCATCGGTAGAAGCTGCGTCGCTTCCTAGCTGCCCCAGAACATCTGCAAAAGCTCGGCGCTCGTCTTTGCGCCCGTCTTCTTGAATATGTTGTGCATGTGCGATTTCACCGTCCCCAGGGCCAGGTGAAGCTTGCTCGCGGTGTTCTGGTAGTCGTTGCCCTCCACCAGGCACATGAGCACCTCCCGCTCGCGGGACGTCAGGCCGTAGCGTTCGCAGACCGTGTCCATGGTCGCCTTTATGTAGGCGGCATCCTGCTTGTTCTTCGGGGCCGGCGCGTCCTTGCGGCGCATGCGCAGCGTTTTGAAGCTCCATCGCAGTGCGAACGCGGCGAGCAGCAGGACGAAGACGTTCTCGGATATGTTCCGCTCGCTGAAGAACAGCAGAAGCGTGGAGCGGGCCACTTCCGGCGAGGGCTTCCAGACGATGATCATGAAGGTGTTCTCGACGACGATGCACGCGCACAGCACTGCGGCGACCGCGGCCAGTCGTACGAGCTTGCGCGTGCGCGACTTCTGGATGGTGGTCTGCGCCCGATGCGCCTGCACGGCCACGTAGACGATCATCCAGACGATGAACGCCTCGCGCGTGCTGTAGAAAAGCCACTGCTTCAGGGGGCCCGTGGGCAGAAGCTCCACGATCAGCAGGGCGGTCAGCAGGAACAGGGCCGCCGGCTCCACGGCGAGCAGCGCGGATCGTTTGTTCAGGTACTCCAACAGGGCGAGCCAGATGGATTCCAGCACGCCTACCGACACAAGCGCTTTCAGGTAGGGGTCTCTGATGCTGTAGTAGAGCGCATCGCCCTGAAGGGGGAGGTTGTTGAGGTTGAGGTACTCGTTCTGGAAGATGAAGGTGAGGTCGAAGAAGTAGAGGATGAAGGCGATGGAAAAACATAGGGCGATGGGGTTGCGCGTGACGACGAAGGCGGACAGGCACGATGTGGATGCCGCGATGCAGACGAGCATGATGACGATGGTGAAACCGTAGAAGGCGGATTCCATGGCGATGGACCTTCTTCCCCGAACGTTTCCATCCGACTTTTGGGCGCGAAGCGCTGCCATCATAACGCTGCGGAGGTTATGAGGGTAGTTTATCTCGCAAAGCTTCGGGTTTATCTTGGTTTATCTTTCAATGCCGAAAACGCTGAACTGACTGTGATTTAACAGGAAATACCAGATGAAAGCAGGCGTTAACCGTTCAAGCGAGTTTATCGAGGCGCTGCAAACCGTCTAAACTGCGACCAATCTTCTCAACCTAGGTGCAAAAGGTCAGGATTCAGCCCAAGGAGGTTCGCAACCGCGGCATCCGGACCGGCCGGGTGAGGCGGGCGGCCCGCAGATCTCGTAGATGGGAGAGAGCAATGGCAGCGAAGCGCGACTACATCGACACCAACGACTTCACGAAGGAGGAGCTCCTGGACATGGTGGAGCTTGCTCAGGCGATGAAGGGCA
>DBFAWQ010000007.1:0-8731 GCA_048242115.1 Eggerthellaceae bacterium
CGCTACCCGTTGCGGGAGGGGACTATCCAAGGAGAGGGCCACGAGGACGAGCTCATCGCGTACATGAGGCAATGCGGAGTTACCTCGGACAACCTTGACTTTGTGTTGGGAACCCATCCCCATTCCGACCACATCGGGGCCTTGGACGAGGTTATCTACGAGTTCCAGCCGCCCCGGGTGTACTTAATGGAATACAAGGACTCCTACGTAACGCGACCAGACGATCTGTGGGACAACCTGTATGTTTACGACCATGTCTTGCAGGCTGCGTCCGATACGCAGGCGGCTCTCATCCAATCGTTCGACGAATCGGCTCCCGTACATTCGTCTGGGCATGTGGGGAATCCCGCCTTCATGCTGGGAGGCGCCCTTGTCGAGATCATGAACTATTCGGAGGACTACAAGGTCAATCCGAAGCCGGACGCAAACTACTTCTCCCTTGGCGTCAAAGTGACCGCGGGCGGTAAGAATGCTTTTCTGGCTGGAGACATCAACAACTACGGGGACGGAGACGAGGCGAGGCTGGCCCCTTTAATCGGCTCCGTCGACTTCCTCAAGCTTGGCCATCATGGGGGAGCAGGATCGAACACGACAGGGTACCTGGAGATTTTGAGTCCTTCCGTCGTGATGCAGACAGGGGGCTTCTCGGGGGCTGCGCAATCGCTCGTAGATGATTCGTGCAGGCTGGGATGGCGCTACTACGACTCCGCCGACCTGATCGAGCGCGGGATTGCGGCTTTGAAGGTGACCTTCGCCGACGGCCGCATGGCCGTCAACGTGCCGACCGAGAGCTACCACGTGCGCGCTCGCTCGTCGTCGCCGCACTACTATATGTTCAGGGACTTCGCTCCCAGGCGCTACTCGGGGGTCTTCGATGACGAAGGGCGGAAGTACTTCTTCAAGAACAGCTTCATGGCCCTGGAAAACGCCTGGTACACCGACGCCTCCGGGACCTATCGACTTGACGGGGACGGCCTGCCGCTTACGGGCGTTCGGCAGGTGGGGGACGACCTTTACCGATTCGATGACAAGACGGGGACGATGCTTCGGGGACCGCGCTGGCTCGACGAGGGCGGAAACCGGTTCTGGGTGACAGGGGACGGCTCCTTCGCTCGCGGTTGGCAACAGGTGGACGGCAAATGGTACTGGTTCGATTCGCGAACCCGCGCCATGGCCACGGGCCTTGTTGAGGTGGCCGGCGAGCTGTACCTGCTGGGCGAGGACGGGGTCATGGCCTCGAACGGCTGGGTGCAGGTAGGCGATCGGCGCTGCTGGGCCACCTCCTCGGGGGCGCTGGCCCGCGGTTGGCGGTACGTGGATGGGAAGTGGTACTGGCTGGACCCGCAGACCTGCGGCCTTGTTACGGGTTGGTACAAGGTTGAAGGCGAGTGGAACTGGTCCGATGCTTCAGGCGTATGGCATGAGAACGAGTGGAGGCGGGACGACGATGGCTGGTGGTACGCCTGGGCCGACGGAACCTACCCGACAGACTCGTGGCAGCTCATCGGGGGCAAGTGGTATCGCTTCGACGAGCTGGGCTACATGCAGACGGGCTGGCGCCGCCTTTCGGGCTCGTGGTACTACCTGCAGGAGAGCGGCGCCATGGCAACCGGCTGGCATCGCGTGGACGGGACGTGGTACTACCTGGGCGATTCCCCGGACGACGGGGCTATGCGCACCGGTTGGCAGAAGGTGAGCGGCTCCTGGTACCTCTTGGAGGGTGGCGGCGCCATGGCCACGGGCTGGCAGCACGTCGGCGGCCGATGGTATCTCCTGACCTCCTCCGGCGCCATGGCAACCGGCTGGCAGTACGTGGACGGGGCATGGTACTACCTGGGCGATTCCCCGGACGACGGCGCCATGGCAACCGGCTGGCGGCTCGTCGACGGCGCATGGTACTACCTGGAGCCCTCCGGTGCCATGGCGAGCGACCGCTGGGTGGGCGACTACTACGTAGGGCCTTCGGGCGCCATGGTCGTCGACGTGTGGGTGGACGGCTACTACGTCGACGAATCGGGCCGCTGGGACCCCCGCCGCTAAGGCGCTTTCGGAGGGCGCCGGCGTCGTTTCGCAGCCGACCGCGCATGGCCGTGGGCGTTTCGTGAGTCTTGTCCGAATTGTCCTCTAACGGCTATACTGGTTCACCATTCGCCGGGCGCCCGTTCGCCGCGCGAATCTACATACTCATCAAGAGCCGGGGGAGAGAGTTGGCTCACCGATCCCGGCGCCAACCTGGCTTCGCGCCTGCAAGCCAAGGTGGTCCAGCCGACAGCGATGAAGGAGGAAGCCCTATGGCAAACGCTGCGCAAAGCTACCTGTTCACCTCGGAATCCGTTACCGAGGGGCACCCCGACAAGATCTGCGACCAGATCTCCGACGCCATCCTGGATGCCATCCTGGCCAAGGAGACGGAGCTGGCCGCCTCCGGTTACATCGCCCCCAACGGGCATGCCGCCGACCCATCCCAGGTGCGCTGCGCCTGCGAGACTATGGCTACCACGGGCATGATCATGGTGACCGGCGAGATCCGCACCCAGGCTTACGTGGACGTCCCCGGCATCGTGCGCGACGTCATTCGCGAGATCGGCTACGACCGCGCCAAGTTCGGCTTCGACTGCGAGACCTGCGGCGTCATCAACGCCATCCACGAGCAGTCCCCCGATATCGCCATGGGCGTGGACGAGAGCTGGGAGGCCCAACGCGGCCAGGACGAGGGCGATCCCTACGAGCGCATCGGTGCCGGCGACCAGGGTATGATGTTCGGGTACGCCTGCAACGAGACCTCCACCCTCATGCCCATGCCCATCTACCTGGCCCACCGCATGGCCGAGCAGCTGACGGCCGTGCGCAAGTCCGGCGAGATGCCCTACCTGCGCCCCGACGGCAAGACGCAGGTGTCGGTGCGCTACGAGGACGGCAAGCCGGTCTGCGTGGAGAAGGTCATCGTATCCACCCAGCACTCCGAGGACGTGGAGCACGACCGTCTGGCCAACGAGGTGATTGAGAACGTGGTGAAGCCGGTGCTCGCTCGCGAGGGGGTGGCCCTTGCCGAGGATGCCGAGATCCACGTGAACCCAACCGGGCGCTTCGTCATCGGCGGACCCATGGGCGACGCAGGACTCACCGGCCGCAAGATCATCGTGGACACCTACGGCGGCATGGGGCGCCACGGCGGTGGGGCCTTCTCGGGGAAGGACTGCACGAAGGTTGATCGCTCGGCTGCCTACGCCGCGCGCTGGGTGGCCAAGAACGTGGTGGCCGCTGGTCTGGCGGATCGCTGCGAGGTGCAGGTGGCTTACGCCATCGGCATGGCGCGCCCCGTCTCCATCATGGTGGACACCTTCGGCACGAACCGCGTGCCCGAGTCCGACATCGAATCGGCCGTTGCCGAGGTCTTCGACCTGCGTCCCGGCGCCATCATCGACGCTTTGGATTTGCGCCGGCCCATCTACCGCAAGACGGCCGCCTACGGCCATTTCGGACGCGAGCTGCCCGAGTTCACTTGGGAGCGAACGGACAAGGTGGGCGAGCTGCGCGCTGCCTGCGGCCTTGCGTAGATACGCTTGCGAGCACGCTCTTCCGATGTTTCGGCAAAATCGGCGTGGTTGTCAAATTGAGGGGTGACAAGCACGGGTTTTAGTGTATTGTATGCGACGTGCCTTCGGAGCGAGGGCAAGTGTTGCCGCCATGCAGCACGCATTGTTACTTCCCTCCAGAAAAGTGGGGAAAGGAAAGAGGAATTAAAATGGCGGAAGGTATTGTGAAGTGGTTCAACCCCGAGAAGGGCTACGGATTCATCTCTCAGGATCAGGGCGAAGACCTGTTCGTCCACTTCTCTGAGATCAAGATGGACGGGTTCAAGACCTTGGACGAAGGCGCCCGCGTGTCCTTCGACGTGACCGAGGGCCAGAACGGCAAGAAGCAGGCGAGCAACGTTCAGAAGCTCTAAGCTTTCGCTCCCAATCTCACAATCAAAAGGCGGTCCCGGAAATCCGGGGCCGCCTTTCTTTTTTCGTCTCCCTCTTTCCCTGATTGCATGCTCGTGGAGGCTCGCGATGGGGTGGGGAGGATGCCATGCTCAGACAGTCCTGCTCGCGAACGAACGCTTCGCGTTCCGCTCGTGCGGAACTGCGCGTGGCACCCTCCGCCGACCTTGACCGAGCGTGCAGCTTGTTTCGCTCCTACAGGATGAGCATGGCGTCGCCGAAGGAGAGCATGCGGTAGCGCTGCCTGACGGCGTGGTCGTAGGCGGCCAGCAGGTTCTCGCGGCTGCTGAAGGCGCTCACCAGCATCATGAGGGTGGACCGGGGCACGTGGAAGTTCGTGACCAGGCCGTCCACCACGTGGAATTCGTAGCCGGGAAGGATGTAGAGGCTCGTGGCCTCGCCCTCGCGGGGGACGAGCGCTCCCCGGCCGCCGTCGGCCTGCGCGTCCCAGGCGCTCTCCAAGCTGCGCACGCTGGTGGTGCCCACGGCCACCACGCGGCCGCCCGCCTCGCGGCACCGGCGCACCTCCTCCACGGTCTCGGGGGGCACGCTGTAGCGCTCGGTGTGGATGACGTGCTGCTCGGGGTCCTCCTCGTCCACGGTGCGGAACGTGTCCAACCCTACCTCCAGCTCGACGCAGGCCCAGCCCACGCCGGCCGCCTTCAAGCGGTCTATGAGCTCGGGGGTGAAGTGGAGGCCGGCCGTGGGGGCCGCGGCCGAGCTCTCGCGCCTGGAATACACGGTCTGGTACATCTCGTCGTCGCCGGCGTAGTCGCGGATGTAGGGGGGCAGGGGGGTGCGGCCCACGGCGTGCAGCGCCTCGTCCAGGGAGGGAAGGGGCGTGCTCAGGCGCACGACGCGCTCGCCGCGCTGGGCACCGGCCGCCCAGTCCACGACCTCGGCGCTCATGGCGACGTTGCCCTGCCCGTCCGCGAAGTCCACCACGGCGCCCGTCCCCGGCTTCAGCCGCTTGCCGGGGCGCACCAGGGCCTCCCAGAAGGCTACGCGGTTCGTGCGGGGCTCGGGGCCGCCGCACTCGCGCAGCAGGAACACCTCGGCTTCGCCCCCGGTGCCGCGCTTGCGGCCCATGAGCCGCGCCGGCAGCACGCGGGTCTCGTTGGCCACCAGCAAATCCCCCGGGCGCAGGTAGTTGCCGATGTCGCAGAACAGCCGGTCTTCCAGCTCGCCGGTTGCGCGGTCCATCTTGAGCATGCGGCAGCGGTCGCGTACGGGCGCGGGCGACTGGGCGATGAGCTCGGGGGGCAGGTTGTAGTCGAAATCGTCGGTTCTCACGGACGACGCCTTCCTTCTTGGGTTCGCGTTTCGGCTGCCCATTGTGCCACGAAACGGCCGGCCGGTGCGCCCTGGGAGGCTGACGGGCGCCGAAACGCCATGAGGGGGGGCGCAGGCTGTGCTTACCGGTTCAGGGCGTGCAGGCGCACCAGGCCTTCCAGGGTGAGGAACTCCCGGTGCTCGGTCGCGGTCTCGCAGAGGGCGGCCATGGCCTGGGAGCTCTCGCCGGCGATGACCACGGTGTCGCAGCCGTCCAGCTCGCGCTTGCACTGCGCGACCAGGCCGTCGATCATAGCCGCCTGGCCCAGGACGAAGCCGGACTGCATGGCCTCGCGGGTGTTTCTGCCTATGGCGCACTTCGGGGCGCGAAGGTCCACCGATGGCAGCTTCGCCGCGGCGGAGGATGCCGCGCTGGCCGCCACCTGCAGCCCCGGCGCGATGATGCCGCCGACGAAGCGCCCCTTGCCGTCCACCGCCATGAACGTGGTCGTGGTGCCGAGGTCGACCACGATGAAAGGCGGCCTGTAGGAAACCGTGGCCGCCGCCAGATCGGCGACTATGTCCGCTCCCAGCTCGCCGGGGTCGCTGTAGCTCATGGGCACACCGGTCCTGACGCCGGGACCCACCACCAGGGGGCGGCGCCCCGTCAGTTGGGCGCAGGCGCGAACCCAGGCGTCGGTCAGGTCGGGTACCACCGAGGCGACGATGGCGTCGTCCCAGCGAATCGGCCCAACTTCGCCGCCTCGGGGGCGGCACGATGCTTCGGCGTTTGCGTCGGGCACGCGTCCCGGGCACCGGGCGAGCACCATGATCTGGGCGAGGGCCTCGTCGCTGGTGCAGCCGGGAACCGTCTTCGCGCACCAGACGCGCTCGAGTACGCCGCCCCGCGCCAGTCCGAGCCTTACCCGGGTGTTGCCTACGTCGACGACGAGGAGCGCTCCCTCGCCGTCTGCGGTTTGCGCCTTCGCGCCTTTCCTGTCCATGGGGCTGCCTTTCGCCTTGGTTTTGCGATATGGCGAAAATGACCAGTTCCATTCCGCCTGCCTTTCATTATACTGTTCGCGCATCCATCGGTAACCCGACTCCCTGGACTGCGGGGGAGCGGATATACGGAAAGGAACGTTTCATGGACTCTGTCAAGGGGCAGCTGACCCTGCGCGGCATTCTGATCGGCTCGGTCGGCTGCGCTATCATCACCGCATCGTCCGTCTACATCGCCCTGCGCATGGGCGCGCTTCCGTGGCCCATCGTGTTCGCGGCTATCATCTCGCTGTTCTTCCTGCGCGCTGTAAGCCATGGGAGGTCAAGCCTCAACGAGGCCAACGTCACCCATACGGTCATGAGCGCCGGCGCCATGGTTGCCGGCGGTCTGTGCTTCACCATCCCCGGCATCTGGATGCTCGGCTACGCCGACGCCGTAGGTTGGACCGAGATGCTGCTCATAGCGTTTTCCGGCGTAGCCATAGGGCTTGTGTGCACCATCGTGCTGCGGCGGCACTTCATCGAGGACTCGGGGCTCGAGTACCCCATCGGCGAGGCGGCCGCGCAAACGCTTCTGGCCGGGGACGCCGGCGGCAAGACCGGCGCGAAGCTCTTCGGGGCCATGGGCTTCGCGGGCGTCTACACCGTGCTGCGCGACCTGGTGGGCGTCATACCCTCCATGCTCTTCGGCGGCGTGTCCGTTCCCGGCGTGGCCTTCGGCATCTACAACTCGCCCATGATGCTGGCCGTAGGCTTTTTGGTGGGGACGGGCGCCGTGGTGGTGTGGTTCCTGGGCGGCCTGCTGGCTAACTTCGGCATCATCGTGGGCGGCTCGGCTGCGGGGCTGTGGGATACGGCCGGGGGCCAGGGTATCGTTTCCAGCCTGGGGATGGGCCTTATGATGGGGGCCGGCTTCGGGGTTATCGCCAAGGACATCGTGCCGAAGGCCGTGCGCATGCTGCGCAAGGCCGGGGACGCCTCGGCCGACGAGGGCCGAACTCCTGCTTCCGGCGCCCGCTCTCGCAAAGCGACGGCCGGGGTCATGGCCGCCGTGGTGGCTGCGGTGGCGCTCGTCCTGTGCTTCGCCTTGCAGCTGGGGCCCGTGGCTTCGGTCATCGTGGTGCTCCTCGCCTGGGTTGCCACGGCCATGAGCGCCCAGAGCGTGGGCCAGACCGGCATCGACCCCATGGAGATATTCGGGCTCATCGTGCTTCTGATTGTGGCCGCCGCCTGCAACCTGCCTCAGGTGCAGCTGTTCTTCGTGGCGGCCGTGGTGTCGGTGGCCTGCGGGCTTGCCGGCGACGTGATGAACGACTTCTACGCGGGGCACCGTCTGGGCACCTCGCCCAAGGCCCAGTGGATCGGCCAGGCCATCGGGGCCGCGGTGGGCGCGGTGGTGGCCGTGGCGGTGATGATGGCCCTGGTGGGCGCCTACGGGCCCGACGCGTTCGGCGTGGGCAAGGAGTTCGTGTCGGCCCAGGCCAGCGTCGTTGCCACCATGGTCAGCGGCATCCCGTCGGTTCCGGCCTTCGTCCTGGGACTTGCGTCGGGGCTTCTCCTGTACTTCGTCGGGTTCCCGGCCATGATGCTGGGGCTCGGCGTCTACCTGCCCTTCTACATGTCGCTCACCGCTTTTCTGGGCGCCATGGCGAAGGTGGTCTACGACGCGGTTTGCAAGCGGCGCGATGCGGGCCTGACCGGGGAGGAGCGCAGGCAGCGCGCGGAGGCGCAGGCCGAGACCGGCATGGTGGTGTCCACGGGGCTTCTGGGAGGGGAGTCCATCATCGGGGTGGTGTCGGCCTTCATCGTCATCGGCATGGGGCTTGCCGGCTAGGCCGTCTTGGGATTCCGTGGTCGGGGGCGCACGCCCCCTCGGCGCTCCGGGCGCCGTAGTATACTGGGGCGCGAACGAACGGGCGAGCGGAAGACGGATGCGACGCGATGATGCGGAACCACGATGACATTCCCTATCTGAGCTTGGACGCGGAGGTGGAGGCGGCCATACGGGACGACATGGCCCATGGGCGCCCCCACCCCCTGCGCTTTCCGGACGAGGGCCTGGTGCGCCGGGAGGACCTGCCCCACGACCGGGCGACGCTTCTGCGCCCCGGGTTCTCGCGGGACATCGAGAAGATCGTCAACGTGCCCGCCTACAACCGCTACGCCGACAAAACCCAGGTGTTCTCCTTCGTGGAGAACGACGACATCTCGCGCCGGGGCCTGCATGTGCAGCTGGTCAGCCGCGTCGCCCGCAACATCGGTCGGCTTCTGGGGCTCAACACCGAGCTCATCGAGGCGATCGCCCTCGGACATGACGTGGGCCATACCCCCTTCGGACACGCCGGCGAGCGCTTCCTGTCCGAATGCTACCGGCAGCGCACCGGGCGCTACTTCAACCACAACGTCCATTCGGTGCGGGTGCTGGACAAGCTCTACCGGCGCAACATCAGCCTGCAGACCTTGAACGGCGT
>DBFAWQ010000008.1:0-4331 GCA_048242115.1 Eggerthellaceae bacterium
CGGCGGCGTAGGACCTCGCGACCGGTTGGCGGTGCGCCGGGGACGTTCGGCGCGCCTGTGCTGTGCGGATTATCTGCGAGAGTATCCGTCCGGCGCCCTTCTCGCCCGCTTGGAGCACCCTCTCCGCGCTTTCGTCCGCTACATCCGGCATCGTTTCCTCCTAGAATCGAGCGTGGCTTTCGCAGAGCCCTTTTCGGGTCCCGCTTTTTCGGATAGGTTTTTGGTTTGCGTTAAGCGCCGGCGGCGAGGCGGAGTTCGGCCTCTCGGCGCCTGAGAGCCGAGAGCGCCGCGCGCTGGAGGACCCATGCGGGGTGATCCCACGAGCCGCTTCCGACTGCGGCGGCGGTCGCGGTGGAAAGCTCCGCCTTCAGCTGGCGCCATACGGCGTCGAGGGAGAAGTCGGGCGACGCGGCCTCGGTGGCGGCCCGCACGACACCTTGGCGACGAAGGCGGTCGACCAGCTTCGGGGCCTCGAACCGGAGCCACTTGCCGAGCTTCGGGAAGGCGCGGTAGTCCGTGCGGGTGAATCCGGAGGTGCGCTGCGCGTGCGCGGGGTTGGCGGCCCAGGAGCGCTTTGCGGCATGCATGGCGCGGATGAGCTCCGAGGGTCGGTACCCCATGGCTACGGCCTCTGCGAAGTACATCCTCGCCTCCGCGTTGAGGACGGTGCCGGTGGGGCCGCACGCGGGTTTCGGGGCCGCCCGGCGGAGGGTATCGAAGGCCAGCTGGTCCTCTTTGTCCATGGCGGCGAAGGTGGTGTCCTCCCCGGTGCCCTTGCCGCCTACGGAGACGTCCTCTATCTCGCAGAACAGCCCCCGCTTCTTCCAGGGGGCGCCGTATGCGTCGGCTGCGAGCTTGGCGAGCTTGCGCGAGCCGACCATCTGCTGGGGCATCGCCGACAGGTCGGTCACGATCTTGGCGCACCCGAGCTGCCTCAGCATGGCCTCGGCGACATGGGCGCAGACCGGCTCCTTGAAGCTTACCCACACGGCGCTGCCCCACGTCCTGCGGCCATGGGCGTCCACGACCTTGACCTGGCCCCTGGCGAGAAGCCCGGCTGCCTCAAGGTCGTGGACGCACGTCCTGATCGCGTATCGGCCTTTGCCGAGGGCTCCTGCGATGCCTGCAACGCTGAATCGCCAAGCAGAAGGGCGTTGTCGCAGGTAGTCGTACAGTGCGGCGGCTCCTAGGCCGGCGCACGAGATGGCGTTGAACTCGTCGGATGTGACGACGAGCGTCGAGGGCGAAACGAAATGAGCGACGTCCTCCAGAGACATCGCTCCGAGCGACAGGTCCTTTTTCATGCTGCGGCCCTCTCCACCAGGATGTGTCGGGCCGACTCCGAGAGGGAGACGCGGCCCGTTTCCCTGTCGTGATTCAGCCAACCCTGCTTGCTCAGCTTCTTGACCAGCCGCTTTATCTTGGATGGCCGGTCGGTTTCGGCTACGGTGGATATGATCGAGCCCAAGGTGGTGATGCCGCCTGCGGCCTCCCGCCTTATGACGTACAGCATAAGGCCTATCTCCTCGGCTTTCAGGCCAGCATGGGACTCTTCGAGGGCGTCCCAGAAACCGTCGGGAGTGTAGTCAACGTCGCAGGAACAATCGTCCTGCTGCTCTTGTCCGTCCTGGTCGTATGGCCGATAATCGTCCATGGCTGCTCCTTACGCGACTAAGGGGTTGCCTGCACCGGGGCGCGAGTTCAAGGGTCGCGCCCCTTAGTGAGGCGGCGCCGAGGGCCGCGACCCGGCAGGTTAACCTTGGCGCCGCCCATCCGCTTACGGACAGGCCCGAGTTGGCGCGTGCGGTCCCACGACGGCCGCATCATACACCGACTGCCTTTTTGCGCAGGAGATGGACGCGTGTATCCGCTTGTTGTAGTTGCTGACATTGTGGGTTAAACTAAAAAGTTTACAATCGCGCATTTCATGTTCTCGGGCCAGGGGAGGGGAGCATGGAAGGGTTGTCGAGCGATCTCACGTTTCGCCAGTTCGTGGAACGGGTCTATATCCCTTATTTGTACTCCGAGCGCTCGCCCGAGACGGCGGCGACGTACAGGAGGATCGCCACGGGGGCGCTCATGTCGGCGCTTGGGGCCAGGCGGCTACGCGATGTGATGCCAGAGGAGGCGCTGGCGGCCGCGGATACGGCTGTGACCTGGGACGCGAGGAGGAAGTCGGCTACCGTCGTTCGGGCGGTCTTTGACCTTGCGGCCGACATGGGCCTCGATGTGGCGCGGGTGCCCGTGCCGCCGAAGGCCCCCTTGAGCGACGACGGGTCGGGGCGCCTGCTATTCCTGCCGACTTTCCCGCAGATCAACTCACTACTCGATATGATACCCGCTCCCGTTCGCGATGCCCCTGCCGGGCGCAGCGCTGTCCTGGGCTACGGATGCGGTATCTCCGGCGTCGATATGAGGGCGCTGAGGGCGCAGGACATCGACCTGGTGAGGGGGCTTGTTTCGTTGCCGTCCGGACCCGTCGTCCCCGTGCTTCCCGAGATGGCGGCGAGGATGGCGGCGTTCGGGGGAACGGGTGACGCGTACGTGGTGTCGAAGGCAAACGGCGGCCCCATGACCGCATCCCTCCAGTCAGACGCCCTTCGGCGCCTTTCCGCCACGCTCGGGGTGCCCCGCGTGACGCTGCCTGTCATGCGGCAAAGCTTCGCCTGCTCGCTTGTGGCGGAGGGCTTAAGCCCCAAGGAGGCTTCGCGCTTCCTTGGCTGCAATGAGCGTGAAGTGCAGACGTTGGTGCAGGTCGGAGTGGCAGATGCGCGTAGAAGGGCCCTTTCTGGGGCAACTGGCGCTGAATAAGCTGCTTTCCGTTCTCCCGGTATTCCCCCCGGTTCTTGTCCGTACCAAAGGATTTCTCGTCCTACCCTCCGTATCCACAAAACCTACGTTGTGACGCGGGGGAAATAACGCTACAATAGCAAGGCTGTTCGCAGCGAAGCCGTGCCCATAGCTCAACGGTGGAGCAGAGGACTCATAATCCTTTGGTTGCAGGTTCGAATCCTGCTGGGCGCACCAGAAACGCGAAGCCCGGCATCCCCTTGGGGTGCCGGGCTTTTTTTCTGTTGCGGCGCAGTGCACAACCGGAGGGTTCGGGGCGAATTCCCGCAAAACCCCTCGCTTGTGCACTGCGTTCGGAGTTGAGAGGCGCCGGGCGCATGGGCGAAAACTGTTACTGTGTATTCTTCTCGCCTGAGGAAGAAAGGCGGCGGGTGCTGATATACTTTCGCATTTGGAATGTCCTGTACCAGGGACACGGAATCAGCTTTAAGAGGGCAGGGGGTTGTGCCGATCATGGCATCCATGGAACCGGATAAGCAGAGGGCGAAGAAGCGCCCTTCGTCGAAGAACGCGAACCGCCGCAACGTATGGCTGCTTGTGGCGACGACCATACTCGTCGTCGTATCGGTCGCGCTGTTCACGCCCCCTACCGAGAAGATCAACCAGGGCCTGGACATCCAGGGCGGCCTGTCGGTGGTGCTGACGGCCAAGAGCACCGATGGCGACCCGGTCACGCCCGAGGAGATGGAAAGCTCGCGGGCCATCATCGAGAGCCGCGTGAACTCGCTGGGCGCCTCCGAGGCCGTGGTGCAGCTGCAGGGCAACGACCAGATACTCGTGCAGATCCCGGGCCTGTCCGACTCCGAGCAGGCGCTGGCCACCATCGGCAGGACCGGCCAGCTGGTGCTCGCGCGCCTGGACTCGTTCACCGACGAGGACGTGGTTCAGCAGATAGAGTCCGGCGAGTACGAGTCCCAGGGCGTCATCACCGACGAGTTCGGCATGTCGTTCCCCTCGGGCAAGGCCGCGGGCGGACTGGAAGTGGAGCCCGGCACCTACACGCCGCTCGTCACGGGCGACGAGATCACCAACGTGACCATCGGCCGTCCTTCCGAGACAGCTACGGACTACGCGGTGAACGTCACGCTGAACGGCGAGGGTGCCGCCGCGTTCGCCCAGGCCACGGAGGAGCTGGCCGCCGACCATGGGCGCATCGTCATCATCTTGGACGACAGGGTGGAGTCCGCTCCGGCCGTGCAGGGCGTCATTCCCGACGGGCACGTGCAGATCACGGGCAACTACACCATGGACGAAGCCAAGGCGCTGCAGACCGTTCTGCAGTCGGGCAGCCTTCCTGTTTCGTTCGAATACGCCCAGAGCCAGGTGGTGGGCCCGACGCTGGGCCAGGACGCTCTGGCGTCCGGCGTGGTGGTCGCCCTCATCGGCATCGCCATCGTCATGCTGTACCTGCTGTTCTTCTATAAAGGCCTGGGAATCATCACCGCGGCCGCCATGCTGGTGTTCGCCGTGCTGTACCTGGG
>DBFAWQ010000009.1:0-16486 GCA_048242115.1 Eggerthellaceae bacterium
GGACGCGCTTGTCCAGCTCAACGCGTCGTACCAGGCCACCGACAGAACCATTCCCTACCTGGATCTGTCCGGCGCGGCCAACCTGCAGTCCTTCGTCATCGAACGCCGCGGCGGCAACACCACCCAGCTGGGGCCGTTGACCGCCGACGGCTTCAGCGTGAAGGGCTGCGACGCGCTGGCCACGGTGAAGCTTCCCTTCCAGGACATCACCGAGTTCGACCCCTACGAGCTGCCGTCGCTGACCACGCTGGTGCTCACGAACGACCCGCTCACCAGCCAGTCGAAGGAACGCTGCGAAGCGTGGGCCCAGGAAACCGGCGGCACCCTGACCCTGGCGCTTCCCTAGGTTTCCCGTCCCCACCAATCCCTCGATTTCACAGTGCACAAGTGAAGGGTTTTGCGCGAATTCCCGCCGAACCCTTCACTTATGCACCCTCGAACAATCAAATGGCCGCGAAATCGGAGGCTGGTCCCCGCCACGTCGATTCGCAACCTCTACGTACTGGCGCAACCGGGTTCGCAACTGTAAGATTGGCCGATGCAACCAACCTGCATCGTGCTTGCGAGCACTACCGTTTCCCAAGGAGTTCCCATGACGCGTTTCGACGCCCGCACCCCCGACCCGCGCCCCGATGCCGGCGGACAGACCGCTCCGCTGCTGAGTGCCACCGGCCTTCCGCTGCAGCGAAACTGGCTGGCAACTATCGCGTTCATCTGGATTGGCCAGGCGTTTTCCATGGTCACCAGCTACGCCGCAGGATACGCCGTGGTGTGGTACGTGACCGAGAGCACCGGCAGTGCGCTCGTGCTGGCGTTCATGAGCGTGGCCGCCATGCTGCCCATCGGACTGCTGTCTCCTTTCGGCGGCGTGGTGGCCGACCGGCACAACCGCAAGACCATCATGATCGCAGCCGACAGCGCCGTGGGCGTGGTCTCTCTGGTCGCTGGCCTGCTTATCGTGCTCGGCGACGTCTCAATCCCGTTGCTCCTGGTCATCTGCGTTGCCCGCGCCGTCGGGCAGGCCTTCCACAGCCCGGCCATGATGGCCACCATGCCCATGCTGGTTCCCGACAAGCACCTGCTGCGCATCAACACCCTCGACCAGATGCTCGCGTCCATCGCCTCCATCGGTGCGCCCGCCTTCGGAATCTTCCTGTACACCACCTTCGGGTTCGCCTCGGTGATGTTCCTGGATTTCGCGGGGGCCGTGCTAGCCATCGCCGGACTTGCCTTCGCGAAGGTGCCCACCGTCATCGACGAAAGCGCCGCGTCGGGCCACGTGCTGGCGAACCTCGCAGACGGGTGGCGCTGCATCGCGAAGAATCGCGGGCTCGTGCTGCTTATCGCCATGGTGGCCGTGGGCATGATGATCTTCGGGCCGCTGTCGGCCGTGTTCCCGCTGATGACGTACCAACACTTCGGAGGCGACGGCTACGCGGCCTCCCTGACCGAGGCGGCGTTCGGCGTGGGGATGCTCATGGGGTCTGCTATTCTGATCGTCACCGGCGGAGGGAGGCGGCTCGCGGGGCTTATCGCCGTGGCCGCCGTGGTAGTAGGTGCCGCAACTACCTGCTGCGGGCTGCTGCCGCCAGATGCGTTTCCCCTGTTCGTCGTGCTTGTATGCGTGATGGCCGTCGCCTGTGCCTGGTTCAACGGGCCGCTGATGACCCTCACCCAGCGAAACGTCGACGACGACAAGATGGGCCGCGCCATGGGGCTGCTGACGGCGGCCATGGGCCTTGCGACCCCCATAGGCGTGGCGCTGGGAGGCATCTTGGCCGAAGCGGTGGGCATCGCGCCGTTCTTCGTGATGGACGGCCTGGCGTGCCTGGTGCTGGGACTGGTCGTCTACCTGCCGAAATCCGTACGCGCCCTGGACAAAGCCAGCTAGTACCACAGCCCCAACGCCGAGGCCCACTTGCCTCTGACAAGGGTCCCCTTGTCAGGTACACCAGCCGCGTGCCCTGGCTACCAATCGTACTTCCGCAGGTCGCAGCGCTTGTCAAAGACTTTCGACAACGGATTTCCAACCACCATGGCCCCGCAAACCGCCAACAGCTGCTAGCATGGCCCGAACAACAAGGCCGCAGGACCGCTCGGCTTCTCCCCTTTGCTATGTCGAGCTTGAAAGGACCGTCCGTGGAAGTGTCGAAGCAGATTCAGAAAAGACGCGCCGATAAGGGGCTTTCCCAGGAGGAGCTAGCCCGAGCCATCTACGTGTCGCGCCAAACGCTTTCGAATTGGGAAACCGGCAAAACCTACCCCGACGTGCAGAGCCTGCTGCTTCTGAGCGAAGTGCTGGACACCACCGTAGACGAGCTGGTCCAAGGCGACATCGCCCTCATGCGCAAGGCGGCCCTTTCCGACCAGAAGGCCATGAACATCTACGCGTGGATTATGGCGGGCGCCGTGGTGTTGGGAATCGTGTTCGCCGTGGGACTGTCCGTCGCATGGACCGAACCTTCGGGCATCGGGCGCATGAGCAAGGGCGACCTGGCCGGCGCCGCGGTGTTCGTGCCGCTGTACGCGATAGCGCTTGGGGCCGCCATCGCCGTGGAGCGAATCAAGCGCCGCAACAACATCGTTACCTACCGCGAGATCAGCGAATTCATGGAAGGGAAGTCGGGCAGCCGCATCGAACGCGACGCCCGCGACTTCTCCCGCAGTCATCCAATACTGGCGAACGCGGCGAAGGTGCTGGCCGGAGCCGCAACGGCCCTGGTGCTGCTGGCCGTCGTCTACGCGGTGATGGGACTGGTGATTCCTTAGAAGCACGCCGCAGGGACGAAAAGCGAGTTGTGCGGCCTTTCCCCGTTATAATCGAACGGTCCGTCCAACGAAAAGAGGCATGCTCCATGATCACCGACAGCGAAACGCGGCTTGGTGCCTTCGAAGACGCTTTGGCCGCTATGCGAACCGACCTGCACCAAGCGGAGGAAACCCTTGCCGACCTGCGCGCTCAGAACAAATGCAAAACAGCCACCTACCAGCAGCTGTTCTCGCAGAAGCTGACGCTTCAACGGGCACTCGGCTACTTCGACTCCCGCGGTTTGTAGGGAAAGGGCATATGGCCCCGCTTGACCCTCTCGCTGCGTGAGGGTTCATACTGGCAAGCGTCGAAGGCGAGCGAGCAAAAACAGCCGAGTGCACCGGCCGCGACGGAAGGAAAGGTGGCAACCGCAATGAGCCATGGCAGGCTGAAAACCATCGGGCAACTGGCCGAAGCCTCGGGCGTGAGCGTGCGCACGCTGCGCTTCTACGAGGAGAAAGGCTTCCTGAGCCCGGCCCGCACGGAAAGTGGCTACCGCCTGTACTCCGAGCGGGACGAACGGCGGCTTGCCCAGGTCATGGCCATGCGCTCCTGCGGGCTGCCCCTGGCCACCATCGGACGGCTGCTGGGAAGCGCATCAGCGTCCGGAAGCGGAAAGCCGACCGGCAGCTCGGAAGGCGGTAGGCGAGAGACCGGCAACGCCTCCGCCGGCAACCAGGAGCCTGAAGCCGACCTGCGGGCCGCCTTGCTCGACCACCTTCGATCCCTGCGCACGCAGGGCAGATCATTGGAAGCCGCCGTTCAGCGAACCCGGGCGGCTCTGAACGCCATAGAAAGGATGCACGGTATGGAAACGAAGGATGCCTTCGAGGAACTGAAGCGCCAAGGGCTGGAGAGCTTCGAGCGCGAGTACGGGCAGGAGGCGCGGCAACGCTACGGCGCCGACGCCATCGAGCAGTCCAACGCCCGCATGATGGGGCTGACCAGGGACGAATGGGACGCCAAGGAGCTGCTGGAGGAATCCATCAAGGTGCAGCTGCGCTTGGCCATGGCCACGGACGACCCCGCCGGCGACGAGTCCCAGGAGCTCGCCCGCATGCACGAGCGATGGATCGCCATCCACTGGGGCCCGGGCTACGCCGAGGAAGCCTACCTGGGCCTGGTCCGCGGCTACCTGGCCGACCCGCGCTTCGTCAGCTACTACGACACCGCCGCCGGCCAAGGTGCCACGGAGTTCCTGGTGAAGGCCGTGGAAGCCGCCCACCACGCGGGCTAGATGCAAAGCCACGCAAATCGAGACGTTTGGTCCACCAAAACTCAAGGCCGCGAACTGGGATTACTTAGAAAGAACCAGTTCGCAGCCCTGTTTTTCCGTGGTCAAAATGTCTTGATTTGCGCACTCCGAAGCCGGCTGCGGGCTGCCGAAGGGCTCGTGCGCCTTCGGCAGCCCGCAGCGCATGCCGCCCCTACGCCTTGGCCAGGTCGCGGCCGACCACGTAGCCGAAGGTCATGGCGCGACCCAGGGACAGGCCGGTGATGTCGAAGGGATAGTCGGTGCCGCCGAACATGCCGCCCTGCACGTTGCCCACGGCATACAGACCGGGGATGGGGTTCCACTGCTCGTCCACCACGTTACAGTTTTCGTTAACCTCAAGACCGCCGGTGATGACCGAGATCACGTACTGACGGCGGATAGCGTAGAAGGGCGGCGTGTCGATGGGGTACATGAACTCCATGGGCTTCATGTAGTCGTCGTCGCGGCCCCCCGCCACCAACTCGTTGTAGCGCTCCACCGTGGCCTTCAGATGGTCGGCGGGGAAATCGGCCACCGCGGCCAGCTCCTCGATGCTGTCGGCCTTGAACGCCATGCCCCACTCGATGAAGTCCTCCAGCGTGCCGTCGTTGGCAGGATCGACCTGATTGGGCATCTGGGCGTAGTACTGCTCGTAGTTGCCGTCGAAGATCTGGGTGGCGTGGACGTCGGGGTACTTCACGGCCTGGTTGCAGCGATGCTCGTAAAGCGTGCTCTCGTCCATGAAGCGGTCGCCGTAGTCGTTGACGTTCAGCCACGGGGCCTTGCGCATGGGGGCGTTCTTGTCGCCGTCGCCCACGTAGTGATGCACGTGCACCATCTTGGGATGGGGCGCCTCCTGCATGCGAGCGCCGGCCCACAAGCCCATCAGATGGCCCTCGCCGTCGTTGTAGGGCGGGTTGTAGAAGTTCTCGAAGGGCAGTGCGCCGGGGCACCACTTCGCCAGCATGTCTCGGTTGTTGCCGTAGTCGCCCGTGGCCAGGACAACGCCCTTCTTGGCGTTGAACTGGATGTATCCGTCCGCGCTCTCGCCGATGACACCGGTCACCGCTCCCGAGCCGTCCACCACTAACTGCACGCCGGGGCAGTTGAAGAACACCTCGGCGCCCTTCTGCTCGGCCAGGTCGGCCATGCCCTTCGCGCCGGCGATCTGCTTGCCCTCGAACTTCACCGCCGGGATGGGAGCCGGGATGATGGCCTTCACTCCCGCCTCCTCGGCCTTCTTCAGGATCCAGCTGCCGGACTCGGGGGACTCCTGGAAGTAGCGGCGCACGAGCGACCAGTTGATGAGGTTGTTGTTGGAGGTGTTGAACTGCTTCATCATGGCGTCGACGTCGATGGTCTCGCAGCCGGCCTCGGTGAACTCGGGGCTGTTGATGACGGCGCAGAAGTTGCCGTGGGTCAGGCACATCTCGCCCTTCTGCAGCACGGCCACCTTGGCGCCGCCCTCGACGGCCGCCAGGGCGCATGCGGCGCCGGACATGCCCAGGCCCACCACCACGATGTCGTAGTCGCGGGTCTCCTTGATGTCGGTGATGGCAGCGGGCGCGGCCAGCGGGTCGGCAGCAGCGGTCACAGCAGCGGCATCGGCGCTTGCGGCGGGGGCGGTAGCACCGTCTGCCTGAGCGGCCTCGGCCGTGGTCGCCTTGCTGGAAGAACTCTTCGGCGCGCACCCGGCCAGGGCAGTCACGCCGGCAAGGGCTGCAGCACCCGCGCCCATTTTGAAGAAGCTGCGGCGGCTCAGGCCCTGCGCGCTCGTCTCGTTCGTTTTCATAAATCCTCCTTTTGTTCGGGCTGGGCGCCTTCCGTGCGATCCCGGCCGCTTCCCCATGCGCCGCTTCCCTTTTCGGCGCATCGCTTCCAACTCCGTCGCCAACCCCAGTGGCAGCTTCCGTATCGCTACCGTCATCCCGCGGCGACAAGGCGATACTACGGTGCGCCCAAGCCCTCCGTCACCTCACGAAACGGTCGATATCCCCTGGAAACAGGGGTCTATTTTTATCACCCTCTTCAACAAAACGCCTGTTCAAAGCCTCGTGACGAAATTGCTTCGGCGAAACGGTCGGAATTGGCCCCTCCAAGCCATATAATGGGGCACAACGTTGCAAAGGCGAAAGCGAACCGAGAGACGAACGGGAGGGAAGATGGCGAACGCCCGGTTGCAAGGCGCGAAGGACTCGCTTGGCAAGGAGTCGGTGCTGCCCGCAGGTACGCTGCCGCTGCGTTTCCTGGGGATGGGCGTATACCTCGCCTGGATCTACTCCGTGCAGTTCGGAAGCCCTCAGTCGCCCTCGCCGGTGCCCGGGTCGGCGCCGGAGCCGTTGTTCATCGTGTCGAACCTGGCAAACGCAGCAGCGCTTATCGCATGCGCCCTGTGCGCCCGCAAGCTTCACAGCCATCCCCGCCGGGCCGTGGTGCCCTGGGCGGCCGGCGCGCTCATGACCGTGGGCACCCTGCTGATGGCGCTGCCGGAATACGGACTCCTGGGGGCTGCAGGCACGGCCGGGGGTTTGGAACCCGCAGCGGCAGTCGGGGCCGCGTTCGGCCAAGGCGCGGCCATCGCGGGGTCGGCCTTCACGGGGCTGGGGCTTGCAGCCATCATCCTTCTGTGGAGCGAGTTCTACGCCGCGCTGCCCATGCGCCTGGTAGCCGTGTATTACTCCAGCTCGTTCGTGCTGGCCACGCTGCTGCACTTCCTTGTCATGGCGCTGAACGGGCCTGCAGCTACCCTGTTCACCGCTGCGTTGCCGCTGGTGAGCGCTGGGCTTTTCGTCGCCAGCATGAGCATGGTCAAGCACCAGCAGCAAGCGTCCGACCGCAACGAGCGTCAGCGGGCTGACAACATCGTCCAAGCGCTCGACCGCACCTCCGACCGACGCTGGAGCTTCCCCTTCCGGCCCATGCTGCTGATGGCGGCCTACTCGTTCACCATGAACTTCTGCCGCACCACCGGCGGCGTGGTCAACGACCTGACCATGTTAGGCGTAGCCCTCATCGCAGGCATCGTGCTGGTGATGGCACTGTTCTTCTTCGACCGCTTCGACGTGCGCTACCTGTACCGGGCGGCACTTCCCCTGATGGTGGCCGGCGCCCTGCTGCACCCGTTCCTGTCGGGCGCGGGCCTTGTCGCTTCGGGCATCATGGTGAACATGAGCCATGCGGGCTTCGTCATCCTGACCATGATCGTGCTGTCGAACATCTGCAACCGCTACGGCGTGCTGGCCATCTGGCTGTTCGGCCTCACCCGCGCGGCCCGCGTGCTGGCCAGCGTCCTGGGGTCCTACGTGGGCACTACTGCCTGGGCCACTATGGACGAAAGCGGCCTTCTGTTCCTGACCAGCATCGTGGTGGTGGTTCTGGTGGCGTTTTCCATGTTCCTGCTGAACGAGAAGGATTTGGAGACTACCTGGGGCATCACCCCGCTAGCACCGCGCCACGAAAACGCCGACTACGCAAAGAGCCTGGCAGGCCGCTGCGCCCAGATCGCCCGCGCCCACGGCCTGACGCTGCGCGAGGAGGAAGTGCTGGCGCTGCTGGCCCAGGGCAAGAGCGTGCCGCGCATCGAGCAGGAGCTGTGCATCTCGAACGGCACTGCGAAAAGCCACGTGCGCCACATCTACACCAAGTTGGACATCCACAGCCGAGACGAGCTCATCGAACTGGTGGGCGTAAGCACTGGTGAGAGCAGCGCCGAGCAAGCCGTAAGTCCCGAAGCGGCGGAGGCGACGAAGTAGCAGCGAAGCGCAGGTAACGAATTGCGGGCGTTTCTGGCTCAATGCAGCTTGAAAGTGCACATTTCTCGATTGATTCTTCGGAAATGCCCAGTTCAGCGATTTTCTCGAACGAGAAGTGCACACTGTTCTCTGCAGCTAACAAGCCTGTGGCCGATTCCGAAGCGCCGAAGGAGTCTGCAACGCTGGAAGTTGGCGCTGCGCAAGGTCGCTTCGTCCGCGCAGATCCGTCTGCGCAGGGTCGCTCCGTCCGCTCCCGACCCTTCTCCTTTTTCTCTTATAATGGGGCCATGACCGATTCCGAACACTTTGAAACGAAAGGCGCCATTCCTGCGGCGGCTTTGCGGCTGCACGTGCTGGCCAGCGGGTCGAAGGGCAATGCCGCCGTGGTGGAGAACGTGGCCACCGGCCAGGGGATTCTGGTGGACTGCGGTATCTGCAAGCGCGACTTCCTCGGCCGGTGCAGCCAGGTGGGCTTCGCCATCGAGGGGCTGCGGGCGGTGCTGGTCACCCACGACCATACCGACCACACCAAGGGCCTGCCCGTGCTCTACCGCGAGCTGGCCCGGCGGGGTATCCAGCCGCCGCTTGTGACCAGCATAGCGGTGCAGGCGGCCAGCGCGCCCGTTCAGGAAGTGCTCGACCAGGAGCTTTGCGAGTTCGTACCGCTTGCCGGCGGAAACGGTAGCGAGGCCCCACAGCCTTGGACTCAGAAAGACCGCTTCGAGAGCATCGTCGATTCCGACGACGCTACGGGCCCTGAAAACCCTTCCGTCTCCAGGCGAAACGAGCACCGCGGGAAGGCGGACTCGGTACCTCTCACGTTAGCCGGCACCCGCATCATCCCCTTCCGCACATCCCACGACGCCGCGGAATCCTTCGGCTTCCGGTTCGAATGTGCCGGGGACGCCATGGGCTTCCTCACCGACAGCGGCATCGTGCCTGATAGCGCCCTCGAACGGCTGCGCGACGTGCGCATCCTGGCGCTGGAGTCGAACCACGACCCGCAAATGCTGGCCAGCGGCCCCTACCCCTGGCCGCTGAAGCAGCGCGTGGCATCCGAACGCGACCACCTGTCCAACGACCAGGCCGCCGCAACGCTAACCGAGATGGCGGGCCCGCGCTTGCAGGCGGTGGTGGCCATGCACATCTCCCAGAACAACAACACCTACCGCCTGCCCCAGGTCGTCCTGCAGCAAGCCCTCGCCCGCATCGGCCACGGCGCCACCGTCCACATAGCCTACCAAGACCGCCCCATCACCGTGGGGTAGGGCAACCCCGTACTACCGGAAACAAACCACAGCTCGCAAAGCGACGCCGCTTCCTCCAACCCTCCATTGCGTCTCGAGGCGTCCCCGTGTGCCAAACGAGCATTTTTATCCAAGCGAAAAAGTATGCTCTAACCTGGTATATCATTATTAATATGCAGGTCAGAAGCTTGTTTTTCCCTGGATAAAAAGGCTCGTTTGGAAAAGGGCACGGGGCGCCTCCACAACCCTCGTCCCGTTTCGTACCGTTCCGTCCTTCGCATCGTGCCCAGACCGTTACGGCACCGTCACGGGCGGACAACTTTGGCGGCGCGGCTGGGAACTGCCATGGAAAAGCTGCAGCGCGAACCGACTGAGTCGGTTACCCTTCCGGTTCGGCCGTCGCCTTACACGACCAGAGAACCGATGCCGGACGTCAGACGGCATCGCGAAGGACCTACCATGAGCGCATCGCAAACCACCAACTTATCCGCTTCGAACGGCGCCATAGGCGGCGATCCGGCCGTCTCCATCCCCACGGGACGCGCCATGTGGGCCATGATGGCGCTGATGCTGACGAGCAACTTGCTAGCATCGTTCAACCAGTCGCTCATGAACATCGCGCTTGACCAGGTGGCCATCGACTTCCACGTCAGCTTGTCCATGGCGAACTGGATGGTGCTGGGATTCACCATCGTGGCGGCCACCACCATCACCATGGCTGCCACGCTGCTCAAGCGTTTCGGGCTGCGCAAGATTATGCTGTTCGGCTACGTGGCCTCGCTCGTGGGCTCGCTGCTGGGCTTCTTCGCCTGGGATTTCGGGGACATGTTCGCGGGCCGGCTTATCCAGGCGCTTACCGTGGGGCTGTTCTTCCCCGTGATCACCAGCGTCATCATGACCATCGCGCCGAAGGGCAAGGGGGCCACGTTCCTGGCCATCAACAGCGGGGCCATCGGCGTGGGGCTTGCCCTGGCGCCGCTGCTTGCCGGACTGCTGCTGACCTACGTGGGACTGCGCTCGCTATTCCTGATACCCGTGGTGCTGTCCGTTGTCCTGCTGGCTTGCGGACTCAAGTTCCTGCACGGCATCTATGCGCGACAGGACCTGAGAATCGACCCGGCCAGCGTGGCGCTGAGCTTCGTGGGGCTGGGCGCGTTCATTTTCGGACTGAACGAGGTGACGCGCACGCTGGTCCCCTCCATCGCGGCTATGGCGGTGGGGCTGGCACTGATGGCGCTGTTCGCGTGGCGGCAGTTCCGCATTCCCGATCCGCTGCTGAACCTGAGGCCGCTCACCCATTGGCAGTTCGCGGGCGGCGAGATGCTCATGATGCTTCAGCTCCTGCAGCCCATCCCTGCAGCTTCATTTTGCTGATTTACGCTTCGAACCATTTCACAGCTTGACACTTCGAATTGCAAACTATATCATGCATAATGCAATATATATTTTGCATCTACGACAGTACGGAAACGCTGCAGCAGGCAACACGGCAACACGCGTGCGAAAGCAGGCCGATAGGGCGGAAAGGGGTGGCCGGTTGAAGAATGTTCGGATGAGGATGGCGCGCATCGAGCGCGGGCTTTCGCAGCAGGAGCTGGCCGATCGCGTGGGGGCCACCCGGCAGACCATCGGGCTTATCGAAGCCGGCGACTACAACCCCAGCTTGAAGCTGTGCACCGCCATTTGCAAGACGCTTGGAAAAACGTTGGACGACCTGTTCTGGCTCGAAGGAGACGATCATGAATCTTGTTAAGCGCTGGCGACAGTACATGGGGCCGCAGGACGAGCGAATCGCCGCCGTGGAAGGCCGCGCGCTGAAGGCGAGCTACGGGGTTCTGCTGGGAGGCGTCGTGCTGTGCCTGTACTACGGCATCATGCTGAACCAGGTGGCATGCACCACCGAGCATCCCCTCCTCACGCCGCTTGGCGAGTCGGTCGTGCCGTTGGTTCTGCCGCTCGCCATCGTTATCCTGGTAGCCTGCGGCGTGCAGCTGGGCATTCTCAGCGACAACGGCGTCACCGACAGCCGTCGCCGATACGCCCAGGTAGATTCCGTACCATGGAACTACGTAGTTGTGATTTCCGCACTGTGCGGAGCCGCCATCGGGGTGGCGACCTGCCTCATGCGCATCGTCGCGGAAATCCAGATCGTGGGCATCGACAACGTGGCCTGGGCCGGCGACCTGGCCATGGGCATCGTCTTCTTCGGCATCGGGTTCGCCGTCGCCATCATCGCCTTCGGCGCCTACTTCCAATCCGCCATCACCCGCCGCCACCAGCTGGAACGGGAATTGGAGGATTAGCGGGAAAACGCGAGCAAAGGCGACTTAGGCCCCGACTCCGCCACGCGAAAGAAGAGACCTCGCGCGTCGAAGTTGCGCTCAATAGGCGGCGAGCAGCTGCCGACTTTACGGATTCGACAAGCAAGCTCAGCCGGGCAACAGCCGTCAGGGCTTACGAGCAGCTGGAAAGTTACCAGCCCGTGCTGTAGAATGGCGTTCCCTTGGGGGCGGTGGCACAGCTTCGGGCGCGGCTCGGTTGCAAGCGCGGCTCGACGGCGAATGCGGCTCGGTTGCGAACGTGAGCTGCAGCTTTGCGGCGACGGTGGACGCCCCGGAGACCTACGCGCTCACGCAAAACTTGGAAGGGAGGTGAGCAGCGCATGGCGAAGAAACGGCAGGGTGTTTCCAAGCGCACGGCGAGCAGCGCGAAGGCGAAGCGATCCGTTCCGAAAAGCGGGCCGGTGTGGCATCGCAGCGCCGAAGAGGCGACCCTCGACCAGATGCCGAAGTTCAACGGCTTCCGATGCGGAACCGGCGCCCATGGCGACGCGAAGTACAACCGCGCCAAAGCGAAACGAACCTGGCAACAGCAGCTACGCCACGAAGGGACCCGCGATCGCGGGTCCCTTCCCTTTTCGGGGGCGAACTAGCCGACTACAGCCGAGCGGCGAGACGCAACAGAGCCGGACAGCAGGGCGAGGCAACGGGCGATGGGCGTTACACCGTGCGGGCCGTGTGGTTGCCGGCTCGGATGGCGTATTGGATGTTCCAGGGGTCGTCGCAGTCGCCGATCGCGTGCAGGGCGATGCCGGAATCGGCCAGCTCGTCAAGCATCCCCTTATTCGGCACCATGTCGAAGGCCTCGATCACCGTGTCGCAGGGATAGGTCGTCGTGGCGCCGCTGGCCATGCGCACCGTCACCTCGCCATCGCCCACCGACGTCACCTCCGCCTGCGGCCACAGGCGCGTCCCGCGGGCGTACAGCATAGGCGTGGACAGCTGCTTCACCCAGTTGGCCTGGCCCTTCGACACCAAGTCGGCGGTGTCGGGCGTCACGATGCTTACCGCCTTGCCCTGCTCGATCAGGTAGAACGCCAGGTCGGTGGCCTGCAGGTTGCTGCCCAGGATGGTCACGCGCTCCCCCACCTCGGCGCCGGCGATGTCGGCGAGGGAGATCACGTTGGTAGCCCCAACCGACGCCAGGCCCGACCCCGTACGCGCACCGCCAGTAGCGAGCATCAGCACGTCCGGTGCCTGCTCCCGCACGAAGGCCGCGTCCACTTCGGTGCCCGTCACCACGGTCACGCCCTCAAGCTCCAGCTGCTTCTCGCACCACGCCAGCCACCGGGCGATGTTCTCCCGCGGACCCTTGATGGCCGACGCGAAGGTGGAAAGGCCTCCCAGCTGGCTTTCCTTCTCGTACAACGCCACCCGGTAGCCGCGTTGGGCCGCCACGCGCGCCGCTTCCATACCCGCAGGTCCGGCGCCCACCACCATGACGCTCTTGTCGCCGTCCGCCGGGTTCGGGTCCCACGAGCCCACCAGCCCCCGGTCGCCGCCGATGAACATCTTCGTCGCGTCCACCCGGCACGCGTCGGAGATGCCGTAACCGCCGAAGGTCATCATCATGTCCTTGGTCTGGTCGGTGAAGCAGTGGCCGCAACGCATGCAGGGGCGCACCTCGTCCAGCCGCCCGTCGCGCATCTTGCTCACGTACTCCGGATCCACGCACAGCGCGCGGTTCAGTACGAAGTAGTCGGCCTTCCCCTCGGCGATGGCTTGGTCGAACAGGTCGGGCGCCAGGGCCGGGTCCACGTAGGAGACCGTTCCCACCGGGATGCTCAGGGCGTCCTTGTACTCCTTGGCCACGTCCAGCATGATGCCGCAGCCGTTGTATTCCGAGATCAGCTTGCCGTCGAAATGCCGGTCGAAGTCGTACTGCGTGCCGTAGCCCGTCTGGCCGGCACAGCCGCGGGTATTGAACAGCGCGTCGGACATGAACTGCCCGATGTGGTTGTGCAGCGCCCCGATGCGCACCTGGATGCAGTCCACCCCGGCCGCTTCCAGCTGCTTGGCAATCTCGATGCCTTCCGCCACGGTATTCGCTCCGCAGTATACGCCCAGTTCAGCGTCGTTTTCCTCGACGCCGTTCATGAGCACCTCCACGGGGAAGTCGGCACCGCAGGCCTCGTGAATGCCCCTCACGATCTCCGCGACGAAGCGGGTGCGGTTCTCGAAGGTCTGGGGGCCGTAGTCGTCGTCGCGATGGTTGCCGGCACCCGAAAGGAACCACTGGGGCAGATTCTCGCCAGCGCAGTTCAGCTCCACGGCGTCGAAGCCCAGCTGCTTGGCCACCTCGGCGCCATGGATATAACGCTCGATGGTCCACGCCACCTCCTCGGCGGTCAGGCTCTCAGCATAACGGCCGCCTCCGCGCGCGGTCAGCTCGGTAGTGTAGTCGGACGACGACGTGTCCAGCTGGATGCCGATCTTCGCCCCGGCCTGGTGCACCCGGTCGATGAAGCTAGCGAAATCGTACTTGTCGCCGATCTCGTCCACGTCGTCGTACTTGTTGTTGGCGTAGGGCCCGAAGCAGTGGAACAGACCTTCGCACCAGATCATCTCGACGCCGCCCTGGGCGAAGCGCTCGTAGTACTCAGTGAAGATATCCCAGCCGCCGAAGATGTAGCC
Source organism: Eggerthellaceae bacterium (assembly GCA_048242115.1). Taxonomy (GTDB): domain Bacteria; phylum Actinomycetota; class Coriobacteriia; order Coriobacteriales; family Eggerthellaceae; genus Xiamenia. Next base: position 14,037 of record DBFAWQ010000009.1, read on the forward strand.
CGACCCCGCCGCCGACTTCACGATGCGGTTACTGAACTCCCAGTCACCCAGCTTCCACGGGGACAGCACATGGGAAAGGTCCCCGGACGTCTGGCGGAAGTCGTCCCGCTGGGGGTTCAATCCCTCCGACCAGGCTGTATAGACTTCGTTGCCGCCGGTTACAGCACTGGCAGCCTCTTGGTCGGCCGCCTGGGCCGTCACGTTGTCCGTCGCCTTCGCATCGTCGGAAGCCGCAGCCGCGCCGCTGGCCCCCTGGTTCGACGAGCACCCGACCAGCCCCGCAGCCGCCGTCGCCAGTCCCGCCAACGCCGCCGTGCCCAAAAACGAGCGGCGAGTCAGGCCGCCCTTCGGTTCCGCACCCCGCGGTTCCACGCCCCGCGCCCCTTCGGTCGCGCACCCATTCGCATTCTCTCGCATGATTCCTCCTGCTGAAACGTCTTCTCTTCCCGTCCGCTTTCGGGACGAAGGACTCTTCCCGCGGCCTTCGCCCCTTTGCAAACCCTTGGAATCGTAGGGGCGCAGAAGCTGGCCGCCTATCGCCAAACGCGTATGAACCATGATGCTGACCAGGAAATCACCCGCAAATGATGACGCCTCGCCCCGCGCAACCGCCCGCAGCCGGTGGCCGAACCGATATAATTTTTCCCACAGTTGCCGCACCAGCGAGCAAGCAAACGGAAGGGGGGGGGATGCCGATGGCGCAGCAGAACGCGACCGCACTGGAGCGCTTCGGGCGCTACCCTCTTTCCCGCACGGCACCTGCCGCTGTTTCGCTGGGGCTGTTCTTCGTGTGGGTGGACGTGGCGTTTCGCATCAGCGCCGGCGAGTTCGGAAGCGCCCCGGCTGCGCTGCCCCAACGCTCCGACCTCCCCTGGCTGACGGTGCTGGCCACGGCCGCGGTCTGCTCGCTTCTGCTGTGGGGCGCCTCGGTTGTGCTAGGCGCAAGGGCGCAGCGGGCCGCATCGGGCGACGCGGCGGAGCAGGCGAGCCAGCCGTGGCCGCTCCCCCGGCTCGCGATCGGCTCGCTGGCCATGGCCCTGGGTTCGGCGGGTTACGCAGCCACGGCCATTCTGGGACCTGCGGCCTTGGGACCCCATGCGGCGCTGCTGTCAGCCGTAGTCGCCGGAGCGGGAATTCCCCTGGTCATAGGCGCATGGCTCCGCCAATTCGGGCAGTTCGACGGCGAGGGGGTCATGGTGGTGCTCATCCAGGCCACCGTGGTCAGCATCGTCGTCATGAGCGCCATCCTGCTGCTGGGCGCCGTCGGCTACCTGGTAGCTGTAAGCCTGCTGCCCCTGGCAGGGGGCGCCTGCTGCTTGGCTCGGCCCAAAAGCCCGGAAGCCGCCACAGCGAAACCGGCCGCCGCTTCGGCCCCAAGCGCGCCGGAAAGCGACCGCCGCCTGGACGTTCGCGCCCTGGTCATCCTGCTTTCCTGCTTCATCGTGTTCTTCCTGCTGGGAACCATCGGCGCCCCGGCCACGGCGGCCATGCGCTCCCAGGCGTTCTGGCTCTACGACATCGCGGCGGCCGGCGAGGTGGTCCTGCTGGCGGCGACGTTGCTGCGCTTCGGGCCCACCCGCTTCCACGGCGCGCTCACCATCCTGCTTGCCACGGCCGTGGCCTTCACGCCGTTCCTGTCCATCGCCGGGCTCGACGCCGCCTGCATCGTGTTCCTGAAGCTGACCACCCTGTGCACCTACGCGCTGGTGCTCATGTACCTGGTCGACCGTCAAAATCAATCGCTTGCGAGCGGAGGCGCCGGCACCGCGCATCCGCGCATCCGGGAAGCACGCACCGCCTCTGCGGCCAAGCCCGACGCCATTCCGCTTCGCCAAGATGCTCCTTTCGAGCACGCTCCCGCACGCCCCCTTGCCTCCGGCGCAAGCCCCTACCCCATGCTGGCCGCTGTTGTTATCCTCATGCTGTTGGGGCTGGTGGCAGGCGGGATGCCGCGTGACGTGCAGGGGTTCTCCGGCACCGCCTTCGCCCTCATGGGGGTGGCGCTGCTCTACGCTGTGCTCATGGTGGCCGCCCTGGTGTTCTCCCGCAGCCGGCGCGTGCAGGTGGAGCACGTCATCACCGGCCGCTTCGACACCGAGGCCGACATCGCCCAGGCCCAGGCCCGCGTCCTCGCCCAGCTGTACCCGACCCTGTCCGAGCGCGAGCAGGAGGTGCTGGTCCTGCTACTGCAGCACTACAGCACCGCCCGCATCGCCCAGGAGCTGGTGGTTTCCGAGAACACCGTGAAGACCCACGTCCGCCACATCTACGGAAAGCTGCAGATCAACTCCAAGCAGCAGCTTCTGGCCCTCGCCCGCAAAGCCGCCCCCAGGCTCGAAAAGCCGAAATAATCTCCAGTTTGGGAGATTATTTCTTGAAGTTGTCTCCGAGTCGGGAGACAATTTCCAATCCTAATAGCATGATTTAAAGGTATAGGAAACCAAAAAAAG
>DBFAWQ010000010.1:0-2943 GCA_048242115.1 Eggerthellaceae bacterium
ACAGCATTGAAGTGCAGGGCTCTTCGAGGGCCACTGACGTTTCTGTATGCACTTCAATGAACTGTGCGCGGACCCCCTCCCCACTGCGGCGGCCCTACTCTTCCATAGTTGAAGAGGGAGTGGCTTTGCAGGTTGAAGCTCCTCTTACGGTGCGGGAGGGGCGGGCTTGGTTGGCTCGTGAGGTAGCCGTTCATCCGCCGCGTCGGTGGGCGCTTCCGGCGGGGGAGGCTTGCGACTCGGCGTCTGCGCGGGTGGCGGTGGAGCTGCGGGATGTTTGGTTTCGCTACGAGCGCGACGGCGCCGATGTGCTGCGGGGAACGACGCTGACCGTGCCGGAGGGGTCGTTGTTTGCCGTGGTGGGAGGCAACGGCACGGGGAAGTCGACGATGCTGCGGGCTATCTGCGGCGTTGCGCGGCCCTATCGCGGGAAGATCACCGTGCTCGGGCGACGGCTGAAGGAGTGGAAGAAGGCCGAGCTGTTCCGCGGCGGAGTGGCTCTGCTTCCGCAAGATCCGCTGAACCTTATGGTGAAGAAGACTGTTCGGGGAGATTTGGAAGAGATGCTGGATGGTCGCGGCCTCACGGCGGAGCAGCGCGTGGCCGCGGTGGGGGAAGTGGCGACACTGACGGACATTGCGCCGCTGCTCGACGCCCATCCTTTCGACCTGTCCGGCGGCGAGGTGCAGCGGGCGGCGCTGGCCAAGGTGCTGCTCTGCGAGCCGCGGCTGCTGCTACTCGATGAGCCGACCAAGGGGCTCGACGCCTTCTTCAAAGATAAGCTCGCTGCGTTGCTGAGAAGCCTGACCGGCCGGGGAACGACCGTGCTCATGGTGTCCCATGACGTGGAATTCTGCGCCAGCTATGCCGATCGGTGCGCCCTGTTTTTCGATGGAGACGTGGTGACGACCAACCCACCACGGCAGTTCTTCGTGTCGAACAGCTTCTACACCACGGCAGCCAATCGCATAAGCCGTGGGCTCTTCGAAAACGCCGTTACGGTGGAAGAGGTGGTGGGGCTGTGCCGAAGCTGATCGAAGACGGGCGCCCTGCCGAGCTCTCTCTCGCGCGCCGTCGCGCCCGAGTCAAGACGATCCTGACGATTCTTGCGGCGTTGGTGCTCGCGCCGCTGACCGCAGTCGTGGGTATGGCTGTGCCCGGCAACGGCTACTACCTCTCCGGTACGCTCATCGTGCTGTACGCTATCGTGCCCTTCTTCGTTTCCTTCGAAGGGCGACGTCCCACGGCGCGCGAAATTGCCGTGGTGGCCGTGCTGACGGCGCTCGCCGTGGCGGCCCGCGCGGCGTTCATCTGGGTGCCGCATTTCAAGCCCATGGCCGCCGTCATTATGATCGCAGGGCTCGCCGCCGGCCCCCAAACCGGGTTCCTCGTGGGTTCGGTGGCGGCGCTTGCCAGCAACTTCATCTTCGGCCAGGGGCCCTGGACGCCCTGGCAGATGCTCGCCTTTGGAGTGGCGGGGCTCGTGGCAGGGCTGCTTGCCGACGCCCGTGTGTTCCCGCGAGCGAACCTTTCCTGGCCGCGTCGTATTGCGCTGGCAACCGTGGGGTTCGTGCTTATTGTGGGGCTCGTGGGTCCCATTCTGGATACGTCCACGTTCTTCTATCTTTCCACAGCCCCCACGCCGGAGCTGGCCGCGGTGGTGTACCTCGCCGGCCTGCCGGTGAACGCCATTCATGGGGCGGCCACGGCTCTCACGCTGCTGGTCGTGGCGAACCCCCTGCTCGACCAACTCGCCCGCGTCCGCGTGAAGTACGGTTTACTCGATCGGTCGCGCCCCAACTGCCCATAAGTCGCGCCCCAACCGCCTGCAAGTCGCGTTTCAGCCGTAGTCGGTTCTCGCGCGAGCCTACATCGTTGACAACTTTCAAGCGGCTCATCGACCACACATCGAAATTAATTCTGTTCTTTTCTGGTGCCGAAAAACACATCTTGTTCGATTGCACCCGAACACTTTCGCGAGTACTATATGTATCCGCCCTTGGAACTGCAAAACACAATATATTGTGGTTCCGATGGTGAATAACCTGTGGAAAGCCTGTTGGAAAACAAAAGCGAAAAGAGGGTCTACCCCCTTGGTAATCGCGAAGGGCAGCGGTAGGGAAAACATTGCCGCGCTTCTGCATGTTGTGGTTGGCAAGGCCGCGAGAAGCGGTGCGAATACGACGCGACAGCCGCGTCGAAGAAAGGATGTAGGAAGTTATGGTCAAGACCATCATCAAGCGCGACGGGCGCACGGCGGAATTCCATCCGGAAAAGATCGCTGATGCGGTGGAGAAATCGTTCCAGGCTTGTGCGGCCATGCAGGGGCGCGACACCGCCGAGAAGATCGCCGCCACCGTCGTCGAGAAGCTTGAGAGCGGCGCCATCGAGGGCACGCCCACCGTGGAAGGCGTGCAGGACTTGGTCGAGGAGACCCTCATCGAGTCCGGCTTCGTGCAGACCGCCAAGGCCTACATCCTCTATCGCGCCGAGCGCAGCCGCGTGCGCGACGTGAACTCCCGCCTCATCCAAACGCTGAAGGACATCACCTTCTCCAAGGCCGCCGATTCCGACATGAAGCGCGAGAACGCTAACATCGACGCCGATACCGCCATGGGTACCATGCTGAAGTACGGCTCTGAATCTGCCAAGCAGTTCTACGAGATGTGCGTCATCGACCCGCGCTACGCCAAGGCACACCGCGAGGGCGATATCCACATTCACGACATGGACTTCTACACCCTGACCACCACCTGCTGCCAGATTGAGCTGCGGAAGCTCTTCAAGGGCGGCTTCTCCACCGGTCACGGCGTGCTGCGCGAGCCCAACGACATCTCCAGCTACGCCGCGCTTGCCTGCATCGCCATTCAGTCGAACCAGAACGATCAGCATGGCGGTCAGTCGGTGTGCGACTTCGATTACGGCCTGGCCGTGGGCGTGGGCAAG
>DBFAWQ010000011.1:0-6845 GCA_048242115.1 Eggerthellaceae bacterium
TGGCAGCGCAGTGGGCAGCCAGCATGTCGGCAGCGTCGGCAAGCTTCGCAGCGTCGGCAAGCACCTGGGAAAGCGGGGCGGATTCAGACACCTTGCAGTCCCGCACCGCCGTCAGCAGCCGGCGTCCTTCGGAGGAACGGGCCTGGTAGACATCCAGATGCTGCTGCACCCACAGCGCCCAGCCGCAGCTGCCGTAGGCTCGGGCGAAGGCGCGCACCGTTTCCGCGGCGTCGTCCGCCGTCGCTTCCAACACCAGCAACACCCGGTCCACCAGCTCGCCCGTGATCCGGCGATTCGGGCTCCATGCCTCGGCAAGCGCGCTCGCTTGGGCGGAAAAGCCCGCGGCCGCAAGGAACCCCAGCAGGTCGCGCCGGGCCTCCTCCCTACCCAGCAGCCGGTAGAAGCCCAGCGGCGTGACCAGATGCTCGCCCACCCACGAATCCACCGCCGCAGCCCCGGGCGGATAGGCCGAACCCTTCCAGAAGAACACCGACCGCTCGGGATCCATCACCCGAAGCGCCAGGGAAAGTCCCAGGTCGGTGTTGCCTTCTGTTTCGGAAGTTGCCGCGCTGCCCTCCACGATGTCGCTCAGGCGCACCGCCACGTCGTGGAAGCCCGCCTGGCGAAAGTACTCCTCCAGGCTGCCCGTATACAAATGGCGTTTGGCTCGTTCCCAATCCTGGGAAAGCGCGGTGACCAGGGTGGATGGCCGGTCGTACACGGTTCCCTCGAAACGGTAGCCCGCCGGCGCACCACCTCCTGCTGCTGACCCCCGCGCCGCCAGCGGGTCCACGTAGGCGAATGCCGCGGGGTCGTCCAGCCAGCGGCGCACGTCGTCGTAGCCCAGGCGCCCTTGGGCGTAGGCGCAGGTGAGGCCGTAGATCAGCGGCTGCAGGGGCTCATGCTGGGGCTTGCGGGCCACAAAGGGTACGGGGCGTCCGCCGGCAAGCACCGCCGACAGATCGTCGGCGTCGATAAGCGCCTGATGCGGGTGCACACCGCCGTTGTACAGCGTCCACAGCGTGTAGCCGAAGGCGTACCAGTCGTTCTCGCGCTGCACCACCGACGAATGGGGCGAGTAGCCGGGCGTGCGCCGGTCCACCCGCGTGGTCGACGTGTCGTGCCCTTCGTCCAGCACCGACGAGATGCCGAAATCCCCCAGCACCACCGAGCCGCCCAGGCGGTAGAGGTTCTTCAGCTTCACGTCGCGGTGGACGATGCCCCGCTCGTGCAGCAGATGCAGCGCCTCGGCCCCGTGGGGGATCACCGTGTCGCGCAGCTCGCGGAACGATACAACGGCCCGGTCGGCGTAGCTTCCCTCGCACAGCGGCATCACAGCCACGTCGTAGGTGGTTTCCCCCAGTTCGGGAAGGCAATCGGTCACCTGGCCCACGGCGAACAGGGGCATCAGGTGAGTTCGCCGGTAATGGTTGGCACCCAGGGGGTGGTCGGTCATGAGCGAGCGCAGGTACCCGAGCACCTGCCGCCGCGCCTGGCGGTCGCGCACGCTGTGGGGCTGCCAGGCCAGCTTCGCCGCGTAGACGGCGCCCTGCTCGTCGGTGGCCTCCACCACGGTGCCCTGTCCGCCGGCGCCCACGATGCGCGCCGTGTGCAGCACGAAGTCACGGTCTCCGTCCCCGCGGAAGGGGATGTCGCGCCCCGAAAGCACGGGAGACGTGGCCGACAAGTCCACGACGGTGGGCGCCACGTCAACCACCGTGGGCGGCACGATGCGGCGGGGAGCTCGGGATATGTCGGGGGTTTCGGCCACGGAAGCAGTGCCCTACCGTACGGCGAAGGCCAGACGGACGTCGGAATCCCCTTCCGCCAGGGACACCGCCACGGTCTGCCCCGCGCGCACGTCGCCGTCGAACACGAAGCTGGCCAGGGGATTCAGGTAGGCGCTCTCCACCAGGTTCCCGATGCCGCGGCCGCCCTTCTCGCGCACCTCCGGTGCCAGGGCCGCACGGAACAGTCGCTCGCGCACCTCGGGCGCCACCTCCACGGAGATGCCCAGGGACTGGCCCACGTTGCCGTTGATCTTCCGCAGCTGGCTTTCCAAGATGAGCTCGGTGGCTTCGGGCGAGATGAAGTCGAAGACCACGATGTTGTCGCCGATGCGCCCCATCACCTCGGGTTTGAAATGGGTGGCCATGGCCTGCACCACCCGCTGGCGAATCTGGTCGTAGGGCTGCCCCGGCTCCACCACGTTGCGCCGCCCGACGATGCGTCCGTGCTGGTCGAGCAGCTCCTCGGAGACGCCGACGTTGCTGGTGAAGAAGATGATGGTCTCGCTGAAGTAGACGGTCTGACCCTGGCCGTCGGTCATGCGCCCGTCCTCCAGAATCTGCAGGAACTTGTCCATGATGGAGGGATGGGCTTTCTCCACCTCGTCGAACAGCAGCACGCGGAAGGGATTCGCCCGCACGGCGTTGGTCAGCTGCCCGCCCTGATCGTAGCCCACGTAGCCGGGAGGTGCGCCGAAGAGCCGCTGGTCGGAGTTCTCCGCGGAGTACTCCGACATGTCGAAGCGCAGGTAGCTTCGCTCGTCGCCGAACAGAAGCTCGGTCACCGCCTTCACCATCTCGGTCTTGCCGGTGCCCGTAGGGCCGGCCAAAAACAGCACGCCCTTGGGCTTCGTGCCCGACGAGTGCTGCATGCCCGAAAAGCCCAGCACCGAGCGCTTGAGCACCGTCACGATCTGCCGGATGGCCGCGTCCTGGCCCTTCACCCGCGCCCGCAACGCCTCCTCGGGGTTGCGGCGAAGCTTGTCGGCCATGGTGGCCCATTGGTTCTCGCGAATGCCGTACTTGTACAGGTCTACCAGGCCCACCACCTGGTCGGAGGGCGTTTCCTCCTTGGCGGCCAGGCGCCGCAGCTCGTCCAGCTCGCGCAACAGCATGCCGTCGGTGGTGTCCACCAGCTTGCCGCGCACCTTCGCCAGCTGGGGTTGGGCCAATTCGGGGAAGGCCGCATCGACGAAGGCCTCGCGGGCGGAACGATCGGGGTTGGGAACGGCGATCACCCGCACGCAGGCGTTGTCGCGGACGAACCAGGAAGGCAAATCGGACGCCTTGCGAACCACCAGCACGAGCGTGTTGATATGGCGCCCGTCGCCGCGAATGGCCTGCTCGGCGCCCAGCAGCAAGTTCAGGAACACGGCGTTTTCCTCGGGCGAGAGGTCCTCGGGGGCAGAAGCCAGCCGCGAGGCCAGGTTCAGCACGCAGGCCACGGAGGCGACGCCCTCGTCCAATCGACGGCTGAGCGCGGCTCGGATGAGCAGGGAGTCGTGGGTGAGCCGGTTGGGGTCGAAGGGCTGACGTCGGCTTTCGGGGTCGGCGGCAGGGTTCAGCTGCTCCGCTTCGCCGGCTAGCGTCCGAGCTGCGGTTTCTGCCGCCTGGACAAGAGCCGCGGCTTGTCCGTCGCCCAGCGGGTCGGTGAACCCACGCAACGGGTCGCAGAACAGGAAGCGGTAGGGCACGCCGGCGCCCAGCTGGAAGAGAGAAGGCAGAAGCTCGTCCAAGGCAGCAAAGCGAATGGGGCCTTCGCCCTCCGCGACCACCACATCCGCACCCTTGAGCGCCCCGTCGTCCCACGGGTAGATGTCGTCGACGTTCCCCTCGACCACCAGCACCGGCTTGATACCGATGAAGTTCGCAAGCTCCCGCTGCCACGTTGGCATCTGGCCCATGGTTCGACGCTCCCTTCCCCGCTTCCGAAGCTTTCGCATCTAACATTTCCGCAGCTTGCGCGGTTGGTCAACGCCCCATCCCCGCTTAGTCCGCGTCTTCTCCCCGCTGCACCGAACCGTCGCTCTGCTCCTCTTGGGGCCGGCCGTGGATGCCGATGGAGAAGGCGCGCCCGTCGAACACGGCGTTCTGGATGTGCCGCGGTTTGCGCACCTCGTCATCATAGACGTTTTGCAGGCCCGGCGTCCGCACAATGACCGATTGGTTCGCTGAACCGCGCAGGGCGCAGCGCCCGTCGTTGAGTGCCGCCACGTAGGGGCCGTCCACCAGCACGTCCACCAGCGGCCGTAGTCGGTCGCGCACAGCTGGCGACAGCACTTCGGCCAGCTGGTACGCGGTGTAGCCGGTATAGACCAGGATGTCGTCGAAGGCCGGGCGCACGGCTTCCAGCACGGCAGCAAGGGCCTCTGGTTGCTCCAGCGGGTCGCCGCCAGTGACGGTCAGTCGGTGGATGCCGGTACGTTTCGCCATGTCATTCAGGGTGTCTGCCAGCCATTTCGGCTCCACGGCCTGGTCCGGCCGCGCTTCCCACAGCTCCAGGTTCGCGCAGCCCTCGCAGCGTTTCGAGCAGCCGCTCGTCCACAGCGCGATGCGCTCCCCCGGCCCCAGCGTGGTCACGGGCGCGTAGATGCGGTCGATGTAGATGGACGCTTCCGTGGCAACCCCGCTCATTCGCCTTGCACCGGCACGGGAACCCGGCGCGGAAGGGTGCGGGCGATGCGGACTCGGTCGAAGGGGTCCTGGCAGAAGACGCATTGGGCAACCCGGTCCTGTGGGCCGTCCACGGGATGCTCCGTTCCGCACACTGGACAGCGGACCGACCACACCATCGCAGCTTCCTCGGCGTTTTCGCTGGTAGGCGCTTCGCCTTCTGCAGGCATCGAAGCCGATTCCGAAACCGGGCCCTCCTCTTGGGCGTCGCTTCCTTCTGCTCCCAACTCGGCCCCCGCGCACGCTTCCTCGGCCGCACCGTCCACCACGGACACGCGGAACACCATGTCCGCCAACCTCAGCAGCTCGCCGCCGAACAGCGGCTGGGGCTGGCCCGTGCGCAAGGGCACCCACGAGCCTCCGCGTTCCACCGACGAGCCGTTTCGCCCCACATGCTCGATGGCCCAACGGCCCTCATCGTCGCAGGTCAGAACCGCGTGCACCCCTGAAACCCGCGGCGAGAAGGCATCGGGCTCGAAATCCCCCGCCCGCCCTAGCACGCCGCCGGGCGCCGGCACCGCGATGAGCGCGTTCGTCCGCAAGTCCAGAAGCCCCAGAGCCCGTCCGCCGCCTTGCTTGCACGAAAGCTCCGGTGCATCGCAACACAACTCGCGCGAAGACCCCACCGTCCCACGGCCCCCCTCCCCATCGATCGGGTCGCGGCTCTCGGAAAAGCCGGCAACGGAACCGGCCCTCCCTTCGGTTTCGGCAATAGGCAGGACGTTTCCGCAAGCCAAGCAGGTTCGACGGCCGTCGTCGTTCGCGAAGCCGCAGGTGCATAGGCGCATGACAGCCTCCTTATCGCATCTCGCGAGCGGTCGGCGCGGACAACCGCCGGCGCCGGGCAGCGCGGTGCTCGGCACGGTGCGACGGGCTTTCGGTCCCTTCCCCTTCGGAACCCGCAAGCCCTTCGGCCTTTTCGGCAGCCCCGTCCCGCACGGCGCCTTCGCCCTCGGCGAACGCCACCATCTCCCGGCTGAACGCCGCATCGGGCTTCGCCCGGTAGCGCACCCGGTTCGTAATGCCGAACTCCTCCAGTTCCTCGGCAATCTCGTCGTAGACGGAGCAGAAGTCATTCTGCGCCTCCACCAGCTCCGATGCCCGCGCGCCCTCTTCGGCAGGCTCGTAGGTCACGGGCGACCCGTCGGCCACCGCCGCAATTCCTTGGGGAAGCCCTGCCACCTGGATCATGAGGTCGCCCTGGTCGGAAGCGAACACGTGCAGCCCCGCACGCTCCCCTTCCGCACCGTAGAGGCTGTGAGTACCCGTAAGGTCGCGGCCCATGGTGACCGACCGGCAGATGTCGTAGCCGTGGCGCGCCATGACCTCGTCGATGCAGGCGCGTAGGTAGGCGTTGTCCGCAGCCTGGCGACGCACCGCCTCCAGCCGCGCCACTTCCGTGGCCGCCTCCTCCAACGTGGCGAAACGGCCGGTTGCAGCGTTGCCAGCCGAAACGCCCTCGGCAGCCAGGGCATCCCGAAGCGTTTCGATGGAAGCTAGCGCATCCCCCATGATGCGGGCATTTCGCTCCATGGGAGCCAGCAGCAATTCCAGCGCCCCCGCCGTGTTCTCGGTCAGATTCGCTCCATGGCGAAGGAGCACCACCCGGTCCGCCTCCACGGTGCAAGGGTCGGCGATAAGCTCCAGTGCGCGCCGGGCGATCTCCTGGACGTCCGGAACCGCAGAGGCATCCGATGTGCCGAACCCGGGCGCCGCTCCCGCGTCGGCATCAGCCGCCTGCTCGGCAGCCACCGCCCGCAGACGCGCAGCGAAATCGGCGGTGCGGGCCCGCTCGGCCCTGCGCGAGACGAGCGCCTCGGCCGCTGCGTAGATGCGCTCGGCTTCGGATTCGAAAGCGCCCTGAATACCCGCAGCCCGGGAAACCGCCTGTTCAGCCCGTGCTTCCGAACGGTCCATGCGCGACGCCGGCGTAAAGGTGCATTCTGCGCGCAGCTGCCTCCAGGCCCGCTCCGCCGCCTCCTCCAGCTCGGCCAGCAGCTCGGCGCCGCGCTCGCCCCCGCCTCCAGCCCGACCCAGCAGCCCCCGCAGCTGCGCCACGCGCCCGTCGATGTCCCGCCGAACCCGCGACACCGACCGGTCCACACGACGGCGCAGCATATCCAGCTGCTCCCGTATCCGCTGCTGAATCTCAAGCTCGCTCGTCTTCGGCCCGCTCATAGCCCCTCCTGCCCACGCCCATCGCACACACGGCGTCACCGCGTACCTCGCAACACGCCCACCGTCAACGCAACGCCGCAACGCACCTGGTGCCCCGGCGCCCCGCAACACGATCACCATACCACGAGGCAAGCTTAAGCACCTTACGAACGCGAAGCACCCCTCAAAGTTCGGAAAGGTACTCCTCCACGTTGAGGTACGAGACAC
>DBFAWQ010000012.1:0-14863 GCA_048242115.1 Eggerthellaceae bacterium
CCACGTGCTTCCCGTGGTGGACGACGACTCCCTGGCGGAGATACTCGAGGACAGGGGCATCGCCGTCATCTGCCCCCATCGCATCTGCGAGGAGGAGCTGTTCCGGCTGACGGGGCTGCCGCGCGAGGAGGCCGAGCGATGAGGGTGGTGATCGTGGGCGGCCGGTCCCGGGCGGACTACCTCATGAGCGCGCTGGCCGACGTGTGCGACAAGATCGTGGCCGTGAATAACGACCGCGCCTTCTGCGAGTACCTTTCCAGCCGCCACGACGAGGACGTGGTGTGGGGCGACGGCACGAAGCGCTTCGTCCTGGAGGACGCCGGGGTATCCGGGTTCGACGTGGTGGTGGCCCTCACGGCATCCGATGCGGACAACCTGGCCGTCTGCCAGGTGGCCAAGCGGTTCCTGGACATACGCTACCAGCTGTGCATCGTCGCGAACCCCGAGAACGTGCGCCTGTTCCGCCAGCTGGGGGTGACCGCGGCCATCAGCGGCACCGCGGCGCTGGCCCAGGCCATACGCGACGCCATGGCCGAAGCCCGGGACTCCGCCGGCGACGGGGCTGCGGGCAGCGCCTCCGCGGCGCAGGGGTCCGGCGACTCCGCGCCGCAAGGGCCCCTGCGCGGCTCGTGGCACTTGCTGAGGGGAGGTCGGCTCTGATGCCGGCGGTCGGGCGGCATTGCGGCTCCTCCCTCTCGCCCGTGGCGCGCTACGTGGGCACCGCCGTCATGTTCATCGGGATCGCCGGCTTCGTTCCCCTGGCGGTGCTGCCGTTTCGGCCCGAGGAGGTCCCCCTGGCGCCCTGCTTCATCTTCCCGGCTCTGGGAGCCATGGCCCTGGGCTACCTGTTGCACCTGTGCGCCCCGGCTCCGACCAGCGGCTTTCGGCTGTCGCGGCGCCAGGCGGCGGTGTGCACCCTGCTCGTGTGGGCGCTTGCGGTCGTGACCTACGCGGCCCCCTTCGTGATGGCGGGGATGCTCACCCCCGACCAGGCGTTCTTCGAGGCGGCAAGCGGCCTGACCACCACGGGCCTGAGCGTGGTGGACGTGGACTCGTGCCCCGACATCTTCCTGTTCCACCGAAGCCTCACCTGCTACCTCGGCGGCGTGGGGCTCGTGCTGGTGCTCACCTGCGTGGTCACGCAGACCGGCGGCCTGGGGGTGTACAACGCCGAGGGGCACACGGACCACCTGCTGCCCAGCACCGCGAAGACGGCGCGGCTGATACTGCTTATCTACACCGGCATCATCGCCTTGGGCGCCGCGGCCTACGTCCTGGCGGGGATGTCGCCCTTCGACGCCGTGAACATATCCATGTGCGCCGTCTCCACGGCCGGGTTCGCAACCCACGGCGCGAGCCTCGCCTTCTGGCAGAGCCCCGCTATCGAGGCGATCACCATCGTGCTCATGATCGCGGGCGGCATGAACTTCCTGCTGCTGTTCCTCCTGCTCGAGCACAAGTTCAAGGCGTTCCTCACCCACATAGAGACCCCGCTGTACTTCGGCATCATCGCCGTGGCCACCACGGTGGTCGCCGGGTTCCTCCTGGCCCAGGGAATCAGCGGCACCGTCGCGGACGCCGTGCGCGTGGGGCTGTTCCAGGTGGTGTCGGTGCTCACCTCCACGGGCTTCCAGACCATACCCTCCTTCGCCCAGCTGGGACCGGCGCTTTTGTTCGTGTTCATGCTGCTGATGTTCTGCGGCGCCGAGGCCCGCTCCACCTCCGGCGGCATCAAGATCTACCGCGTGGCCGTGGCGTCGCTGGGGTTGGGGCATTTCCTGCGGAAGAGCTGCGGCAGCAACCGCATCACCAGCGTTAAGATCAACCGCTTCGGCAAGCGATCGGTGCTCACCGACGAGGAGATAGCGCAGACCTGGGCCTTCGTGGCGCTCTACTTCCTGGTGTTCATGGTCGGCACGTTCCTGTTCATCCTCTGCGGGGCCACGCTCCAGGAGGCGTCGTTCGACTTCGCCTCGTGCCTGGGCAACACCGGGGTGGGGACGGGCTTCCTGGGCGCCGACTCGGGCCCCGTGCCCCTGATCGTGGGGGCGGTCGGCATGCTGCTCGGGCGTCTGGAGATCATCCCGCTCTTCGTGGGGGCGGGCGCGCTGGTTTCGTTTATGGTGGGAGGTGTGCGTCATGGGCGATGAGGGACGCGGGCAGGCTCGGACGCGGAGGCGGCCGGGAACGAGGAGGGCCCTGCGCAACGCGGCGGTGGTCGCGCTGCTTTACGGGGCGGGCATGGCGGCGGTGTGGGGCTTCTCCCTTGCGGGCATCAGCCCCCTGGTGGTGTTCCCCGTGTTCGTCCTGGGCATCCTGGTGGCCAGCCTGGAATCAGACTCGGGCTGGCTGGGGGCCGTCCTGGGCGTGGCCTACCTGCTCTCCTACGACTTCCTGTTCACCGAGCCGCTCTACCAGCTGAAGGTGCTCGGCCGAAACGACGTGGTGGCGCTCGGCATATTCCTGGTGGTGGCGCTGATCATGGGCGTGGTCACCCACCGTATGCGCCACCAGGTGGCCGTGGCCGGCCGCACCGAGGCGGCGCTTCGGGGGCTCAACCGGTTCGCCGCCGAGCTTGCGGACAGCACCACCGCCGCCGAGGCCGTCGCCGTGGCCGAGCGGTACCTGGCGGCGGTGCTGGGGTGCCCGGTGACGATCGCCCTGGGGCGCCCCGACCCCGCGCAGGGGGAGGCGGCGCTCGAATGCTACGAGCAGCGCTGCCCCACCGGCCACGGCGAGCTGGGCTACCGTGGCTGCGCGGAGAAGTACCTGCCCTTCGGGACGAAGGGGGCGGTCCTGGGGGTGGCGGCCGTCGACTGCTCCCGCATCGACCTCGACCAGACCGACCTGTCGCTTTTGTCCTTCGTGCTCTCCCAAACCCAGCTGGCCGTGGAGCGCAACCGCCTCCAGGATGCGCTTTCCCCCGACGCGGGCTAGAAGGGCGGCCGCTCTTCCCCGCAGCGGGCTGGAGTCGCTTTTCGGCCTGCGCTGCAAGGTGGTGCCCCGGGACATCACGAAGCCGGAGCTGCGCGGCCAGCGTGTCGGCCACCTACGGCGAGATCCATTCCGCGAAATGGACTGCCCCCATCGCGGTGTTCTACGTGGCAGCATCGCTTCTGCTCGGCTGCGCCGTTTTCCATCTGAGCAGCTTGCTCTTCGGATAAGATTCTAGCTCGTAGCGCCTTCTTTCCCCATCCTCCTGAAGGAGGCGCCCATGAGCAGGGCGGCCGCTGCCAGCACCAGCACGTCGGCCACGACGCAGGCGATCCACACCCCGTGGATGCCCGTTCCCGTCAGCGCGGGAATGAGGAGCACTGCCGGAATGAAGAACAGCAACGGACGGCAGATGGTGAGCACGGCCGCCTTGCCGCCCTCGCCGGTGGACTGCAGGTACGTGATGGCCATGATCATGACGCCGTAAAGCAGGAACGGCGCGAAGAACACCCGGAAATCGGGCACGCCCATGGCGACGAGGACCGGGTCGGTGATGGAGAGCCCCAGCACCCATTCGGGCATCACCATGGCGGGAATCCAGAAGATGAGGCACAGCACGGTGGAGCCGGCGCAGAACGTGAGCGCGATGCGGCGCGTGCGGGCGAAGGCACGGGCGCCGAAGTTCGTGCCCACGGCCGGCTGCAGGCCGTTCGACATGCCCCACAGCGGAATGAACGCGAAGGACTGCATGCGGATGGCCGCGCCGAAGAGAATCTGCCATTCGGGGCCGCCCCAGACGGCGGCCGCCCGGTAGATGGCTGCCTGCTGCACCAGGTTCAGCACCTGCATGAGCATGGCCGAGACGCCCACCTTCATAACACCGAAGAGGATATCGCGGTCGATGCGCACGCGGTGGATGCGGGCCACCTTCTTCTTCCGCAGGAACCACCAAAGCATCACCGCCGCCTGCGCGAACTGCGAGAGAATCGTGGCAGCGGCCGCCCCCTGCAGCCCTAGACCGCTCTCGCGCAGCGCCAGGATGAAGATCGGCGAGAGAATCATGTTGAGCACCGCGCCGCCGCCCATGATGGCCATGGCCTTCACCATGACCCCCTCGCCGCGCATTACCATGTTGGAGCTTTGGGCGAAGTTCACGAACAGGCTCCCACAGTAGACGATCTGCAGGTAGCTCACGGCTAGATCGAGCATGTCCCCTTCGGCGCCGGTCAGCGCCAGAAGCGGGCGGGCGAAGGCGATGACGAGCACGGTGCTCGCCAGGGAGATGACGAGGTTCATGACGACGAGGTTTCCCATCATGCCGTCAATGGTCCGCTGGTCCTTCGACCCGATGGCGCGGGAGAGCGCCGAGGCGGAGCCCATACCGATAAGCGATGCGAGGCCCGAGTTGATGAACGTGAACGGGTAGGCGATGGAAACCGCCCCCATGGCGTCGGCGCCGATGAGCTGGCCCACGTAAATGGCGTCCACGAAGGTGTAGAGGCCGATCACCACCATGCCCACGATGGCCGGCAAGCTGAGCGTGACCATGAGCTTGCCGAGCGGCGCTTCCAAGAAAGACCTGCGGGCAACGGACGCGAAGGTGGTAGACATGGCCCTGCGCTACGGCTACGACTCGCCGACGTCGTTCGCCCGGGCGTTCCGGCGCGTGCATGGCGTGGCGCCCAGCGATGCCCGGCATCCGCAGACCAAGCTGACGCTCTATCCGCGTCTCGTGTTCACCTTGTCCGTGAAAGGAGAAGAGGCGATGGACTACCGCATCATCGATCAGGGCGCCTTCCGCGTCGTCGGCATTCCGTCCGACAACGGGACGTGGGGGTTGGAAGACGCTGGGGGCAAGGCCACCGATTACTGGGAAAAACTGGGACCCCGCGTGCACGAGGTGCTCGATCTCATGGACGGCAGCGAACCGGCTGGGCTGCTGGGCGTTCGGTTCTGCCGAGACGGCGCGTTCGATTGCTACATGGCCTGCGTCGCGACGAACCAGCCATGCCCCGAGGGCATGGAGGAGCGCACTGTGGAAGCAGCCACCTACGCGGTGTTCGAATGCGCGGGACCCATGCCGGACGCGATGACCGATCTTTGGCACCGCATCCTGACCGAGTGGCTGCCGTCGTCCGGCTATCGTTGGGAGAGCAAGACCGACGTGGAGCGCTACCTCACGCCGCGCATGACCGCCCCCGACAGCCGCAGCGAAGTCTGGCTCCCGGTGGTGAAAGCCTAGCGCGGGACGAGGCCCGCTAGCCGATGCCTGCGAACTGCTCCATGCGCTCGGCTTCGGCTTCAGACAGGCGGCGGAGCATGGCGGCCAACCCTTCGCGATCGCCGCGAGCCAGCAGGTCCATGTAGGCCGCGCGCTCCTCCAGGGGGATGACGGCAGGCGCGAACCCGGCTCGCATGAGCCCCCTGTTTACGAGGATGCGCCCCGTGCGTCCGTTCCCGTCCTCGAAGGGATGGATTCTCTCGAAACGGATGTGAAACCGCGCCTCGCGTAGGAAGGGGTCCGCCGTCTCGTCGTGGTTGTACTCCCAAACCAGCTGCATCATGAGCTGGTTCACCTGGTTGGCGGCCGGCGGCATATGTTCCGCACCGTGAATCACCACCTGCACGTGGCGGTAATCGTCGATACCGCTGATGTTGCGGTTGATGTCTTGCGCTATGTGCTTGACGAGCCTTTCGGTGAGGTCGGCATCCAGGTCCTTCGAAGCGGTGCCGAGGGCGTACTTGTGGTTGATCGCTTCGTACAGCTCGCGAGCCGTGGCAGTCACTTTCAGGGAGTTGTCGTTCCACAGGATAGCGTAGGTCTCTGCGTAGGATAGCGTGTTGCCCTCGATGGCGTTCGAGTGGTAGGTGCTGCGCGTCACGTAGTCTTCGAAGTATGCTTGATGGTCGCGCATGAATTTCATGACATCCACGAGGGGCTCCTTGAGCAAAAGATTGCGTTTGCTACGGGAATGCCATTTTACCATGGGGAAGGGGGATCGGAGCGCAATCGTCCCGTGTTACAATCTTCCCATGGCGGTCGATCGCGACATATTCCGGGAGGCAATCCAGGCGAGGGCCGCGAAGGTGCGCACGGCGCGTGAAAGCGGGGCGGACCAGAGTTTCGACGCCTGGGATGCTGCCGAGCTGGACTACCTGGAGGACGTCCTTCGGCGCTTGGACCAGGGTGAATCGGTCGAAAGCGTCTTCGTTCGCGCTGCCGGGGAGCTGCCGGAGCTGGAGGAACGGGTGGCAGGCGAGGAGGCGCACTCCACCTTCGACTGGTACGACGACCACTACTACGAGAAGATCTACTCCGGGAAGCTTTCCGCCTGCAAGGCCGTGCTTCGCGCCTATCGGGGATGACGCCGCGCCCCCAGCCGGCCATCCTCCCTCGGGAGGCATGCATGGAAGGAATCGTCGCGCGGCCGTCTGCGGCCACGCTCTTCAAGAGGAGGAACCATGGACGCACAGCGCAGGAAAGAGCTCAAGGAGGAGTACCGTGCGAACCGCCCTCCCATGGGGGTGCTCGCCTTCCGATGCGAGCCAACCGGGGAGAGCTTCCTTTTGGCTTCGCGCAACATCCCCGCCGACGTGAACGGCGTGACGTTCAAGCTGAACTCGGGCTACCATCCCAACCGTCATCTGCTGGAGCTCTGGAAGCGTTACGGCGAAGGGGCTTTCCAAGTGGAGGTGTTGGAGACGCTGGACTACCGCGAGGGCGCCGACGACCCCGCCGACTACAAGGAGGAGCTGGAGCAGCTGCGCGACCTGTGCCTGGAGCGGGACGCAAGCGCGTCGCTCCTGTGGAAGTAGCGAAGACGGGGCCGCTGCCAGCCCCCCGTCTTCCCCATGACGTCGACCTCGGCGGCCGGAACGCCTCCTGCTGCTGCAGCGGCCGCCATGCCGCACGGGTGATGCAGGAGACCCCGTAGTAGCCGGATGTCGAACCGATATGCGACCGAAAGCCGCCAGGTGCTCGCCCGGCGGCTTTTTCTTCCCCCCGGCGCGTTGCGGTTTGCTCTCGGTTTCCGTTCCGTTACGACTGCACAACCGCATCGAACCTGCGGCATGTTGCGCCAACGGGCGCTTGTACCATGGTTTGAAGGCGCTGAAGCGCGGCGGCCGACCGTCGAAGAGGCGGCTGCGGGCGCGCAGCATGCGAGGAACGACTGGTTTACGGGTCGCTGCGATAGGGAACGGAGTTGTTGCCATGGTTGGACGAAGCGAGCGGGCGGCAATGCGGCGCCGCGCGATGATAGCGGTGCTGTTCGCCTGCAATTTGCTGGCCTCCTTTATGCAGTCGCTCGTGAACGTCGCCCTCGACTACGTCTCGGCGCAGTACCATGTGAGCCTATCCGAGGCGAACCTGCTGGTCCTGGGCTATTCCATCGTGGCCGGGATCGTCATCGTGCTCGCGGCGATTTCGCTTCGCCGTTTCGGGTTGAGAAACATCATGCTGTTCGGGCTGGTGATTTCGTTCGCAGGTTCCCTGCTCGGCGTGCTGGCTTGGGACTTTCCCTCCCTGGTGGCGGCGCGTCTTGTTCAGGCGGTCGCCACCGGCCTCTACTTTCCCGTGGTGAACGAGGCGCTGCTGAACCTCTCGCCCAAAAACGGCGCCGGGCGCCTGCTCGCCATCGACAGCGGCGTCATCGGCGTCGGCCTTGCGGTGGCCCCTATCATATCGGGCCTGGTCATCACCTATTGGGGGTTGCGGGCGCTGTTCGCCATTCCCACCGTGACGGCGTTCGTCCTCTTCTTCTTCGCGCGCCGCGTGATCGTCGATATTATGCCGCGCCAGAAGCCGCCCGTCGACGGGCCGAGCGTCGCGCTCATCGCCGTGGGGCTTTCCGCCTTCATGGTCGGTCTGAACGAGGTCACGCGCGACCCGGTTCCGATGGCGGGACTCATGGTCGCGGGGGTTGCCGCATGCGCCTGGTTCGTCCGTCGCCAGGGGCGCCTCGACCATCCGCTTCTGGACATGCGCCCGTTCCGGAACAAGACCTACGCTTTCGGCGAGACGCTCATCGTCCTCAGCTAC
This sequence comes from Eggerthellaceae bacterium, assembly GCA_048242115.1. Taxonomy (GTDB): domain Bacteria; phylum Actinomycetota; class Coriobacteriia; order Coriobacteriales; family Eggerthellaceae; genus Xiamenia. The sequence continues at coordinate 7,976 of DBFAWQ010000012.1, forward strand.
ATGAGCTCCATCTACCTCAGCCTGCTCATCCCGCTTTACTTGGAAGGCGTGGCGGGCTTCACGCCGTTTATCGCCGGCTGTCTGCTGGCGCCGGCGACGCTATGCTACGCGGGGCTGTGCTTCGTCAGCGGACGGATGCTCGGGAAGTCGGGGGTGTGGCCGCTTGTGCCCGTCGGGTTCGGTGTATGCCTCGTCGGCTTCGTGGCGCTTGCCGTGTTCACGCGGCTCGACATCGCGTTTGCCGTAGTGGGCTGCATGGCGCTTGCGTGCGCCGGGATAGGCGCCGAGTACCCTGCGATAAAGAGCGTCGATCTGGAAGTGCTCGCACCGGAGCTCTCCGTGAGCGGCTCCTCCATCCATTCGACCTTGGTGCAGATCGCGGGATCCATCTCGTCGGCGCTCTTCGTCGGCCTCATGTCGGGGCAGGTTCACCGCCTGATGGCCGACGGCATGGCGAAGGCGCAGGCCTACAGCGACGGCTTCGCGATCACCGTGTACCTGGCGGTCGCCTTCGTGGCGCTGGCGGCCGCCCTGTCCGTGGCCTACGCGCGCCACGTGGTCAAGCTGACCCGTGCGGGAGGGAAGGGGGGCCAGGTGAAATGAGGAACGGGTGCCGGTGCGGGAGCCCATGCGGGGGACGAAGCGAGGGCGGCGCCCCCGCGTTATCCAGGTAGGCGATAGGAGAGAGATGAGCAAGTACGACAAGCTTTGGCGCTACGTGCAGCAGACGGGGAAGCCGCAGCTGACCCTCACGCTCGACGAGGCCGGGCGTATCGCTGGCGTGCCCGTGGACCACTCCTTCCTCCGCTACAAGAAGGAGCTTGCCGCCTACGGCTACCAGGTGGGCAAGATATCCCTCAAGAACGCCACCGTGAGCTTCGAAAGGCTGGGCTGAGGTACGTTTCTACCAGGCGATCGGCAAGAACGTGAGGAGGGGGGCAACCAGGATCGCGGGCAGCATGTTGGCCACGCGCACCTTCTGCCCCCACACCAGGTTCACGCCGACGCAGAAGATGAGGATGCCGCCGACCAGCGACAGCGATGCGAGCGCCTGGTCGGTCACGAGCGGCCTGATGAGCAAGGAAAGCGCCGTGACGGAGCCTTGGAACAGCCCGACGGGGATGGCGGAGAACGCGCAGCCCTTGCCGAGGGAGCAGGTCATGGCCAGGATAATCACGAAGTCGAGGACGGCCTTCGTCGCCAGGATGGAGAAGTCGCCCGTCAGGCCGTCCTCCACCGACCCGACGACGGCCATGGCCCCCACGCACACCGTGACCGAGGACGCTACGAACGCCTGCACGAAGGACTGGTCCCCCTCGTTGCCCGTCCTTCGCTTCAGCCATTCGCCGAAGCGCCTCACAAGCCCGTCGATGTCCGCCGCCTCGCCGACGAACGTCCCGATGACGACGCTGATGACGACGAACAGCGACATGCCCGAAACGAGCGCCCCGTCGCTGATGGTGAGCATGCCCGAAAGGGCGCCCGAGATGCCGATGAACATCACGCAGACCCCGCACGCCTTCTCGAGCCCGTCCTGCATGCGCTCGCCCACGAGCCTGCCGCCCGCCACGCCCAGAACGCCGGCGGCGACGATGGCGACGACGTTGATGAACGTTCCCGTACCTGGCATCGATCCCGTCCTTCTCCTGCGCTGTCCCTCTCCGGTATTCGTCCGACGCGGCAGCTTTACCCTGTGCGATGCGGTTCATTATCGCCGAGTCGCCGTCGGCTTGGCGGAATCGGCCCAGCAAGAACGGACGAGCGGCGCCTGCCGGGCGCAATGCGGAGGCGGCCATACATGTCTTCCCCTTTGGCTGCTTTGCTGCAGGCGGATGGCAAATCGGGCGCCCCGCGAAAGGAGCGCCCGATAAGGCGACCGAACGGATGCGTGGAATTTACTCCCACTCCACCGTGCCCACCGGCTTGGGGGTCAGGTCGTAGCAGACGCGGCAGATGCCGGGGACCTCGTGGGTGATGCGGTCGGTCATGCGCTTGAGCAGCGCCCAATCGAGCTCGGGCACCTCGGCGGTCATGACGTCCACGGTGTTGATGGCGCGGATGACGGCCGGCCACTCGTAGGCGCGCACGCCGTCGCGAACGCCCGTGGCGCGCATGTCGGGCACCACGGCGAAGTACTGCCAGGCGCCCACGTTCGCGGCTTCCATCTCCTCGCGCACGATGGCGTCGGCCTCGCGCAGAGCCTCCAGGCGATCGCGGGTGATGGCGCCCAGACAGCGCACGCCCAGCCCCGGGCCGGGGAAGGGCTGGCGCTCAACCATGGATTCGGGTAGCCCCAAGGCCCGTCCCACCTCGCGAACCTCGTCCTTGTACAGAAGTTTCACCGGCTCCACCAGCTCGAACTGCAGGTCTTCGGGCAGCCCTCCCACGTTGTGGTGGGCCTTCACGCCGTCCTTCGACTCCAGGATGTCGGGGTAGATGGTGCCCTGGGCCAGGAAGTCCACCTCGTCGCCCACCTTCCGCGCCTCCTCCTCGAACACGCGGATGAACTCGCCGCCGATGATCTTGCGCTTGGCCTCGGGCTCGTCAACGCCGGCCAGCAAATCCAGGAAACGGTCGGTGGCGTCCACGTAGATCAGGTTCGCGTCCATCTGGTTCTCGAACACGTCGATGACCTGCTCGGACTCGCCCTTGCGCATGAGCCCGTGATTCACGTGCACGCATACCAGGTTCTTGCCGATGGCTCGGATGAGCAGCGCCGCAACCACGCTGGAGTCCACGCCCCCGGAAAGCGCCAGCAGCACCTTCCCGTCGCCCACCTGATCGCGGATGGCCGCAACCTGCTCGTCGATGAACGCCTGGGCGAGCTCAGGGGTGTTGATGCGCTGCATATCGTCGGGGCGGACGTTGGGATCCATGGGGCCTCCTTAGGCGCGGGGTCTGACAGTGCAGGCAATTATAGCGAAAAGGGGCGGCTTGGGACGGCGGCAAGGAGTGCATAACCGGAGGGTTTTGCAGAGATTCGCGGAAAACCCTCCGGTTATGCACTGTAAGGCTGCGCTGCGGTTGCCGCGCTGGCGGTGGGATGCGGCTTCGGCGGAGCGTGGAGGGCGTGGAGGGAGGTCCTAGGCGGCGGTGGGGGCTTCGGCATCCTCGTCGGGCGCCGACTCCAGGCCTGGCGTCTGCGAAGCGCCCGGGCGGTGCAGCTTGGCGGCCAGCTGGGGGCCAAGCTCGCTCAGCACCACGGCGGCGAAGATGAGCGCGAAACCCAGGACCATGCGCGCGGTGAGCTGCTCGCCCTGCAGCATCACCGAGGCCACCACCCCGAACACCGACTCCAAGCACAGTAGAAGCGATCCCTGGGCCGGCGGCACGTGGGCCAGCCCCACGTTCTGCAGCACGTAGCATACCGCCGACGCGAGCACCACCAGGTAGGCGAGGTTCAGCAGGAAGCCCGGGTCGGCCACCGCGGCAAGGTCGGGCAAAGGTTCGCTTGCCAATCCCACGGCAAGCCCCATGAGGCCGCCGAAGAGGAACTGGTAGACGGTGAGCGCCAGCACGTCGTGGCGCTTCGAGAACCGCGAGATGGCGATGATCTGGGCGGCGAAGAAGAAGGCGCACAGAAGGGTCATGGCGTCGCCGAAGCCCACGGAAAGCGTCTCGGCGGAAAGGGACACGCAGCCGATGCCGACGATGCACAGCAGCGCGGCCGCCACGTTGGCCACCGACGGGCGCTTGCGCACCACGGCCCACATCATGAAGGGGACGATGACGCAGTAGGTGGCGGTGAGGAAGGCGTTCTTGCCGGCGGTGGTGTCCGTGAGGCCGATGGTCTGCACCCAGAAGGCCAGAAACGTCACGAGCCCCAGGACAAGCCCCGCCTTCAGGCATTCTCGGTTAAGGGTGCCTCTCAAGTGCCCATGGAACACCGCCGCCATGAGCAGCGCCGTCAGCGTGAAGCGCACGCCGATCAGCTGCGCCGGCGGCAGCACGTCCACGGAGTCCTTCATCACCACGAAGGCGAACCCCCAGATGACGGTTGCGGCCACCAGCATGAGCTTGTAGACGAAAGAGGGTATGTTCCTACGGCTTGCCATGACCGCGTATAGTAGCACAAAAGAACGTGCGTTGTCGCGAACTGCGCCAGCGATGCAGGTGTGCGCGGAAGCGCCGCTAGTCACCTTTCGGCTTTGACGCGGTACATATCTGCGTGGGAGACAAAAAGCCCCCGGCCGCCGACGGCAACCGGGGGCGAAACGGGAATCCTCGCCGGGCGCAGGGGGTGGCGGCCATGGGATGGGGCCGCGCTGCGCCGGAGGGGAACCTACTTGTCCGTCTTCTTCTCAACCTTCTCGGCCACGTCGTGCACGGCGCCCAGGAAGCCCTCCTTAAGGTGTTCGAAGCCCTCCTTGGCCTTGTCTACGACCTCTTCGGCGCTCACCTTGCCGTCGCCGTTGGCGTCCAGGGACTTCTTCGCGGAATCGACGGCGCCCTGGGCTGCGTCCTTGGCCTTGGCCGCGGTGTCGGCCGCGAAGCCCTTGGCCTTCTCGGCGGCGGCCCCGGCCGCCTCCTTCACCTGCTCGGCAGCTTGGCCCGCGGCTTCCTTGGCCTTGGCGGCCGCGTCGCCGGCGGCGTCCTTCGCGGATTCGGCTGCGGATGCGGCCGCCGCCTTCGCGTCCTCTGCGGCCTTCGCGGCCTCGGCCTGAGCCTTGTTCTCGGTAGTCATGGCGTCCTCCTAGTATCTCTTGTTGCCGGGCGCCCGTTTTCCGGTGCGCCTGTGCTGTTGGGCCAATCATATCCAAGTTCCAAGGTCACCGATGGTGCGTCGCCTTTTGTTTGACGAGCCGTTCGAGCAGCGTTTTCCTCCCGTAAGCAATTCGGGCGCGCCTACAGCCAGCATGCGGCCAGGAGGGCGACGCCTCCCAAGAGAAACGCCTTGTCGGAGGGACGGCCGGCGAACTCGGGAGAGGAGCGCACTTCGGAGTAGCAGCGCGACTCCATGGCGTAGGCGATCTCGTCGGCGCGGCGCATCGTGGTGCCCAGGAGCGCCCGCAACGCTGGCAGCATCCGGGAGAGGGGGTTTCGACGCAGGTTGGCGCAACGGCTGGCCTGGGCGTCGGCGATCTGCCGATAGGAGTCCATGAGCACGGGCAGCATGGTGAAGGTGAGGCCGAAGGCGGTGGCCACCCGGCCGGCGGGCACCAGGGGCACGGGCCGCAGCGCCCAACCGAGGGCCTTCTCGAGCGAGCGCAGCGTGGTGGTGGCCATCATGAGGGTGCACAGCGCCACCACGGCCAGCATCCTGCACGCGAAGGCGCCCCCCTCCCCGGCTCCCTCCCAGGTGGCGCCCGCAGATCCCAGCAGCGGCAGGGGGCTTCCCGGCGTGAGGAAGAGCTTCGTGGCGAAGACGGCGGCGATGAGCGGCGCGAAGGGGAGCGCCTGGCGCAGGAGCGCGCGCAGCGGCAGCCTCGCCGCGGCCAGGGCGCAGGCGAGGGCGGCGCCGACGAGGGCGAACTGCCACGGCCTGTGCGCAAGCGCGATGGCGATGCCCACGAGCAGCAGCAGGGCCAGCTTCGCACGGGGGTCCATGGCGTGCAGCGGCGTGCCCTTGGCCATGTAGTGGAAGAGCAGCGGTTGGGCGCCCCTAGGCATCGCAGGTCTCCTCGCCGGACGAAAGCCAGCTGAGATGTTCCAAGGAGACTCCGCAGGCCAGAGGGTTGCGCACCTCGTGGCGCTCGAGGAAGGGGGCCACCTCCAGCGGGCTTCCGTCGGCGACGACGGCGCCCCGGTCGAACAGCACCAGCCGGTCCGCATGGGCGAGCAGCTTCTCCAGCTGATGGGATATGACGATGACCGCGGTGCCCCCTTCCTTGAGCTCGACCAGCTGGCGCAGCACCTGGCGCACGCCGCTGTAGTCGAGCCCCGAGAACGGCTCGTCCAGCACCACGGCCTTCGGGCCCATGGCCAGCACGCCTGCGATGGCGGCCCGGCGTTTCTGGCCTCCGGAAAGAAGGTGGGGGCTCGCGTCGCGCCTATCCCACAGCCCCACCCGGCGAAGCGCCTCCTCGGTGCGGCGGCCCACCTCGGCGGCGGGAAGGTTCAGGTTCTCGGGGCCGAAGGCGACGTCGTCTGTGACCGTCTGCCCGACGAACTGGCTCTCCGAGTTCTGGAAGACCAGACCCACGGCCTGCCGCGCGGCGGCGATATCCTCGAATATGGACCGCCCCTCCAGAAGCACCTCGCCGGAAGTGGGCCGCAGAAGGCCGTTCAGATGCCGCGCGAACACGGTCTTGCCCGAGCCGTTCGCCCCGGCGAGCACCGTGAGGCCGCCGGCGGGGAAGGCGAGGCTCACCCCGCGCAGGGCCTCCGTGCCGTCGGGGAAGCGGTGGCGAAGCTCACGCGTTTCCAGCAGGTGCATCGGTCTCTGCGATCTGCATCGTGGTGGCGAACCTTCGGGCCACGGGCGCGGCGAGCACCGTGGCGAGGGCTATCTTCGCGACCAAACCCGGAAGGAAGGGGACCAGGCCTGCGGCCAGGGCGGCGGCCCAGTCGATGCCCATCTGGAACTTGAGCCAGGGCACCCCGACGGCGTACAGGGCAACGTTGCCCGCCAAAAGTGCGACGAGGAGGGCCCAGGGCTTGCGCCGGCCCGCGACCGCTACGCTGCCGGCCACGGCGGCCAGCAGCAGGTACCCGACGAGGAAGCCGCCGGTGGGACCTGCCAGAACCGCGAGCCCCGCTTTGCCGCCTGCGAATACGGGAAGGCCCAGGGCGCCCAGGGCTATGTAGAGCCCGACGGAGGCGAGGGCGCACTTCGGTCCCAGGAAGAGGGCGGCCATCATGACGAAGAAGTCGGCGAAGGCGATGGGCACCGGCCCTATGGGGATGCTGATGTAGCCCCCCACGATGATAAGGGCGCAGAACAGCGCG
>DBFAWQ010000013.1:0-24386 GCA_048242115.1 Eggerthellaceae bacterium
GCTTGTAGGACGACACTATGCGCTCGGCGAACTCGTTGGTGTCGTACTCGTTGATATGGTCGAACCCCTGCTTGACCTCGCGCTCGATTATTTCCTTTCTCGCAGCGACGTTTCCTGCCATAAGGCATACGACGAGGATCATGACGAGCACCGCGGAAACCACGGCATGCGCCGCATCGACGAAAGCGGGGTCCACGAACCCGTCGACGACGGAAAACAGGGCCCGACCGCCGAAAATGCCGATGTAGAGGGAGAGCACCAGAAGCGACGTCGCCCGAAGCGGATTGAGGTTCTGCTTGTGGCAGATCGAGCAGTGGAGAATGGCCACGAACACGAAGAAGGTATAGCAGCCTAGGTTGACAAGGGTAAGGGAGAACGACGCAGCCGAGGGACTGAACAGCGAAATCGCAATCCCCGCCATCGTCAGAGGGGCCGCTACGTAATAGAGCATCTGGATGCTGATCCTGCTGGAGCCGAGAAAGACGATCGCGCACAGAACCGCGGAGAAGATCGTCAGGCTCCAGCTGAACGAGGCATGCAGGTCGTGAAGCGATATGGAGCAGGTGGAGTACATAAGGCCGAAGCCGACCAGGAACGTTGCCGCCAGAAGGCTCGCCGGAAGATTGGCGAACGAGCGGGGCGCCGGCCGACGCGAATCCAGCTCGGGAATCTTCCGGCGGGCAAACCCCATGCACACGCCCCCGAGCAGCACGTAGGCAACCTCGGCAACCAGAAGGCGCGCCCCGAACAAGCCCAGCAGAAACCAGCACAGCACGCCGGAAAGGGCGGTGAACAAAAGGCCGAACAGCAAGTTGACCACATTGTCGAGGCAGCAGAAGACCTCGAACCACAAGATGATCTGGCTCATGAAATAGAAGGCGAAGAGGACCGATCCCGCGACAAGGAACACGAAGAGGTGGCCCGAAAACCCCAGAGGAGCCGAAACCGCCAGGCACGCGAACGAAGCTACGCCGGCAACGTTCGACGCCTCCGGAAGGAAGCGGCTCAGGCTTCTATGCGTCAGGCAGCTTGCGGCGATGTACACGAGCAGGACCACGCAGCTGACCCCGCACAGAACATCGGGGAACGTCGCCCGCGGAAACATCTCCACAAGGCCCAGGCGATGGTTGAGATAGAACTGAAGCGCCAGGGCGAAGGCGGGGCCCGCCATAAACCAGTAGCCCCGGTAGATTCTCAAAGCCCCTTTGAGCGTCGAGGCGCTCGGCAGCGCATGCAAATTGCCCACGGTCCCCTCCCCTGGTTCGTGCACACAGTCGGTAGTGTAGCGGTTGGGGTTACGAAAAATAACCCCGTTTCGACGAAAAGCTCGTCTGAGGTTACGAGGGTTATCCGGATAACCTCGAAGTCGAAGCCCAGCTGCGAACGAGGGCGCAGCCGGGGAAACCAGAGAGGGAAGGAATTGCCATGAAAGAGATTTCTCGTCGGAGCTTCCTTACGAGCGCAGCGGTCGCAGGCGTAGGCGCCGCATTCGCAGGCACTCTCGCCGCATGCTCCGCGCCTCAGGAGAAAGCCCCCGAGGCGCCCAAGGAGCCGGAAGCCCCCAAGGACGACGGCGCCACCAAAGCCGAAGCCGCGCCCGCGCAGCAGACGACCGCGACCCCCGCTCCCAGCACCGACGGCAAACCGGCCTGGATGACGGCGCCCGACCCCGTTCCGGAGAACGAGATCGTCGAAACCACCGATTGCGAGATCGTCATCGTGGGCGCGGGCGTTGCCGGGTTGCCCGCAGCGATGATGGCGGCCGAAGCAGGCGCCAACGTGCACGTGCTGGAAAAGGGCGGCTCTTTCGGCGTCGCCCGCCTGTGCACCGCCGGCTTCAACTCCGACCTTCAGAAGAGCCTCGGTCTTACCACCGACCGCAAGGACTTCATCATGAACACGTGGGCCATCACCAACGGCGTCAACGGTCGCATGTCCTCCTACGGCCTGTGGTTCGACAACTCCGCCGACTACATCAACTGGCTGGAGAAGGCGTTCGCCTCCAAGGGGTACAAGCTCATCCCCGCCGCGTCGCTGGAATACAAGATCACCAACGACGGCATCGGCATGGCGGGCGCAAGCGAGCTGTGGCAGTGCTATCCGCAGATGATCTACTTCGCGAACGAGGACGGCAGCTTCTTCGGCACGGGCAACCCCGTCAACTGGACGCAGGTCATGGAGGAGTACTCCACCGAGCACGGCGCGGTGTTCCACTACTCCACCCCGGCCCTTTACCTGGAGCGCGATTCGTCCGGTCGCGTCACCGGCGTCATCGCCAAGGACGAGAACGAGGAGTACGTTCGCTTCAACGCCTCCAAGGGCGTGCTGCTGGCAACCGGCGACATGGCTGCCGACCACGACATGATGGAGTACTACAACCCCGACCTGGCGAAGGTCGTCCGCTACAACATCAACCAGAACGACTCGGGCGACGGCCAGAAGATGGGCATCTGGATCGGCGCCGAGATGGATACCGCCATCTGCGCCGACATGTGGTCCTTCTCGGCGATCATGATGGACGGCAAGCTGCCCGACTTCCTGGACGGCACCCATTTCTACGCCGGCGTCGCATCGCTTCCCGGCAACCTCATGGTCGATACCACCGGCCGGCGCATCGCGGCGGAGAACCTGCCGTTCCAAGCCTACTCCGTGCCGAAGCTCACCTGCACCCCCGACGGCATGACCTGGTCGATCTGGGACTCCGCATGGGAGAGCAAGTACCCCAAGGACGGCTACTTCGTCGAGGATTACTGCACCTCCAACACGCAGGAAGAGGTTGACAAGAACGTCGAGAAGGGGCTCACCTTCAAGTTCGACACCATCGAGGAGCTGTGCAAGCACTGCGGCTTCGACGAGGAGGTGTTCATGGCCAGCTTCAACCGCTACAACGAGCTGTGCGAGCTTGGCGAGGACCTGGACTTCTACAAGGACCCCGTCTGGATGTGCAAGCTCGACACCCCGCCGTTCTACTGCTCGAAGACCTGCTCGTCGATGACGTCGACCCGCGGGGGTCTGAAGCAGGACGAACGCATGCGCGTGCTGGACACCAAGGGCCTGCCCATCCCCGGCCTGTACGCAGCCGGCAACACCGCGGGCTCGTTCTACGGCGACGTCTATCCCCCCAATGTCATGGGGTCCGGCATCGGCCACGGCCAGTGCTTCGGATGGCTCGCCATTCGCGAGATGCTTGGGTTGGACTACATCCACGCTAATATCTAGCGAATGCTCTGGCAGACACTCTACGAAAAGGTGGTTCGATGAAGCTTACCAGGAAAAAGCGCTCGTTGCTCGTCGCGGGCATCGCCGCGGTGCTGGTTGCGGCCCTCGCAGGATGCGCCTCTACGACCGGCAGCCCCCAAGCCGCAGGCGGAAACGACGTAAGTGCGGAAAGTGCAGCCCCGGAAGGGGAAAACGCCGAATCGTCGGGAACATCGCAGGCTGCGGTCGGATCCCTTCTGGCGGCCCATACCCTCGGCCAGCTTGACGGGGTTGCCGCAGAGGATATGACGGCGAAGTTCTGCCTTTCCTGCCATCCTCGCAGCGATATCAGCGAAGCAACCCAGGATTACGGCGGAACGCCCGGGTTCAACCCGCACAAGTCCCATTACGATGCGGGCGCCTGCACGAACTGCCACTCCCTCGACGGGCAATCGGTGCTGGCATGCGACGAATGCCACACCGAGGACTGCCCCGAAGGATGGGTTCCCGCGCCACGCGGGGAAAACCCCGTATGGGATCTGAAGAAGGCCTTCAAGGAATAGCTGCTGTTCCCGCGAGACCCCTTCGGCAAAAGGCCCCGAAGCCGCTTCGGGGCCTTTTGCTGTCGCACGCCGCGCGCCCCGCTACCGCGCCGCACCTCCGCCGCCTGCCGCGACCTTAGCCCTTGAATCGCTTGAGCAGCAGGGAGTTGCTTACCACCGAGACGCTGGAGAAGGCCATGGCGGCGCCGGCGAGGGCCGGGGCAAGGATGCCGACGGCGGCCAACGGGATCATGATGCAGTTGTAGATGAGCGCCCAGAACAGGTTCTGCTTGATCTTGCGCATGGTGGCCTTCGACAGGCGTACGGCCACCCCCAGATCGGCCAGGTTGTCGCGCATGAGCACCACCTGGCCGGCGTCCAGGGCCACGTCGGTGCCGGAGGCCATGGCCACGCCCACGTCGGCGGCGGCCAGGGCCGGAGCGTCGTTGATGCCGTCGCCCACGAAGGCCACCACCGGGCCGCGGCCCGACCCGCGCCGCATGCCGGCCGCACTCGCGGTCGCGGCTTCCGCTGCCCGCGCAGCCGCCGCTTCGCGCACCTCGCGCACCTTGTCGGCCTTCTGCAGCGGCTTCACCCCCGAAAACACGTGGTCGGGCGCGATGCCCACCTCCGCCGCAACCTCCTGGGCCGGACCTTCCGCATCGCCGGTGACCATGTAGGAGGAAACGCCCAGCTCAAGACGCAATTGCAGCAGAGCGCCGGCGGCGTTGGGCTTGGGCTGGTCGCGGAAGGTGAAAGCGCCGGCGGCCCGTCCGTCTACCGACACCATGGCGTCCACGAACACGCGGTGGCCTTCGACGATGCCTTCCACGCCCTCCCCCACCACGGCGTTGAACTCCTCGACCGCGGGCAGCGCCTCCGCAAGCAGGCGCCCGTAATGGTCCCGAGCCTCCTTTTCGCTGACAACCTTTCCGTCCACCCGAGGGCGCCGCGCAGGATTGGACAAGAAAGCCTGGCGATATGCCTCGCGGACCGGCTCGCCCAGCGCCCCCGTGGACGCCGCATAGGCGATGACCGCCTGGGCCAGGGGATGCTCGCTCGGACCCTCCACCGCCGCCGCCAGCCGCAGGTCCTCGGGCGACAGGGTGCACTCGACCACCTGCGGCGCGCCCACGGTCAGCGTGCCCGTCTTGTCGAACACGGCGTCGGTGAGGCCGCACACGCGCTCCAGCACCTCGCCGTCCTTGATGAGCACGCCCAGCTGCGCCCCCTTGCCCATGCCCACCATGAGGGCCGTGGGCGTGGCCAGCCCGAGCGCGCAGGGGCACGCCACCACGATGACGGCGATGGCGGGCAGCAGCGCCTGCTGCAGCAGCGTATCGGCGCTCTGCGGCGGCACCAGGAAGAACCACACGAGGAACGTGAGCGCCGCGATGCCCAGGATGGCGGGCACGAACACGGCGGCGATCCTGTCGGCCATGCGCTGCACCGGCGCCTTCGAGCCCTGGGCGTCCTCCACCGCACGCACGATGCGCGCCAGCGTGGAGTCCTTCCCCACCCGCAGCGCCCGCACCGTGAGCGACCCCGTGGCGTTCGACGTGCCGCCGGTCACCTCAGACCCGGCCTCCTTCAGCACGGGCAGCGGCTCGCCGGTGAGCATGGACTCGTCCACTTCGGAACGGCCCGCAACCACCACGCCGTCCACCGGCACCTTCTCGCCCGGGCGCACGAGCACGGTGTCACCCGCCATGACCTGGGCCAGCGGCACCTCCTCCTGCTTGCCCCCGCGCACGACGCAAGCCACGGGCGGCGTCAGGCTCATGAGCGCCTCGATGGCCTGGTTCGTGGCCCCCTTCGCACGCGATTCCAAGATCTTACCCAGCAGCACGAAGGTGATGAGCATGGCGCAGGTCTCGTAGTAGGGCATGCCGTCGTTGATGCGAAGGCCCTGGTCGCCCCGCCAGTCCCCCGTGACCGCCGGCAGGAACGTGATCCACAGCGAGAAGAGGAAGGCGATGGACGTGCCCAGGGCCACCAGCACGTCCATGTTGGCCGATCCACCCTTGAGCGAGCCTACCGCCCCCTTGTAGAAGCGGGCGCCGCAGCCGAACTGCACGGGGATGGTCAGCACCATGAGCAGCACGTTCGCGGCAAACATGGCCTGGGCGTGGGTGGGGTCGGCCACGAACAGCCCCGCCAGGAAGCTGCCTGCCGCCATATGCCAGCCCGGCAGCATGCCGATGCAGAATATGACCGCCGTAAGCGCCACCGACGCCCCGAACACCTTCAGGTCGTGCTTGCTGCGGGCGGCCTCGCGGGCCCGGCGGTTCTCGTCCACCAGGGGCGCGTCGTCGGGGATGACCTCGGCGGTGAAGGAGAGATCGTCGAACACGTGCAACATGTCGTCCACCGATGCGTACGTTGGGTCGAACTCGACCATGCCGGTGTTGTTGGCCAGGTTCACGTTGCAGCTGACCACCCCGGGCGTCTTGCCGTAGGCCTTCTCGATGGAGGCGGCGCAGTTGGCGCAGTGCATGCCGTCGATGGCGATGCGCAGCTTGGCCGTAGGCTGCATTCCAGAGTCTTCCATGATGGTACCTTCCTACATGAAGCGGCGGATAAGGCCCATGGCCTCGTCCACCACCTCGTCGTTGCCCCGGCGCACCTCTTCGATCACGCAGGTGCGCATGTGCTCCGCCAGGATCAGCTCCGACACGCGCCGCACGGCGCTCTCCACCGCAGCCAGCTGCGTCAGCACGTCCCCGCAGTAGCGGTTGTCCTCCACCATGGCCTTCACGCCGGTCAGCTGCCCGATGGCACGGTTCAGCCGCCGCTGCACGTCGGCCTGCAGCTGCTGGCTGCGCGGCGTGGACTTGTGCCGGCAAGGGCACCCGTCCGGTCCTCCGTCGGTTGCCACGGCATCCTCGATTACCTGGCCGCCGCTCTGCTCGCATTCCTCCACGGCACACTCCTTCGTGCGGTTCCTTTTCGCCATCATATACCCCCTGGGGGTATAATCGTCGGAAAACCAAACGCAGCACACAAATAGAGCCCGCACGAAAGCATGCGGGCTCGGAGAAAGTGCGCCGGACGGCCGGGAGGGGTGAAGGGGGGTGCCGGGCCGCCGGCTATGGAAGGGAAATCGGCAATCCTATTCGGCCAGCTCGGGGGAGAAGACGGGGGCTTCCACCGTCTGCCGGGCTTCCTTGAAGGCGCCGTAGAAGAACTTCGCGTAATGGCCGAGGACGAAGAGCACCATTCCCGTGGCGAACAGCAGCTCCGCAACGACGAGCGCCTGCGCCAGGGGGGAGGCCGCGATGCCGATACCCGAAGCAGCCAGAACGTCGCAGGCCTTGCCCAGCCCCATGGCGGAGATGACGAAGGGGAAGGTCATGGCCGCGAAGCTGGGGTAGAACTTCAGCGCCAGGAACTTCGGCAGCCGGAACAGCACCACGGCCAGCAGCATCTGGGCCAGCACCAGCAGCCCTCCCACGAACAGGACGTTCGGCTCCTCGGTCACGCTCAGGTAGCCCACCAGCGACAGGCTCATGGGGGCGGCGTAGATGCAGAACAGCGGACGGGCGGGCTCGGGCACCTCGTGCTTGAGGTAGCGGACGGTCATCACCGCTAAAAGCACCAGATAGCAGGCGAAGCCGAACCAGAAGACGGCCACGCCCAAAGCCTCCATGCCGAAGGAGGGGGAAGTCACGGACGCCACGATGATGCCCACGTAGCAGATGAAGTAGGTGGGAAACACCTCGGCAAGCTTGAAGCGGCGGATGAACCGCATCGTGAACCACGCCATCAGCGCGAAGTGCCCCGTCACCGCGGCAACCCATAGCGCGAACGCAGGCTCGAAGGCGTAGGGCGCCAGGTAGCCCGCCAGCTGCATGAACGTCATGAAGAACGTGCCGAACACGCTGGCGAGAATCGAGTTCTTGAAGTCCTCCCGGATCATCGCGGGGAACAGGACGATCTTGGCCACCAGCAGGCTCACCAGGCCAAGGGACAGCACGCCGCACAGCCCGTGGGCAACCGGCACGTAGGGAGCCAGCAGGTTTCCGAGCGCCGCCATGCCAAGGGCAACGCCTGCGGTGGGGATGGGCACTTTCTTGATGAGCTCGAACATCTCTCGCCTTTCTTATAGTTGCTAGCCGGCCGCTCGGCCGCCGGACGGACGGAATTCCGGTTCGAACCGCGGGCCGCAGAACGTCTCTTGCAACGGCCCGCGGGAACGCGGCTTGCTCAGTATGACGGCTCTCTGCCAAATTTGACCTTATGCTTTCTTTGGATACTATAATGAATCGTTATCCATAGGAAGGCGCTTCCATCGGGAGCCGTTCGAGAAGAAGACGTCAAAGGAGCAGCCGTGCACGACTTCCGCGTCAAGACGTTCCTCACCGTCTGCAGAACGCTCAACTACACTCAGGCGGCCGCCGAGCTCTCGCTCAGCCAGCCCGCCGTCTCGCAGCACATCTCGTATCTGGAGCGGGAGTACGGCGCGAAGCTGTTCACCTACGAGCACAAGAAACTGGAACTTACCGACGCAGGGCGCCTGCTCAAGGGAGCCCTTGCCACCATGGCCCACGACGAACAGCTCCTGCGCGAGCGCGTGGCCGAGGCGGCCCATGGGCAGGCGACCCTACTGCGCATCGGCATGACGCTGACCGCAGGCGAGTACGTGGTGGCCGACCCGCTCGTCCGCTACCTGGCCAAGCACCCGGAAATAAACGTCACCGTCCGCTCGGGCGGCACCAAGCAGCTGCTGGGACTGCTGGACGACGGCGAGATCGACTGCGCCTTCGTCGAGGGCCTGTTCGACAAGAGCGCCTACGCCCACGACGTGTTCAGCACCGAACGGCTGGTATGCATCTGCGCCGCCGGCCACGCCTTCTCCACCGAACCCACCTCCTTCGAGAGCCTGTTAGGGGAGCGGCTCATCCTGCGCGAGGAGACCAGCGGCAGCCGCGACGTGCTCGCCCATGCGCTGGCCGGGCGCAACCTGACCACCGACTCGTTCGCGTATGCCTGCGTGGTGGAGAGCCTGGACATCATCAAGCGGTTCGTCGCGGGAGACTTCGGCGTCTCGTTCGTCTACGAATCGGCTATCCAGCGCGAGCTGGCCGACGGCACCCTGCGCATCGTGGAGCTGCCAGACTCCCCCATCTTCCACAACGTGTCCTTCGTGCGCCTGCCCGGCAGCATCTTCGAAAGCGAGCTGCACGCCCTAGCCCGCGACCTGCGCGCGAGCTAGGGCGCGGGTCGTGCGCGAGGCACCAAGATCGCACAACTCAAGTTTCGTCCCTCGCATATGAACTGGTGTTTTATGCTGTTTTCCCAGATGAGAAGGCTGGCGGCTGAAGGGACGAAAAGCGAGTTGTGCGATGCACAACTCAAGTTTCGTCCCCCCGGGAAGCAGAAGCGGGGCCCGGCGCTTGGTGGCGACCGGGCCCCGCGTTTCATGTCGCGTGCTCGTTAGCGAGTATGCCCTCCGGCACTCCCTAGCGCGTGTTGCTGGCGAAGGGGGCCTTGTCCTTCAGCAGGACGTCGTGGGCGCCGCCTTCCACGATGGAGGTGGCGGAGACCAGCGTCAGCTTCGCCTTGTCCTGGAACTCGGGGATGGTGAGCGCGCCGCAGTTGCACATGGTGCTCTTCAGCTTCAGCAGCGTCACGTCCATGTTGTCCTTCAGGCTGCCGGCGTAGGGCACGTAGGAGTCCACGCCCTCCTCGAAGGACAGCGTCTTCTTCTTGCCGCCCAGATCGTAGCGTCCCCAGTTGCGGGCGCGGGCCGAGCCTTCGCCCCAGTACTCCTTCATGTAGGTGCCGTTGACCATGACCTTGGCCGAGGGGCTCTCGTCGAAGCGGGCGAAGTAGCGGCCCAGCATGACGAAATCGGCGCCCATGGCAAGCGCCAGCGAGATGTGGTGGTCGTAGACGATGCCGCCGTCGGAGCAGATGGGCACGTAGACGCCGGTCTCGCGGAAGTACTCGTCGCGGGCCTTCGCCACCTCGATCACCGCCGTGGCCTGGCCGCGCCCGATGCCCTTCGTCTCGCGGGTGATGCAGATCGATCCGCCGCCGATGCCGATCTTCACGAAGTCGGCGCCCGCGTCGGCCAAAAAGCGGAAGCCCTCGCGGTCCACCACGTTGCCCGCGCCAATCTTCACCGCGTCGCCGTAGTGATCGCGCACCCACTGGATGGTCATCTTCTGCCAGTCGGAGAAGCCCTCGGAGCTGTCGATGCACAGCACGTCGGCACCGGCCTTAACCAGCGCCGGCACGCGCTCGGCGTAGTCGCGGGAGTTGATGCCCGCGCCCACCATGTAGCGCTTGTGGGTGTCCAGCATCTCGTCGGGGTTCTCCTTGTGGGAGTCGTAGTCCTTGCGGAACACCAGGCTGACCAGGCAGTCGTTTTCGTCAACCACGGGAAGCGAGTTCAGCTTGTGGTCCCAGATGATGTCGTTGGCGGCCTTCAGCGTGACGTCGGCGGGGGCCACGATGAGCTTCTCGCGCGGGGTCATGAAGTCGGCGACCTTCTCGTCCAGGCTCATGCGCGACAGGCGGTAGTCGCGCTCGGTGACGATACCCACCAGCTTGCCGTGGGCGGTGCCGTCAGCGGTGACGGGCATGGTGGAGTGGCCGTAGCGCTCCTTCAGGTCGATGACGTCGGACAGCGTCATGTCCGGAGAGAGGTTGGCGTCGGAGGTGACGAAGCCGGCCTTGTAGTCCTTCACGCGGGCCACCATGGCCGCTTCGCTTTCGATGGTCTGGTTCCCGTAGATGAACGACAGGCCGCCCTGGGTGGCCAGCGCCACGGCCATTCGGTCGTCGGAGACGGCGGCCATGATGGCGGACACCATGGGCACGTTCAGGCAGATGGGGCATTCCTCCTGGCCCTTGCGGTACTTCACCAACGGCGTCTTCAGCGAAACGGCCGCCGGGGTGCAGCTAGCAGGCGTATGGCCCGGCACCAGCAGGTACTCGTTGAAGGTACGGGACGGTTCATCGAAGTAGAATGCCATAGATCCTCCGTTGCGACATATCGCGGGTGCGAACGGCGGCGACCTGCGCGAACGCCGCCCCCGAAGGCGCAACGTCGCGAGCCCGGCCGCTGGACGCGAGCCTGTCTCCCAGACAATGTTGCGCCTATTATAGTCACTTCGGACCGCCGGGAAGGCCGCTTGCCTGGTCGGTCGAAATAATCGACAGAAAGCAGCACCCCGCCTGCGCGGACCCTTGGCAAGATTTCGAGGATATGCATGCCGAACGGCAGGATTTCGAGGATATGCACAGGTTCCGTGGCAGGATTTCGAGGATATGCACACTTTGGCGATGCATATCCTCGAAATCCTGCCAAACCGTTTCGGGCGACGCCCGGAAGCTGCGGGAGGTGCGGCGGCGAGATCGAAAAAGGAGGGATGCTCGTGGGAATCCGCCGCACCTTCCGGAGGGCTGCGCCGGAACGCAGCTCCACGGGGATTGCGGGAGGGGACACGGCCGAGGCGGCACCCCCTCCCCCGTTCGGCGAGCGGCGCTACAGGCCCTTCGCGGCGTTCTTCCCCGCAAGGCGGCCGTAGCTGATGCAGCCGCTGTGGTTCTGGCCCATGGCGGTGTTGGGGTAGCAGCCGTGGAAGCGGTTGCCCACGGTCATGCCGGCCACGTACAGCCCGGGCAGCACCTGGTTGTCCTCGGCCTTCAGGGCGTGCATGCCCTGGTCGACCATGATGCCGCCGTAGTACACGGAAAGACGGCACGCCTTAGTAGACAGATAGACACAAAATGGATAAAATATGTGTCTAAAAATCAAGGAGAGCAATGGCAGAATCCATACTGGAGCATATCGAAGACTTGGGAGGCGCAGCATCCTCTGCGCAGCTCAAAAAAGCGGGGTTTGCACCTGGCACCATCGAGCACGCCCTGCGACAGGGCAAAATCGATCGACTCACTCGCGGAATCTACTGCTCGCCCAATGTAATTGACGACGACTTCGCGGCCATCACGATGCGATGGACCAAATGCATACTTTCGCATGACACGGCGCTTTACTTGCTGGGACTTTCCGATCGTGCACCCGGAAGCCTATCCGTGAGCGTCCCGCAGGGATACAATCCGCAGGAGCTGAAGCGCACCTATCCCACCACGAGAATCTTCAGAGAGAGCGACAAACTCTACGGCCTTGGCAGGACAACGGTGAAGGACCCCATGGGGATAGTCGTACCCGTCTATGACGCAGAGCGTTCGATTGCCGACATCATCAAGAGGAGGTCGAAAGGAATCATCGACCCCCAGTTGGTAAAGAACGCCATTGTGGGATACTTCAGGAAGGACGACCGGAACCTGCGCAAACTTGCAAAAATGTGTGATGAGCTGGGAGTTCGCGAAGAGCTGCAAAAGTATCTGGAGGTGCTCGGATGAGCGAGATGAGAAGCGATGCGAGCCTTAGGGGGAGGATCCGGCATCTTGCCCAGGAGCACAACCTCAGGCCGCAAGAGGTCTTGCAGATGTACCTCTTCGAGCATCTCCTCATGCGCCTTGCGCGAAGTCCGTATGCAGACAAGTTCGTTCTCAAAGGCGGCCTTCTCATCTCCTCCATGACCGGGATCCACCAGCGAACAACCATGGACATGGATGCGACCGTCATAGGCATGGACATGGACGAGAAAACGGTGGCCGACGCTATGGCCGAAATCTGCAGCACGGACGTGGACGACGGCATGGTCTACGAGCTCGAGAGGCTGGAGCCGATACGAGAGGATGACGAGTATGCCAACTGGAGAGCCCACCTCAGGGCAAAGTACGGCAGGATAGACGCACCGGTAAAGGTCGACATAACCACCGGCGACGCGCTGTTCCCGTCCCAAATCATCCACCAGTTCAACCTTATGTTCGAGCAGGGAGCGCTTAGCGTCCATTCGTATCATCCAGCAACGGTTTTGGCGGAAAAGCTCGAAACAGTTCTCCGCAGAGGCGAGACGAGCACGCGCGGCAGGGACTTCTACGACCTCTATGCGCTTCCGCGGTTCTATTCCGAAACCATCGACGAAAACGATGTACGGGAAGCATTGCTGCGCACTAGTGCGAAACGCGGCTCCTTAGACGCGGTAGAGAGATGGAGGGAAACCATTGGCGAGCTTCGGTCCTCCGACACCATGCACCGCTTATGGGCTTCTTACACCGCCAATACGCCCTATGCAGCGGAGGCCACGTTCGAGGACACGTTGGACTCCATCGAGCGGCTCATGCGGGCAGCAGGCTTCTAAAAAAACCCAACAAAGGCAGAAGCACACAAGGTGCGAAACGAGCTCCGTCGAGATGCGGCAAACCGCGCAGGATGGTGGGCTTGACCGTGGAAGACCTGGAAGGGCGGAAGGGAGTCGCAGCGCGAGGGCGCGCAGCGGCGCGGCGAGGAGGCAGTGCGCACTCGGTGCAACCGGTGTATAGTTGGTGCAAGTGGTGTGCACTTCGCGCGCGTGCCCCCACCACGGTAAGCGAATACCTTTCCACGCTGGCGAACAGCTACATCGTACACCGGGCGAAGCGGTTCGACATCAAGGGGAAGCGGTTGCTGAAGCTCCAGGAGAAGTACTACGGGGTGGACATGGGCTGCGGAGGTTGCTGCTCTGCAGATAAACGCCCTCGAATGGCTGATGGAAATGTGAGCCACACGGCACGGGTGCGGCGTCACCGCAGGCCGAAAACCTCGTCGACCTTTGCCCAGGCCCGATCAAGGTCGTCCTCGAGCGGCACGCCGGACAGCTTGCCGTCCTCCGTCTCCACCGGCGCCTCGAAGCGGTAGGCGTACGAAAGCTTGCCGTCGTAGATATCCACGAGGTCATCGTCGATGAGTTCCAGCACGGCGTCGTAGACGGGCAGCCCGCGCAGGTCGAACCTCTCCTTGTCGGCCGCCAGCCGCACGGCATGCTGGCGCGCATCGGCGAGTTCGTAAAGCTCGTCCTCGATATGCTCCGGCGCAGTTCCGGCCTTCACCCTCTCGAACCATAGGTCGTTGAACCCCATGGTGCGCTCGAACTCGTCCAGATACTCCACCACCACGACGTAAATGCGACGAAGCGCCTCGGTTTGCCTGTCGGTAAGTCGCAACGGCATCCTCTCGCCCCCCTCCCGAAGTAACGCGCAAGTTTCCACGCCGAGAAATTCCGCAAGCGCACCGATTCTATCGAGGTCCCCCGGACCGTTCTGACGCATCCGCCATGCATGGACGGCGTCCGGCGAAACGAAAAGCCCCTCGGCGATCTCGCGCTCGAACTGACCGACGCGCTTCTTCCCCTTCTTCCGTTCCCTATCGAACACGCGCCTGAACGCATCAGTGTCGAACACCATCTTCCGCCCATCCACCCCGAAGAACTTGAGCGAAGGTTCATTCATAAACGGCTCCTTCCTTTATTGCGAACATGCTAAACGTTGAAAACCACCAGCGAAAGTTAGAGAGCGGCGGTCTAACAACGCTATCGAATTTGAGGGCAGCTTAACCAGCCCCGGTCGCCTTCTATACGATTGATGTTCGAGCGATATACGATTTTAGGCAAAGGTGATGAATCTCGCTTCGTTGGGCAACGAAACTATCTTACGAAGCCTATCCTTCACCCAAACATCAATCACCCAAGCGTCTACCAGAAAGGACGTCAATGGAAAGCAGGCTGGCCCTCTTAAGAAAACATGATCCGGAAGCCGCCAAGTTTCTAGCCATCATCGTTGGGCTTGACTCAAAACCCGGTATGACCCCTGGGTCGCTGTCGGGAATCGATGGATTGAAATACGCGAACGAAAAGCTTCGAGAGCACGAGCTACCAGAATACGGCTCCTACCAGGAAATACTTGATGATATACATCAAGTAGAAAAGGATGTCCGGAGTTACCAGGCTTCCGAGAGACACTTCCAGTGGATTATCTGCTTTGCCATACTCGCCGTTTGGGCGGTAGGTTATTGGTTCACGCTAGACCCAATCTGGCCAATTACTGTTCCGTTTTCTTTCTTCGGATAGCAAATGCTGGCGTTGCCAGCCTACTCTAACAGCGTCAACGTTTCGCTTAGCGACGCAAGAACCGTTCGCAAAACAAATCATTGACCGCAATGAGCTTGCGGCTCAACAACGACCTGCATTCCGCCTCGATTTCGCTGGGTATGCCGTAGACCGCCTGGGCTAGCGCCGCCGCCATCGATCCGATGGTGTCCGAATCTCCCCCAACGGACACCGCCTTGCGAACAACGTCCTCGAAGGAATCGCCTTCCAGGAAAGCCGCAAACGCAACCGGAACCGACCCGGCGCAGCTGACGTCGAACTCATACCCATCCCTTATGTCGTCTAACGAGAAAGCAAAGTCGTAACCGTACCGATTCGACACATACTTCGCTATCTCCAGCTTCGAAACGTCGTTGCGAGCAAGAAACACCCCGGATGCGACAGCCTGGGCCCCAGCTATCGCCGAGAGATGGTTGTGGGTTACCTCGGCAGTTTGAGCGGCCTTTTCCTCCACCAGCTCAAGGCTATCGTACGCCCAGGCCACAGGCGAGACACGCATCGCAGACCCATTTCCCCAACTACCGTACGGCCGACATTGTTCAACTGGGGTTCTCAGCCATTCGGCAAATCTGTAGCCATATCCGGCTCCGGGGTAAGCACGCCCCAAATCATGCATGCACTCGACAGCCGCCTGGGAAAGGGGGCGCCCTTCATCAAGGGAGCGCATAACGGCCTGCGCAATCGCAATCGTCATAACGGAATCGTCAGTCGGCCGGCTATCTGTGGAGAGGAGCGGAAAAACGATACTCTTAGTATTGTTGAATTCGTAAGGCGATCCGATTATGTCGCCAGCTATGGCCCCGAGTATCATAGCCAATGGCCTCAATTCTGAATCGATCTGCAACAACAGCTATCCAAGATGATACCTCAGCCAAGCGAAGCTCACAGCGCTCCTGTACGCCTATTTGCCCAGAGCAATCTCGTACAAATCTTTAATAAGAAACTCCAGGGTTTTCTTGGCGTGGATGCACGAACGATTGTCTATGCAATGGAGGCCCTTGTCGGGTCTAACTGCCCGCGCGTTAACGGGGCAGCCTCCCCCGCAAATCCCCAAAGCCACGCAATCGAGGCAATCTCTTTCGTTCAGCGGCACAAGCGATGCCCACTTTTCCCAAAACGGATGCACGTTGGCATTGAACGAATCATCCCAGATATCCGCCACGTAATTCTCGTCGTCCGCCATAAGACCCTGACAGATACCGATTCTGCCATCGGGGGCAAAAAGAATCTGGCCTCCGGAAGTCGCACCGCAATCCGAGAAGTGGATCCTCGCCGACGTAAAAGCGTTGAGTTTCCGCATGATGCGATCTTCGTAAACCCCATCTCCACGCAAAGCCCTGAACGAGTCGACGATGAATTGAGAAGCTCTTTGGTAGTACTCATCAGATTTGCTCTCATCGCCTTTAGAGAGTAGGATGTTGTACCCGAAACCCTTTATCCGGTACTTTTTTATGAGCTCAACCATTCGAGGCAAATCCTCGATAGTCTTTTCCGACAGCGTTATCGAAAGGGAGGGCGCAGGGACGTCAAGGCTGTTGAACAGATCTAGCACCTCGACCACGCGCCCGTATGTAGGATGACCCGCTTTATCGATACGCATTTCGTTAGCTTCTTCGGTGAAGCCATCTATGGAAATGCTCACGGCGACATCCAGGTCCCGAAGTTGCAGAATCCTGGCCTCATCGAGGAGCGTCCCGTTTGTGATAACGGCGAATTGCGTGTTGGCAAGCACTGGTCTTTCTTTTGCAAGCTCCCTAGCTCTTTCTACAACGTAAACAAGAACATCGAATTGAAGCAGAGGCTCGCCCCCGAAGAAAATGATATCCGACTGCTCTACCTTGTAGTCTGTCGAGGAAAGTTCGAGCTGACGTGCGAAAACGTCGATTGCCCTTTCCGCAACCTGCCTCGTCATGTTCTTTATGGAAGAGTTCCCGGCACCGCAAGCATCGCTTCCCACAAAGCAGTATTTGCAGGCCAAGTTGCAGTTCTCACTTAGGATGAAGTACCCAAGCCTAACATCAGGCTTGGGTACTTTCCTCTGCAGTCGCACCAAGACCTCTTCGTCCTCTCCTTCTTTTGCGAGGAGAATCTTCTTATGGACCAGCTCGTCCTTCAGATAGTCTGGGCACTCCCCCCGTAGAAGCTGTTCATAGGCTCCTTTTTCTAGGTACACGGGCTGCATTCGCAAAGAATGCCAAAGTGCGACATGTTCGCCCAAATCAAACGTATGAACAAACCTTGAAAATCTGCTTCATGCCAGGAACTACTTCCTTCTTGCTTCGATGGCTTAATCGAGCCAGTCCTGATTTTCGAGCTCCTCCGGATAAAGGCGCCCGCAACGGCAATGGCACGAGCAATTGCAGGCGCATGAGCACAGGTGGGCGCCGGCGGCATCCTGGCCAATTTCGCCATACATCGTCCTCAGATTCTCCAACGTGATCGTAATCATCTTTCTTTTCCTTTCTCTACGCGTCTTTTCCCATATGGCAAGATTCTCGCGAATCTTTTACCCTTACATATCCCTCAGATGAGCGGGTTGGCGTGCTGTCGTCTGGATATTGAAAGCATCCGCTTTTCGCGACCTATCGTTTCCTGCACCTTTCCGCACCCAGGAACTCTGCAAAGCCTGAGGCCCTACTCGGGAAACAACCTGAGGAAATCCTGGTACTCCGACCAGCTTATCCTGTAGTTTCTCTCCCAGTATTCGCTTCCGCCGTAGTTTGCAAACACACGAGTCGTGTCTTCGGCGGAGTCCAGGGAATCATGAACCTGGTCCCTAAGGTATTCGCCGGAATCATATTCGTCGTAATCGAAGTGCGGCGTCATATCCATGCAGGAGAACCCGGCGAAGTAGGACCGATTTCCCTCTTCCTTCATAAGGCGATTCCAGGTGACCATGATGTCGTAATGGTAATGAACGATGGTCTCCAGGTCATTCCAGTTCTTCGCGAGCATGAAGAGCTTAGCCCAACCCCATACCGCGGTGCTGTCGATCTGGCTGGCGCGGCCGCCTTCCCTGAATGACGCCTCGTAGCCTCGGTTCGCCAAATCAAGCTCGCCCTGCCTTTTCATCGCAACAATCTGCGGCCCGAGAAGCAATTGACCGGAATCGAAGCTCTTCGTCGTCGCATTTCCCGATTTCAGCCATCGGGTGTTAGCGTCAATCATTAGCCTTTGCTCCCTGGTCAGATAAATGCTTTGCACAATCGGGCCTCCTCGTCATGACAGGACAATCCAAACGGAGAAACGCTTACGGCATCATTGTCTTACGCCACGCACACATCCATTGCCCAATGAACCCATCGCACTCCTCACCCCACAACTCTTCCCGCACCGTTATAATTCCTCCCATGGAATGTCCTCGCTGCCATACTGAGCTGCCTGACAATGCTGCGTTCTGCCATCGGTGCGGCGGAGAGGTCGACGGCGCCCTGGAACCCTCGGATTACCGGTATGCGGCTTTCATCAGCTACCGGCACCTGCCGCACGACACCGAGATCGCCAAGCAGGTCCAGCATGCCGTCGAGACGTTCCGTATGCCACGTGGGGTGTCTGGCAGCACCTTCCCCGATTGGCCGCGGCCGGGCAAGCCGTTGGGCAACTGCTTCCGCGACGAGGACGAGCTCTCAGCCACCCATTCGCTGCCCGAGAGCATCCAGCGGGCCCTCGCCCAATCGCGCTCGCTTGTTGTCGTCTGCAGCCCGCAGACCGAGGAAAGCCCCTGGGTGCGCCAGGAAATCGAGATGTTCGCACAGCTCCACGGACGCAACCGCATCATCTGCATCCTGGCGTCGGGAAGCTCCGACGAAAGCATCCCTCCGGCCCTGAAAACGCGTCTCATGCCGGACTCCCAGGGCGTCATGCGCGAAATGCCCTCGCAGCCCCTGGCCGCCGACCTGCGCGCACCTTCCAAATCGCAGCGCAAATTGGAGCTTCTCCGAATCATCGCCGCCGTGGCCGGCTGCAACTTCGACGATTTGCGCCGACGACAGCGCGCCCGCAAGCACCGCCGCATCGCCATCGCTTCCCTGGCCGCAGCAGCCCTGGTCGCGCTCATCGCAGCTCTTGTCTTCGCAACCGCTTCCTCCACGCAAAGCGCTCTCATCGCCGAGTCGAAGAATCTTGCCGCGGCATCCCGCGACCAATTCGCCCACGGAGATCGCATGGCCGCCATCGAGACGGCCCTTTCCGCCCTCCCCTCCAGCGAAGCCGACCGAAGCCGCCCCCTCGTCCCCGAAGCACAAGAGGCGCTCGAGGACGCGCTGCTCGTTTACGACGATCTGAACAACCGTTTCCGACCGTATTTCATCATCGATGGCCCCAGCGAAATCGTAACGTTTGTTGCTGACGAATACGGGGAATGGATTGCCACCCTTGACGATAACGGCATCATCCGCGGCTACAGCGGGACAAACGGAAAAGAGCGCTACTCCATCGACCTTCGCGAATACACCGCCCAGCCCGACAACTTCTCTCCCGCTAGTTGGAATATCGCAGCAACACCAGCAAGCACCCTGATCGCGGGAAGCAATATAGAAGGAGGCGGGCTGGTCTCCTTCGACGGGAGCACAGGCGAGTTCATGTGGGGATACGGGAAAACTCAAGCATGCGCTATATGTCCTTCGGAGCACGAAGACTACGTGGCTATTTTCGGAACCGACGCCAATGGAACAACGTCTGCTGGTATAACCAACACAACTACGGGCGAGCTTCTCGGCGGGGGCCAGTCTACAAGCCTTACGCTCGAAACCGACCAAGTTCCTCCCTTCTTTCCGAAAGCTTTTTCGATGAAGGAAGGCGCCGCAGTAATTTCGTCCGAAGGAACAACGGCCTGCTTTGACTTTTCGAAGGGAGATTGCGTCTACCTCCCACTAGGTGGTCTAGACTCTCCCAATAGCCTGCTTGTATCGTCCCTTTTCGTCGCCCCTGGTATGATTCTCGCTGCATTATCCTGTGAAGACCCGGCTTTCTTCGAAGACCCGAGCTTCGTGGGAGATAACGTCCCCTGCGGGTTTGCCGCAATCGACTACTCGTCCGAAAACCCAGAGCCCATCTGGGAGTACGAGGCGACCTACAATTATACGGCGGCGGGATACTTTCCTAACTCTGTAGTGTGCAACAGCATGCCCCGCATCCAATGCCTGGTCGGAGGAGAGGAGTTAGCTGCGATTTGTACAGCTGGCCAGACCCTCTCCGTAAGATCATGCGCAACTGGCGAAGAAATACTCCACGAAGAGTTTCGTGGCTCTGTAATACGCGTTCGATCCCTTTGCGAAGAGAGCTATGACGAGAACGGAGCCGATATCTTCTTCGTCGTCACGTCAAACGGCACTATCGACGTCCAGGCAGTACCAAGCCCCTGGGATTCCTTCTACGACGATGCCCATTGCGATTTGCCCAACATCGTAGATCGCGCGGAGATACTTCTGAAACCCGCTGATGCGACAATGGTCGCCGCTCACGCCGCAGACCAGACGAACCGCATACTCGTCTACGGGTGTAGAACGTCTGGTTATGCGAGAGAGGGATCCCTTTCCCTCGACCAACTAATCGGAATCGCCCACTGGTTACTTGCAGCCGAATAGCTCTCTCAGGCCGCCCCTCATTGCCCAATATTGCACCTTGCAACCGTTATCATGGGGGCTTGTGGAACGGGTTTGGGGCTCATTGCGCCCGAAATCCTTGTTGAAACGGCTTTTGAGGCGCTAGGGCGCGGGAAGGGATTGGCCAACCGATGGCGAAGAGCACTGTGCAGACCGAGCCCGTCGCTGCCGACGTGCGCCGCGCCATCGAACGCGAGCGGGCCCGACGGGGCGACACGCTCAAGCCTATCGAGGTCCTGAAGGCCGCCCTGTCCGCCTACCTGTCGCGCACCAACTCCGACGAGCTGGCAGCTGCGCCCGCACGGCCGACCGCGAGCGGCGAGGGCGGCCGGGCATCGGCGGCCTCGGGGCGCCTCGGCGCACCCACCGCCGGTCCCGCGCCCGACATCGAATCCGCCGACCGCATCAGCCTGCGTCGCGGCACCCAGTCGGCCGTGGACCGCATGCTCTTCAACGCCAACTACTGGCGCGCCGCCTACGAGGGTCGCATCATCGCCGCCTGCACGCAGCCCGCCAACGCCTTCGCCTGCCTGGGGGCCGTCTCCGTTTGGACGTCGCACCCGCTCAAGCTGAACACGCTCACCCCCCAGCAGGTGGAGGAGACCTTCGCCCGCTTCTGCCCGCCCTTCGCCGTGAACCGCCGCCGCGGCTCCACCGACCGCAAGCGCTCGGGCAAGGGGCCGCTTCCCGACTTCAAGGCCGTCATCGCCGACCTGGAATCCTCCGGAGCCGAGCCGCCCGAGGCCATCGAGCGTTTGCGCGGCATCCTGAACGCCATGGAGGCCGAAGCCGCCGCCTACGAGCTGCTGGGCACCGACAACCCGCTGGTCGCCCTGTACACCACGCTGCCAGCCTGGTGCCTGCAGAACCGCATCGAGCTGGTGAGCGGCAGCTGGTGGGACGACTGCGCGGTCATGGCCGTCATCATCGACGCCCTGCGGCAGCGTTTCGTGGAGCTGGGGTTCAACGAGGCCATGGTGGAGTACTTCGTCGCCTCCTGCAACGAGGCCCTGGACGCCTACCACCGCGAGCTCTCGACCGACCCCTCCCCTTTCGAGGAGCTGGAGATCCCGCAGATCGTCATGCTGGTGCAGGAGGCCCGCGACGTAAGCCCCGGCTTCGAGCAGGACGGCTACGGGCACACGCTGCCCAGCTGGCTCATCGGCAAGGAGCAGCTCATCTGGAACATCCTGGTATGCGCCCTGTACGGGCCGGCCTCCGCGCGGCCGCTGCTGGTGGACTCGCCCGAGCTGCTGGCCACCCAGGACTACGCCGGCAAGACCGACGTCATCACCGAGCTGGCCCAGACCTCGTTCATGCGCTACACCGCCGACCGCGTGGCCTCCCAGGCCTCCCAGGACTACGCCACCTTCGCGAGCCTGCCCGCCGACCTGCGCGACTCCAGCATCGCCTACATCGCAAGCATCCACGGCAAGCTCGAGACGCTCGGCTACGAGGTTCTGCCCGCCGGCAGCTGCTACCCTGAGCGGCGCGTGAGCGCGTTCACCGCCAGCGAGGTGGAGTGCCTGGCCATCCTGGAGCACCGCCGCTGGCTGCGCGAGCGCCACAAGGCCGGCTGGCGCTACGGGCCCGCCAAGGACGTCGAGCACCGCCGCAGCCCCTACCTGGTGCCCTGGGAGGAGCTGCCCGACCGGGCCCGCGAATGGAACCGCTCCGCCGTCCGCTCCATCCCCAGCCTCCTGGCCAGCGTGAACCTGGCAGTCGTGAGGTAGCCGGCGCGGGGGCAGGGACGCGGGGTCAGACTGCGCCCCCGACAGCTATGGCATTATCCGGTATACCGTATTCTTACCCGAACCGATTCGCTCCACGAGCTTCGCGCTCTGCAGCCGAGCAAGAACATCCCGAACGGTACGAGAGCTTATAGACAAAGACGCAGCGATGCCGCCAGCTTTGTCCTCGCCCACGCGCTCGAGATAATTGTAGACCTTGGCATCGTTCAGCCGGAGCCCCGAAACGCGTCCCTCCTTCGAACCATCCGAACCCTCTGCTTCTGAGACGAATTCTGGCGGGTTCTGGCCAGTTCCGGCGGATTCCGGCCAGTTCGCTTCCTTTCCGGCCATCTCGGCGGCCTCTTTCCGGCCAGTTCTGGCGGATTCTGGCGGATTCTGGCGGATTTCATCATCCTCTTCCACCGGATTCTGGCGGATTTCGGCGGATTCTGGCGGATTCCGGCACGAGCGGCAGCGTCAAGATGGTCCGATCGGGTCCGAATTCCATATCGAAGTAGGGTTCGGCATACCCCGCCTCGCGCCAGCCGTCGAATATGGTCGTCAGGCCGCTGCCCGCGCGCTCGCCCACGTTGACGAAGCCGAAAATCTTGAGCATCGTCTCGTTGCGGGGATCCGATTTCCCAGGCTTTCTCGCCTCCGATATGGGCATGCGGAAGTCGCCCGGATTCTCGATGACGATCGCATCCTGCCGCCAAACGCACACGATGCCTCGCCGGTCGTAGTAATTCGCATTGGTCAGGCAGTTGGCGATCGCCTCGCGCAGGGCCCTATGCGCAGAGGTGTCGTCCACGCGGTGCATATCCCCGTCAAGCCTGAAGGGAACCTTCAGCGCCTGCTTCAGCTTGTTGTAGACGCGGTAGTAGAAATCGTAGACGTTGCCGGACCAGTCGCCTGGCTGCGAGGTGAAGCGGTCCACCCAGCGGTTGCCGGGAAAACGAACACTCCGTTCTCCGTGCGGTACTTGAAGTCGGTCTTGCCCACCAGAACGGCAAGGAACGCCGGCTCAGGGTTTACCTTATCGTCTACAAAATATCGGAGTGTATTCTGCAAAATATTGAATTCAATTCTACAAAATATCGGATTTCGCCGCATGCGGACAAAGCATAAACAACATCCGGCACTCCTTAGCATGCTTCGTCCGGGAAGACTAATTCTTGCTGACCCGTTTTGGGGACAGGGGCTGGGCGGTTGTTGGGGTATCATGGCTTCCAACACTACGACGCAACCGCAAGCCGGCAATAAAACGTGCGGACCACAGGTGGATGCGGCCGTAAGCCACGCCGAACATGGGCCGACGGCGGCTGCAGCCGGGCGCGGGCGCGACCAGGGAAGGATGACTATGAGCGAGATCGTTTGCCCCCATTGCGGGAAGGCCTTCACGGTGGACGAAGGGCAGTACGCCGAGCTTCTGAGCCAGGTGCGCACCAAGGAGTTCGAGCAGGAGGTGCACGCGCGCCTGTCGCTGGCCGAGGAGAGCCGCAAGCAGGAGATGGCCCTGGCGGTGTCGAAGGCGGAGGAGGCCCTGAAGGCGCAGCTGGCCGAGCGAGACGGGCAGCTGGCGGCCCAGGAGGAGCGGCTACGCGCACGGGAGTCGCAACTGCAGCTGGCAGCCCAGGACCAGAAGGCCGAGCTGGAGCGGAAGCTGGCGGCCGCGCAGGAGCTTCTGCACGCCCGCGAATCGGAGCTGCAGCTGGCGGCCCAAGGCGAGAAGGCGAAGCTGGAGCAGCAGTTGCAGGCGCTGAAGGCCCAGGTGGAATCCCAGGGCGAGAAGGCGCAGGCCGAGCGCGATCTGGCGGTGAGCAAGGCCGTCGCCGCCGAGGCCGACCGGCTGCGCCAGATGGAGCGGCAGCGCGACGAGCTGGCCCAGCAGCTGAAGGCGGCCCAGCAGCAGGCTACCGTGGAGTCGCAGCTGGCCGTCTCGCAGGCGCTGGCCAAGGCGAAGGACGAGCAGGCCGCTGTGGAGCGTGAACGCGACCAGCTGCGCAACCAGGCCGAGCGCGCAGCCGACGAGCTTGTAGCCCAAAAGGAACGCGCCCAGGCCGAGCTCGCCCGCATGAAAGCCGAGGCCCAGGCCGACCTGGCCGAGAAGCTGGCGGCCAAAGACGAGCTCATCGCCGACCGCGAGCGCGAGATCGAGCGCATCCAGGACATGAAGGCGCGCCTGTCCACCAAGATGCTCGGCGAGAGCCTGGAGCAGCACTGCGAGGTGGAGTTCAACCGCATCCGCCCCACGGCCTTCCCCCGCGCCTACTTCGAGAAGGACAACGAGGTGGTGGAGGGTACCAAGGG
>DBFAWQ010000014.1:0-14126 GCA_048242115.1 Eggerthellaceae bacterium
GCGTGGACGAGCAGTTCGGCCGCGACCCGAAGGTGCTGTTCCCCGTGGAGGACGGTCCCGTCTACGCGTGCACCTTCGACCCGGTGCTGGGCGAGACCATGGTGACCATGGGCGGCATCATCACCGACGGCGAGCAGAAGGCGCTCGACCCGAACTACGAGCCCATCCCCGGCCTGTACATGGCGGGCAACGACTGCGGGCGCCGCTTCGGCACCGAGTACGTGACCCCCATCCCCGGCGTGTCGCTGGCCTTCGCCCTGGTGCTCGGCCGCGAGTGCGGCAAGTCCGTGGCGAAGTTCCTGGACAAGGCGTAGGTTCTGCGGTCTGAAGACGGCGGGACGCAGGTTTTATCGTCTTCTTTACCCATGCCCCTCCCTTGAAGGCGCGGCTCCCTATTGGGGTCGCGCCTTTTCGCACGACAGGCTTCTGCGCGTCTGGCAACGCCTGGTGCGAGTCAGTGACGGCTTGGGGCTGCTCGTTCGAACCTTGGGCTGCGACGCGACGAGGGCTGGGGCGTTGCGTTATACTCTTCACTAGTGATGTCGCTGCGCTCGAGGAGGGACGGCCGATGCGCTTCACCCAGGACTTTCGGGCGGAATACCTGCTTGTCATCGCGTTCTTCGCGACGATTCCGCTGTACTCGCCGAACATGGTGCTGTTTCATGACGGGCTGCCCTTCGCGAGCGCGCTGATGCCGACGTTCGTGAACGCCCTCATGGCCTCGGCCGTGCTGGCGGGGGTGGTGACGGCTTGGATGTCGGCGCGTACGGACGGCGGACCGCTCCTGAGAGGGCCCTGGGCTGTGGCCGGGGCGCTGCTGTACGTGGGAGGCTTTTGCCTGATGGTGGCGGCGTTCGGCGGCCTCGGCGAAGGAGTGGCCGGACACGTGGCGGCGATTCTTGCGGGGATTATGCTAGCCGTCGCCACCGTCGAGCTGGCTGTTTGCTGGGGTGCGATGCTGGTTGGCCTGGACCTGCGGCATGCACTGGGGTGGGTGGCCGTCATGATGGGCTGCGCGTCGCTTTTGCAGCTGCTGCTGGCGTCGGTGCAGGTGGGCGTCGGGCTTGCCGTGTTCGGGCTGCTGGCGGTGCTGGCGGCGGGGCTTCCGGCCTTCAAGGCGCTTCGGGGGCAGATGCCCTCGTTCGCCTGCGGCGAGCGGGAAGCGGCCCTGGTGCCGCAGGACTCGGATATGTACGGAAGCCTCGGCGGCCCGACGTCGTTTCTGGCCACGGTTCGGCAGATGGCCCAGGTGCTGATCGTGCCCTTCGTGGGGCTGCTCATGTTCGCGTTCATGATGGGCGTGCGGAAGTTCTTCGTGTTCGAGGTGGTCAGCGCCGAGGTGCTGGGGGTGGTGGTCGGCGCGATGCTGGTGGGCCCCCTGTGCGCGCTTCGGCGCGTGCGTCCGCTGCTTCCCTTCATATACCAGGTGCTGGTGCCGGCGTTCGTTCTGGTGCTCATCGTGTGCAACAGCTTCATGGCGGGGACGGTGCCGATGTTCGTGGCCGCCTACGCCAGCTACGTCTTCTACGGCGCCATGGGCATCCTGGCACTGGCCAGCCTGTGCGCCATGGCCCACGCCCGGGAGTTCCCCGTCGCTCTCATCTACTCGCTGACCGTGGCGTGCTTTGCAGCTGCCTCGGGGCTGGGCGTCTTCTGCGGCAGCCTTCCGCTGTTCGAAGCCGAGAACGGAGGCCCCGTGCTTCTGGTGATAAGCACCTGCTACTTCGCATTTCTGCTGGCGGTGCCGCTGTTCGGCGCCTGGTGGCGCGAGCGGTCGGGGGCGTTCGCGCTTGCGGAGGACGACGTGGCGGTCGGCGATGGAGCGGCTTCGGGGGATGTTGCGGGGCATGGACGGCGCAAGGGGCCGTTCGGCGGTAGGGCCGGGGAGAGCTGCTCGCTTGTGGGGGCTGCGGGTTCGGGGCAGGCTTCGGCGGAGGCCGGCCGGCTGGACGTGGAAGGCCGCTGCGAGAAGACGGCAGAGAAGTTCGGGCTGTCTCCCCGCGAGACCGAGATCCTCGGCTACCTGGGCCGCGGCCATGGCATCGTCTTCATAGCGAACACCCTGGTCATCTCCGAAAGCACCGTGCGCACCCACGTGAAGAACATCTACCGGAAGCTGGGCGTGAACTCCCGCGAAGAGCTGCTGCAGCTGGTGGACCGCGCCTGACAACGCCATCATCCCCGTCCCCTTGACATAGGTGGACCACGCCTAGGGTTGGGGCAAGCGGCGTGGGAGATGGCGCGGAAATCGGGTTTGGCAAATCGGTCATGCGATATCGGGGACTGTTTCGGCTGATTTCCGGGCATGCGGGCTTTCTGGTATCGCATTTCCCCAGGTGGCGGCTAATCGAATCGGGCGGCCCCCCCTTTGCGGCTTTGCCAAACTTGCAATCTCTGCCAAAACAGGACGCAAGCCGTGGGCGCAGGTTGCATGACATGGGATCGCGCCTAGGGCGGGTGTGATGTGCGTGTGGGTTGGCGGTGCGGTTCGCCGAAACGGGGAAGGTGGGCTAAAATGAACCAGTTTGCACCCTGTTCCCTCGCTGCGGATTGCCGGAAGGCTGCGTGCGGAAGGAGGGCGAACCGTTCCGAGCTTGTACTCCGCGTGGACCTGGAGTGCGAGGAACGACACGGAAAAGAAGGCTGTGGGCGAGTTACCGGCAACAAGGATGCGCTATGACCGACACTAAGATCGACTTCAAGAACGAGTACTGCATGCATACGGCTACCTGCGGGGAGCTGTCTGCCGACGACGTGAACCGCGAGGTGGTGCTGACCGGTTGGGCGTGGCATACCCGCGACCATGGCGGCCTCATCTTCATCGACCTGCGCGACCGCGACGGCTACACTCAGATCGTGGTGGACCCGGATTGCGTGAGCGAGGAGGACTTCCACACCGCCGAGCATCTGGGCCGCGAGTACGTGCTGAAGGTGTCCGGCCGCGTGCGCGAGCGCGCCCCCGAGGCCGTGAACCCGAACATGGTCACCGGCACCATCGAGGTGCTGGCCGACGCCGTACAGGTGCTGAACACCTCGGTCACGCCGCCCTTCTCCATCGAGGACGGCATCGAGACCGACGAGATCACCCGCATGAAGTGGCGCTACCTCGATATCCGCCGACCGGAGATGCTGGCGAACCTGAAGCTGCGCCACACGGTCACCCAGGCCATGCGCCGCGCCCTGGACGAGCGCGGGTTCCTGGAGATCGAGACGCCCATCCTGGCGAACTCCACCCCCGAGGGCGCCCGCGACTACATCGTGCCCAGCCGTCCGAACCCCGGCAAGTTCTACGCGCTGCCCCAGAGTCCCCAGCAGTTCAAGCAGATGCTCATGTGCGCGGGCGTGGAGCGCTACTACCAGATCGCCCGGTGCTTCCGCGACGAGGACCTGCGCGCCGACCGGCAGCCGGAGTTCACCCAGGTGGACATCGAGATGTCCTTCGTCGAAGGTTACGACGTGTGCGACATGATGGAAGGGGTCATGGCCGAGACGCTGGCCGCCGTGGGCGTGACCGACGTGGCCTTCCCCCTGCAGAAGATGCAGTATTCCGAGGCCATGCGCCTGTACGGCTGCGACCGCCCCGACGTGCGCTTCGGCATGCTGTTGCACGACATCACCGACATCGTGAAGGACACCGGCTTCAAGGTGTTCGCGTCCGTGGCACAGTCGGGCGGCGTGGTGAAGGCCATCAACGCCAAGGGCGCCGGCGACTGGAGCCGAGGCGAGGTGGAGAAGCTTGCCTCTATCGCCGAGGCCAACGGCGCCAAGGGCATGGCCTGGGTGGCGTTCACTACCGACGGCCAGGAGAAGAGCCCCATCAAGAAGTTCTTCACCGACGAGGAATGGGCCGCCCTGAAGGCCGAGATGGAGGTGGAACCCGGCGACCTGCTGCTGTTCGCGGCCGACACGCCGGAGGTGGCCAACGCCGTGCTCTCTGCCCTGCGCCTGCATATGGTCGATGCGCTTAACATCCCCCGCGAGGGCCACGCGCTTCTGTGGGTGGTGAACTTCCCCATGTTCCGCTACGACGAGGACGAGAAGAAGTACGCTGCCGAGCATCATCCCTTCACCCACGTGCTGAAGGAGGACCTGGACAAGATTGAGTCCGACCCCTTGTCCTGCGGAAGCTACTCCTACGACCTGGTCATGGACGGTTTCGAGGTGGGCGGCGGCACCCTCCGCATCCATAACGCCGAGGAGCAGCGCCGCATCCTGCGCGTGGTGGGACTCACCGACGAGGAGATCGACGTGAAGTTCGGCCACCTCATCCGCGCGCTGGAGCTGGGTGCACCGCCGCACGGCGGCATCGCGCTGGGTCTTGACCGCCTGGTCATGCTGCTGGCGGGGAAAGCTTCCATCCGCGACGTCATCGCCTTCCCGAAGACCTCCAGCGCGAGCGATCCCATGACGGGCGCGCCCTCGGCGGTCACGGGCCGTCAGCTGAAGGAAGTGAGCCTGCGCATCCTGTAGCGGGCGCGCGGCACGCAATCTGCCACGAGGGGCGGAGGGCCGGGCGGCCTTCCGCCCTTTTTCGTTTCCAACCGCTGCGGCGGTTGCCGACGCTTCCTACTCAGCGTCGTGCTCGCAGGGGAAGGGCACCAGGTCGATGCTGTTCACGCCGTGGTCGGCGCAGAGGTTGATCAGCCCCTTGTCAAGGGTGAACAGCGTGCCTGCGGTGCGGCGCGCCAGGACGAAGTAGAGCATGTCGTAGGTGGGATGGTCAAGCCGAAGGCTCTCTCGGAACACCTCGTCCATGAGGTCCTTGATGGGCACGAACTCGTCGATGAGCAGTATAGCCTCTTCCATGAGCTCCTCGGCCTCGCTCTGGCTTATCTGCGCCGCTCTCTTCAGCTTTCGAAGGACGGCGCCGACCTCTGCTCGATAGAGGCAGCAGGTGACGACCCGTTCATTTTGGAGCATCAGCTGCTGCAGTCCCTTGCCGACCGGAGTCGACCTGACGATTTCGACGGCAGCGCACGCATCAAGAACGATCATAGCGCCTCCTCTTCCCGAACCTGGCGAAGAAACTCGACGGTGCTGGGGACCGTTTCGCTCTCAAGAATGGGGGGACGGGAGTTGATCTCCTCAAACAGCCGCTTACGCTTTTCCACGTAGTCGATGTCCTTCTCGGCGGGCTCCCAGTGCGGCGCTCGTGCCGACCAGGTTATGTCCTGGCGGCTCCTCCTTCGCGGATTTCCCGATCGTATGCCCAGGTAGCCTTCGAGGATGGTGAGCGCCTGCTGCGAGATGCTGCGGTTCTCGTGCATGGCGCACATCCGCAGTGCATCGTAGACGTCCTGAGGGCAGTCCTTCACCTGCAAAGCCGGCATTGCGTCCTCCTTTCATCGGATGCGGTCATTATAGCATCCAAAATGGATGAATATGGCATCCATCGAGAAAAAGAAGCGGTTTTCGGGGACAAGGGAGCGCGGAGATAGGTCATTTGCCGCCGATAAAGCGTCTGCGGAATACGTTGCAAGAGTGCACGAGAGGCAGGTTCTGCAGAAAATCGCGTCAAACCCGTCTCTCGTGCACTCTTGCATGTCAGCATGTCAAGGGGACGGGGATGATTGATGCGACCGCGGGGTACCGCAACGAAGCGGTTCCTTTGGCGAGGCCGGCGTTGTTGCCAGTTGTTAAGGATATAATCTTGGCAGCAGAACCCTACGGCCGGCAAACATCAGCGCAGAGGAGCTTCCGTTGCTTGAACGTCTTCGCAACTTCAGAAAGCGGCAGCAAGAGAGCAAGGCGCAAGAGAACGTCGATATTGATCACCTGACCGGGGCGGACGTGCTGAAGAAATTCGTGAATGCATCTCTGCCCGATGCGGTCGAGAGCTTGCTTTTCCGCGTGTCCATCGCATCGCCGGGAGACGCGGACGTCAGCGGATTCGAGCGGTACTCCGCGCGCGTTCTGCGCCATGCCGGTGCTGATCGGCTGCGGGGCATTGCTGTCAAAGGCCCTCTTAAAACCCTGCGCTTGCCCAAGACGAATCTGTTTTGGATCCGCTTCGAGAAAGACTGCCTCGAACCCGAGGAGCGCGAAACGGTTCTGCTGGTAGAGGCTGCTTTGAATCGTCTCGTTGCCGTCGAGAAGAGCTTGTCGACCCTTGTCAAGAACGACGCCGGCATCGTACCTGACGAGGCGCTTTGTTGCGTTCTCGATTGGGCTATGCTGCGCAGCGTGGCAGATGATTCCGGTACCTACGTGAAAAGCGAAACGCAACCGAACCCCTACGCCGACCTGTACGGCACGAAAGCTGTCCCCGGAGGCAAGTGGGACGTCCTCACTGCCGTTATCAAGGAATGCGAGGACATCCCCCTGCCCATGCGTTTGATCTACACCGTCGACGTGTTCGGCGAACCCGGCACGGTGTGCATCCGCTTCGCTATGCCGAGTCCGGAGGCCTTCCCGCATGACCTTTGGCTGGAGCAGGAACATCGCTGGATCGATGCTGCGTCCATGCTCCCTGGTGCCGCCGCAGCGTACACGGTCCGTGCCGCCCTGCGTCTTGCGGTGCTTTGCTTCGGCGCCAGTGCGGGCGTCATGCGCGTGGTCGTGAACGCCTACGGCGGATCCTTCCGCTACGAAAACCTCTCTTCCGAATCCTATGACCGGGCATTGCTCTCCTTGGAGTTC
Source organism: Eggerthellaceae bacterium (assembly GCA_048242115.1). GTDB lineage: Bacteria > Actinomycetota > Coriobacteriia > Coriobacteriales > Eggerthellaceae > Xiamenia. The sequence continues at coordinate 6,640 of DBFAWQ010000014.1, forward strand.
GACCGTCTCCGCTTTCTGAACATCACGCTTCCCGCGCTCGCCGAGAAGAAGCTGAGCGAGATCCAAACCGAATGCGATTGCCAGTCGCTCTTGAAGATTGCGTCTCCTTCTGCCTGCCGCATTCAGGTCGGAGAGGATGGCGGCATGCAGCCGATTACGCCGCTTGCGTTCGATTCGGCATCGTGCCGCGCGCCGCTTCCCGAGGACGAACGGCCGCTTCCGCCGGTACTTCGCGACCTTTTCCGCGCCGACAAGGTGTGCGACTTGGACGTGATGAGCGAAAAAGACCCGCAGGCCATGGCGCGCATGAGGAGAATCATTGCCGAGGCCGACGACTCCCCGCTTCTTGCCATTGCCCAGCTGGAGGATTTGGCATGTGCGGCCGAGAAGGAGGATGCCGCCGCGCTTGCAGCGGCTTCCGCCGGCAGCATCCCGCTGTATTGCCAAGGGCCGACGGCACGCTATTTTGTCTCGCTGGTATCCGACAGCCCGAAGGACCGCTACGTGCGCGTGAGCGATATCGGTTACCTTTCACGCGAGGCGCTGGCGGATCTGTATCTCAAGATCGGGGACGAGGATGCGGCCCTTGCGCAGGCGCAGCGCTGCCTGGAGCTTGCGCCCTCGAGCACCGGCGCCTATACGGGGTTGGCGAGCGTTTACGCCGCGCGCAACCAGTTCGACAAGGCCATCGAGCCGCTTGTCATAGCGTTGCATCTTGAGGGAACCCGCGGCAACGCATCGTATATCTACTACCGCTTGGCCTTCGCATTGTGGCAGACCGGCCGTTTGGAGGAAGGACTTGCGTGCTACCTGCGCGTCCATCCTGGCAACCAGCAGGTGTATCGCAAGGCCCAATCGGAATTGGCCGAGCTTCTCGAGGAAATGGAAATGACCAGCACCGAAGGCTTCGACGCGGACGCCGTGCTGCGTGCGGGCGGCATCCCCCTGGCCCCCACGAACGAAATAAGGGACCTGCTTGCGAAGGAAAGCATCCTGCTGTGCGATGCGTCTATTCCGATTCCCGCTACGCATATTGTCAAGGTCCTTGGCCACATTCTGAACAACGACGTCCTGCGAATGACCGCCGTCTCGCTTGAGAACGGCGCCTAAGGCGGCAAGCGCGATGAAGGACGGTTTCGCCTGACAAGGGCAGGTCTTTTGTCAAGTCCGGCCATGTCGCAAACGACGCTTGTGCCACTGGAACGCGTCACGGATCATGTGTCAGGGGGACGGGGATGATGGCATGGTTGTCGCGCATGTCAAGGAGCTCCTTGACATGCTTGGCTTTCCGTCCCGGCTGATGGAGCGCAATAACGAATGAAGATATAAAAACAGTATTGAATTATATAATGAATGAAGCCTATAATCATGTGCATCGAGGCAATACGAAAGGGGTTCCCGTGAACGTTGCCGTTGCGCCGTTGCCTATCATCAGGCCCATCACCGACTTGCGTACCCAGCTCAACGACGTATGCTCGCAGGCATCGCAGTCCCGGGAGCCGGTGGTGCTCACGAAGAACGGCACGGCGTCCTACGTGCTCATGGACGCGCAGGCCTACGACGAGGCCCAGCAGCGAAACCGCTTCTACCTGGCCCTTCGCGAAGCGGAGCTGGAGATGCGCTACAACCCGCAGCCCCTGACCGCCGAAGAGTCCGATGCGAAGATGCGCGAGATCTTCGCGTTGTGGGGCATGGACTATGCGTGAGCTGCTCTGGCGCCCCAGGGCGCATTTGGACCGCGAGTCCATCGCGCTTTACCTGGGGTGCGAATGCAACAACCCCAAGGCGGCCCGGGCGGCCATGGGCGACATCGACAAAGCGCTGGACTTCGCGAGGCGGTTCCCCGAAGCGGGCAGGGGATTTTCCATGGGCAATGACGGCGAAGCGGACTACCGGCGCGTGCTGGCGGGCAGCTACGTCGTGTTCTACAAGTACGATGCGGAAACGCTCACGGTCTACCGGGTGCTCCACCAGCGCCAGGACATCGACACCTACGCGCTCATGGAGCTTCGGCGCGGGGAATGGGAATTGTAGCCAAGCCTCCGTGCTCCGGCCGACTTCGATTGCGGGTCGGCTAGAACACGGGGATGAGGCTCGGAAGCTGGGGCAGCGAAGGCTCTGGGCGCAGGCGAGCCCGTTCAGATCTTTTCCGGCGCCCTACCGCTTCGCGAGGATAGTCGTCATCTGCAGGGCCTCTCCGAAGAACTTGCCTACGCCGGTTTTGACGGCGTAGCGCGTGCGCTCGGGGTCCAGCACGATGCTGCCGGCTATCATGTCCACCCCGGCTTCGAAAAGCGCGGGCGCCATGACGACGGAGGGGCCCACCATGGTGGTGACGGCGCGCTCGGCCAGCTGCAGCAGTCGCGGCGCGGTCTTGTTCTCCAGGGTGACGCCGGTGATGAAGGCGAAGTCGGCCAGGGGCATCAGGTACTCGCAGGCCGGGTCCGGCGTGTCCATCCCGTCGCGGCAGCTGCGCTCCAACACGGTCAGGTTCGAGTACTCGGCGACGCGCTCCATATGGGGGAAGTGCCCGACCACCACGACCTTGGCGCCGTCTGTGGCCTCGATGCGCGGTCGCATGATCTCGAAGGCGTCCATCTTGTGGACGGTGCCGTCGGGCAGTTCTACCGCATCGTCGTAGGAGGCGCCCATGGCGTCGGTGAGTTCCTTGCGGCCGTACCAGGCGTTCAGCGCCGCTATGCCCAGGGTCGCCTCCTCGAAGTTCCACGATTTGGCCAGCGCCGCCATCTGGCGAAGGGGCAGCCCGCGGAAATCGCGCTTGTCGGTGCGGTTCACCGCGCCGCCGCGGCAGGTGAAGGACACTCCCATGCCGCATTCCGCCTCCACGTAGCTCCAGTGGTTGCCCAGGCACAGGTCCGTGACCAGCACATCTTCGGGAACTCCCCCGATGAGCTGGTCGTACAGATGCCACGGCGAGTTGTTCTGCGGTTCGTTCACGGGTTCCCCTCTCTCGGTGATTCTCACTCATTGTTCTTCGACAAGTATAGTGCTGTGGAAAGCGCAGGGCAACTTCCCGCCGCCGCTTCGAAGAAGTTAGTTCTCGAATAGCTATAATCCCTTATTGGAAATAATTCTCAAATGTATATAATATGTAAACGAGAATAATACAGGGCAGGGAAACGGGCCTTCGCGAAGAGGGAAGCACGGGAAAAGATCCGACGGTGCGTCGATGATGTTGGGGGGGGCGATGCGGTTGGGGCGGAATAGGAAGGCGGCCGAGGTCCAGCCGGGCGAGCAGCGGTCGCGGTCGAGCCGCCGCGCCGACCTGTTCATCCTGGCGCTCGCGGTGCTGACGGTGGCCATAGCGGCCATCTCGCTTCTGCTGGGCCGTTATCCCATCGACCCGGGCCAGGCAGTGGCCATGCTGGTGAACTGCGTGATCCCCCTGGACCAGACCTGGACCGACCAGCAGGCGACGCTCTTCTTCAACGTGCGGCTGCCCCGCATCCTTTTGGCCCTCATGGTGGGCTGCTGCCTGTCCGTGGCCGGCGCCGCCTACCAGGGTACCTTCCAGAATCCGCTGGTGTCGCCGGATATCCTGGGCGCCAGCCAGGGCGCCGCCTTCGGTGCGGCCGTAGCGATCCTTCTGGGCTTCACGTCCACCATGGTGTCGGTGTCCGCTTTCGGGTTCGCCCTGTTCACGGTGTTTCTGGTGCTGCTCATCAGCGCTCGGGCCAAGGGCAACCACATGATGGTGGTGGTGCTCGCCGGCGTCATGGTCAGCTCGCTTTTCCAGGCGGGCGTGTCCTACGCGAAGCTGGTGGCCGACCCCACCGACGAGCTTGCCGACATCACCTACTGGCTGATGGGAAGCCTGACCGGGGCGAAGATGACCCAGGTGACCACGGTGTTTCCCATCCTGTTCGTCGGGTGCGCCGTGCTGTTCGCGCTGCGCTGGCGCATCAACATACTCACCATGGGCGATGACGAGGCCTCCACCATGGGCGTGAACGCCCGGCTCATCCGCATTATCGTGATCGTCGCCGCCACTTTCATCACCGCCGCCTGCGTGTCGGTCACGGGCATGATCGGCTGGGTGGGCCTGGTCATCCCGCACCTGTGCCGCATGGTCGTGGGCGCCGACTACCGAAAGCTCATACCGGCGTCCATGCTCATGGGTGCCGGATTCCTGCTGCTGGTGGACGACATCGCGCGCCTTGCCACGACGGCGGAGATTCCCATCGGCATCCTCACCGCCTTCGTCGGCGCTCCCTTCTTCCTGTATCTGATCACGAGAAAGAAGAAGATATGAGCATCAAGGTCGAGCATTTGAGCTTCTCCTACGGGCACCGCGAGATCCTGCACGACCTGTCCTTCGAGATTCCCGACGGGGCGCTGGTGAACGTGCTGGGTCCCAACGGCGTGGGCAAGTCCACCCTGTTCCGCTGCATCCTGGGGCTCAACCAGAACTACAGCGGCACCATCACGGTGAACGGCAAGGACATGCGCTCGCTTTCCATCAAGGAGCGGGCGCGCGAGATCTCCTACATCCCGCAGTCCCACAGCCCCGTGTACGACTACGAGGTGCTGGACGTGGTGCTCATGGCCACGGGCGCCGATCTGAAGATGCTCACGAACCCCGGCTGCTCCCAACGCAAGCGCGCCTACGAGGCCCTGGAGCGCATCGGCATCCAGGACTTCGCCCACCGGCTGTACACTCAGATCTCCGGCGGCGAGCAGCAGCTGGTGCTTGTGGCCCGGGCGTTGGCGCAGAACGCGCGCACCATCGTCATGGACGAGCCCACGAGCGCGCTGGACTACGGCAACACCATGCGCGTGCTCTCCTGCGTGCGGCAGCTGGCCCGCGAGGGGCTCTCCATCATCCAGTCGACCCACAACCCCGATCACGCGTTTCTGTACTCGGACAAGACGCTTGTGCTGAAGGATGGCCGGGTGAACGCCTACGGCGACCCGCGCGACGTCATTACCTCCGAGCTTATCAGCGGCCTCTACAGCATAGAGGTGGAGGTCAACTCCCTTTACGGCGACAAGGTGCGCGTGTGCGTGCCTGTCAACGAGATCGAGCAAGGATCGGATGATGAAAGGAAGATCGATGCGTAAAGCGAAGAAGAGCCTGGGAAAGCTTGCGGTTGCGGCCCTCTGCGCCGGTACGCTGGCCCTGGGCGCGGTGGCCCTGGCCGGCTGCTCGGGCAACTCCGATGCCGAAAAGCAGCAGGACCCTCCCCAACAGCAGCAAGTCGAGCCCGCGGATAAGGCCGCCCAGGAAAACGAGTCCCAGCAGGCAGCCGAGCCCCAGACCCGCATCTTCACCGACTCCCTGGGACGCCAGGTGGAGCTGCCGGCTCACATTGAGCGCATCTGCCCGTCGGGACACACCGCCCAGCAGGTGCTGCTGACCATGGCCCCCGACATGATGGTGGGCCTGTCCCAGGAGCTCACCGACGACCAGCTGAAGATCTTCGGCGACAAGTTCAAGGACTACCCGGTGTTCGGCGCGGTGCTGGGCGCCAAGGACGACCTGAACCGCGAGGCCGTGGCCGCCGCCGACCCGCAGATCATCATCGACACCGGCGAGGCAAAGAAGGACACCGGCGAGAGCCTGGACGCGCTGCAGGAGCAGCTGGGCATCCCCTGCGTGTTCATCGAGGCGAAGCTCGAGGACTACGGCGCGGCCTACAAGAACCTCGGCGAGCTTCTGGGCATGGAGCAGCGCGGAGGCGAGCTGTCCGACTACTGCACCCAGGCCTACAAGAAGGTGGTCGACACCATGGCCACCATCCCCGAGGCGCAGCGCGCGAACGTGGCCTACCTGTTGGGAGACAACGGGCTGAACGCCATCGCGAAGACGTCGTTCCAGGGCCAGGTCATCGACATGGTTGCGAACAACGTGGTCGTGGTGGACGACGTGTCGGGCAAGGGCAACGGCAACGAGATCAGCCTGGAGCAGATCGCGCTGTGGGATCCCGAGCTCATCATCTTCCAGAAGGGCAGCATCTACGAGACCGTGGGCGACGATGCGGCCTGGCGGGGCATCGCCGCCATCGCCGACGGCAACTACTACGAGGTGCCGAACAACCCCTGGTGCTGGATGAACAACCCACCCACCGTCAACCAACTCATGGGCATGCAGTGGCTGCCCCGCCTGCTGTACCCCGACGCCTTCGACGACAGCATCCAGGACGTGACGAAGGCCTACTATAGCACCATGTACAACTACGACCTCACCGACGCCGAGCTGAGCGACCTTCTGGAAGGCGCTCTGCCCAAGGCGAACTAGCGGAGGGGCGGGCAAGCGCGTAACGGACGCCTAGTGCGCATCGAGCGCATCGTCAAGCGCGCCAGGCGAACAGAGCGCATAACCGAAACCGGCGGCCGGGAATCCTAGCCGCCGGCTTCTCTATTCGCATTTTCGCAGGTAGTCGCCTAAATGGGGAACAGCCAGGGTCACATAGCCGCGGCCGGCCGCTTCGATGATGCCCTCGTCGATGAGGCGTCTGCGGTACTTTTGGGCGTAGTCGACGGTGGCTTCCATACGCTCGGCAATCCGCGACACTGCCGCCGTGTCGCCCTCTTCGGCCAGGGCGGCCAGGAACTCCCCGTCTTTCTCGGAGAGGGCAGCCAGGGCGGTTCGGCAGATGTCGTTCTCGAAGTCGACTTGGGAGGTTTCCAGGGCGTTTTCAAGGGAGTCCTCGGTTACGGTGCCGTCCGGTTCCGCGTACAAGACGACGTTGTGCCCGACGAGCTGCAGCATATAGGGCGACCCGCTCGTGAAGTCCGAGGCGCGCCTGCGATGCGTATCCGAGATCGTCAGGCCGATCTGGTCGAACGAACGGGCGAAGAAGGAGTCGATGTCCGCGAAGGCGAGAGGAGCCAGCGAGATTTTGGGGGCGCGGTTCAGGAAGGTGAGGACCTTGTCGTTGAGTGTTGCCGACACCGCGCCGGGCAGCCCGGCCATGACGATCGCGACGTTGAGGCCCTCGCCGATCAGCTCCTGGTACGTGATGATGAGCTGCCGAAGCTCGGGGGAGTTCGCCTGCAGCTCGTCGACCAGGAACAGGACGCCCTTGCCCTTGGCGGTGAGCGCTCGGCAAACCTCCGTCAGCTGTTGCTGGACGCTTTTGGCCGCTTCGCCGCGCTGCAGCTGAACCCCTGCGGTGAAGCCGAGGGCTCCAAGCGTTCCTTCGCTCAGCCTCGCTTTCTCGGATGGCGCCATGCCGGAATCGTCCTCGATTTTCTCCAGCACGCGCACGAGCAGGTTCTCGGAGACCACCGTGGGGCTTGCGACGACGAAGTCCTCCGAGCGCATCCGGTCCGCAAGCTCCCAGAGCAGCACCGTTTTCCCGCTGCCCCGTTGGCCGAGGATGAGCGCCGTGCGGCTTCGACTGCCAGGTGCGGCGGAAAGGCCCTCTACCAGCTGGCGGATCATGGGGTCGCGCCCCACGAGGAAGGAGGGCCTGTTCCCGAAGGAGGGGGAGAAGATGCTGTCCTGTCGGATGCTCATGGGA
>DBFAWQ010000015.1:0-6458 GCA_048242115.1 Eggerthellaceae bacterium
GTGCTCGCCCTGGGAACGAACGGACTGGTCACCGACGACCAGCTGGACGAGCTCGTCGAGCTCGTGGGCTCGGACAAGCACATCTTCTTCGTGAACACCCGCTCCACCCAAAGCTGGATGGGCGAGACCAACGAGGCGCTGCGCCGGGCGGCCGAGCGCTACGGCAACGTGGAGGTCATCGACTGGTACGGCTACAGCGCCGACAAGGGCGACCTGTTCGACGGCGACGGCACGCACCTGACCGAGGACGGCGCGAAGGCCTACATCGCGCTCGTCCGCGACGCCATCGCCGACTACCTGCCCGAGCACGACGCCGACGACGAGGTGGCCGAGGTGCTCACGCCCTGGGAGTTCACCCAGAAGGGCGCCGTGAAGACCATGGACAAGTTCCTGCGCAACACCCAGAACGCCGTCGTGCGCGCCCTGGACGTACCGCTTCTCCCCCTCACCGACGAGGAGCGCGCAGCCCTGGAAGAGTCGCAATCCCAAGCGCCCGAGGACGCCGAGGCCGAGGACGGCGACCAAGCAGCGACGCCCGACGGCAACGCGGGCGGCGGCGAATAGCGAAGGGGGCCCGCAGCCGGCCCCCCTTGCCTTCGGTTGGGATGTTGGCGGCTCACTAGGAGGGGTCGACCCAGCCCTCCGGAAGCGTCGCGTTGTGGCATTGGTTGCAGTACAGCTCCGACTCGCGATGGACGCTGTGGCAGTCGCCGCACTGCACATCCTTGCCCACATGGCTCGCATGGGGGTTGAAGTCGGTGCCGCCCCAGTCCTCGGTGGCCGCCACGATGTCCTCCCGCACATGGCAGGCGTCGTTCAGGCACAGCTGCTCGGTGCCCAGGTCGTGCTTGGCGAGCGGGGTGTAGAAGTCGCCCGTCGCCCAAGCCATCGCCTCGGCAACCTGCTCGGACAGCGTCGGCTCATGGCAGTCCAGGCACTCGTAGCCCTCCTGCGCATGCACGGTCACCAGCAGGCCGTCATCGCCCGAATAGTAGCCCTCCACATAGGGATCCATGGGGTCGTGGCAGATGGCGTTGCAGAAGCCCGGCTGCTCGTGCCAGACCATGAAGCCCGCACCCGCCGCAACGAGCACCACCGCCAGCACGCCTACGACGATAGGCCATTTCCTGCGCTTTCCCTTATGCGAGGGTTCGTTTCTGGACACGTCGCTCATACGTCTCGTCCCTCCTCGGTTCTCGGCCCGACAACCCTACTGGGCCGCCGGGAATTCGGGCATGACGAAGGCGGGCAGCGCACCCATGATCTGCTCGGCGGCCATGAACGCGGTCGTCGCCGCATAGCAGACGCCCCCGTTGGGTTCCTTCGCCAGACCGTAGCTCTCATCGGGGCCGCAGTTGCCCCCGACCGTGCAGCCGGCAGCGTAGAGGCCCTCCATGAGCGAGCCGTCCGTTGCGTAGACCTGCATGTTCTCGTTCGTGAGCAGCCCCACGTGGGTGGAGAACATGATTCCGCCCACGGCCACCCCGTAGAACGGCGCCTTCTCCACGGGGGTCAGCCACGCCCCCGGCACCCCGTTGAAGCTCTCCGGCTTCTGGGCGACCTCCTCGTTCCAGCGGGATACCGCATCTTCCACGATGCCCGCATCAAGGCCCAGCTTCGACGCCAGCTCCGCCAGGGTGTCGGCCTTCACGATGCGCCCTTCGTCGATACCGCGCTGGGCACCGAGCTTCCAGTCGTGCTCGATAAGCGCTTCGGGGATGCGGTCGATATCTGGCATCGTCGGCACGATGAGATGGCGGCAGCACTCTTGGTCGAACGTTTCCGCGTAACGTTCGTAGTCGGAGTCGAAAAGGCAGTACTTCTGGGCGCCAGGGAGCGACTGGTACAACTGCGCTTGGTTGCCGTACTGGGCGACGGAAGTATAGTACGGTACGAAATTACCCCGCATGTCGATGCTGCACCAGGCCTGGCGTGCCAGCTGAATGTCGCCATTGTACAGGTAGTAGTCCCATGGCACGCCGTCAAGGCCGCCATCGAAGGACTGGAAGGAGTCGAAGCCGCCCTGCTGGGCACCCGCCCCCAACCCCATGCGGATGACCTCGCCGGAATCCTGGGTGCCGGCCGACGAGCACTTCACCCTGTCGTAGGCGGACGGGATGTACTTGGCCAGCATGTCGCGGTTCGAGCACATGCCGCCGGCCGCAAGGATGACGCCCTTTGACGCTTTGAGGTGCTTCGTCTCGTTGTTCTCGTCGGATACCTGGATGCCGACAACGGCGTCGCCGTCCTTCACGAGCGCGGTCATCTTGGTATTCAGCTTCATAGTGCCGCCGAACTTGCCCAGCTGTTCCTCCAGGAAGGTATAGGCGTAGATGTTCGTGCGGGCGGCCAGGCCGTCGAGCTCCTTACCCGCAGGCGAGACGCCGGTCATGCCGCCCTGCGGGCCGCCCGTGGTCGTCGGCTCCAGTTCCAACCCCAAATCGGACACCCAGTCCATGGTGCGCGTGGCGTTCATTCCGATGTTGACGATGTTCTTCTCGTTGCCCGCTCCCGGCACCTGCTTGCCCAAAGACCCCTGGATCATGAGCAACGAGATGTCGGGCAACCCGGCCGCGAGCTGCACCTTCGTACCGGAGCAGGCGAAGATGGAGCTTTCCTTGCTAGCGCCGCCCACCGACGCCGACTTCTCGACGCAGCAGACCTTCGCCCCCAGTTCGGCTGCGCGCACGGCACCGAAGAGACCGCCGCCCGAGCCGACCACGACCACGTCGTACTCCTCATCCCAGCTGGCCGGCACCCCCACGGGCGGGATGTCGGCGACGTTGTCCTCGGACGACGCTCCGCCGACCGTCGGCGACGAACCGCCGCTCCCAGCCGACGCCGTATCGTCCGCAGACTTGCCTTGGCCGCATCCCGCCAACGCACCTGCGCTCGCAACCGCCGCCACACTGGCAGCAGCACCTGCCAGAAAGCCCCTTCGCGACAGAGACGCCCTTCGTTCCTCCCTGCTCTCCATTCGCTCCTCCATGTTTCCCTCCTTGTCGTCGGTGAACGATTGCCGTGTCCCCACTCTACGAAGGAGCACCCACCTGCCTCAAGATGCAACGCGTCGGATTCGTCATGCAAGAAGAACTACAGTCGCCTTCCGTAAAGCCAGCGTTACCATCTTGCCGGTTCGTCAACTGTTCATGACGAGATCTCCCCGATATAATGTCCTGAACGGAGGAGGCGCCTATGGACCGGATTTACTATCTGCCGCGAAGCGACGAGATGAAGATGCGCATTTTCCACGCCGTCGACAGGCCCATCGAGGAGCTGACCGTAGCCGCCATCTGCCGCAAGGCCGGCGTCTCGAAGCCGACGTTCTACCGCCATTTCGACTCGAAGTACGACATTGCCCGATGGATATCGGACTTCATGAACTCCATGACGCTCGACGAGATAGGACGCACCCTGACATGGGACGAAGGGCTCGAGTCCTACTTTGCGCTGGGACTTTCCGAGCTTGAGGGACTGCGCAACGTCAGGGGAAGCGCCACGGAATACGAGAGAACCTGCTCGTATCGGGCCCAGAAGCGATACGATGCCATCGCCCGCACGCTCGCCATGCACGGCGTGCCCGTAGACGAGACCATGCGCAGCACCATAGAGGGCTACATCCGTGTGGAGCTTCATTTTTCCGAGGAACGCCTGGATCGGAGCAGAACTCGGGACGTGAAGGAAATCGTGTCGGTGTTCAAGGCATTCATCCCGGCCGTTCTGTACACCGCCCTCCAGAAGCCGGCCGACGCCTAGCTGCCAGCCAACAAAAAAGGGAGGGCCCGTTCGGACCCTCCCCTGGTTGGCGGATTGATCGGGGCGCTTACTCCTCGACGGTCTCCACGGACTCGACGACGGCCTCGGGAGGCTCGGCGTCGGCCGGCTTCTCCTCGGCCTTCTTCTCGCGCTTCTTGGCCGGCTTCTCCTCGGGCTGGATGGACTCGTCCACCTCGATCTCGAAGCCCAGCTCGGCCGCGGCGGCCTTCATGGACAGCGAGATGCGACGACGCTCGGGGTTGATCTCCATGACCTTCACCTTCACGATGTCGCCGGCCTTGGCAACCTGGGCCGGGGTGTCGATGTGGCGCTGCGCCATCTCGGAGATGTGCACCAGGCCCTCGATGGACTGGCCCAGCTCGATGAAGGCGCCGAAGGGCACGATCTTGGTGACCTTGCCGTCCACGATCGACCCCACCGGGTAGCTCTCCACCAGCTTGATCCAGGGATCCTCGGTGGTCTGCTTCAGACCCAGCGAGATGCGCTCGCGCTGCAGATCGACGTCGAGCACCTCGACCTCCACCTCGTCGCCCACCTTGACGACCTCGGAGGGGTGGTTGACATGGTTCCAGGACAGCTCGGAGATGTGCACCAGGCCGTCGATGCCGCCCAGATCCACGAAGGCGCCGAAGTCCACGATGGAGGAGACGGTGCCCTTGAGGCGCATGCCCTTGGACAGCTTCGAGAGGATCTCGGCGCGCTCGTTGCGGCGACCCTCCTCCAGCAGCACGCGGCGGGAGAGCACGACGTTGTTGCGGTTGCGGTCCATCTCGATGACGCGGGCCTCGATCTCGGTGCCCAGGTACATGTCTAGATCCTTCACGCGGCGCAGGTCCACCAGGGAGGCGGGAAGGAAGCCGCGCAGGCCGATGTCCAGGATCAGGCCGCCCTTGACCACTTCGATGACCTCGCCGGTGACCACTTCGCCGGCCTTGAACTTCTCCTCGACGCGGTTCCAGGCGCGCTCGTACTCGGCGCGCTTCTTGGACAGGATCAGACGGCCGTCCTTGTCCTCCTTCTGCAGGACCAGCGCCTCGATGGCGTCGCCCAAAGCGACGATGTCCGCCGGGTCGGCGTCCTTGCGGATGGACAGCTCGCGGGAGGGGATGACGCCCTCGCTCTTGAACCCGATGTCCACCAGCACCTCGTCGCGCTCGATCTTGACGACGGTGCCGTCTACGAGGTCGCCCTCGTCGAAGTCGGTGAGCGTGCCGTCGATCAGCGCGTTCATCTGGTCGTCGGAGACATCCTCGAAGTCGATGACGGACGTGTTCTTGATTTCGGTCAAAACGGACCCCTTTCAAAAAACTGTGGGGACCCCTTGCCGGCGGTTGAGTGCCAACAATGCTTCCACGCCTTCGCTTCGGGCGGCTGCCCTGGGCCCGGGCGTGTCTCGGGGGCCAACATTTCCTTACCTGCAAGGCCTTTCCTTACAAGCCGAACTAGTGTATCACGGCTCGCGGGAACCATCCCGAAAAACCCGAGCGCCCACAGAGTTTGCACGGGAGGGAGAAAGACGCCGACGAAGGGGCGCCCTAGTCGGTCACGTCGCCGGACTGGTTCAGGGTTATGGGGTCGCCCACGAAGGTGGGCGGCAGCTGCAGTAGGGCGACGAAGAAGTCCTTGGTGCGGGCGGGGATCTCGCGCAGGTCGAAGAGCAGCTGCTGGGCGAAGCTGTGGCGGTCGGCCGGCACCCCCACCGCCTCCAGGCCCAGGGCGTGGGCCGACCAGAGCGCGCGGTACAGGTGGTACTCCTGGGTGGAGACGATGATGCGCTCGGCCCCGAAGACGCTCTTCGCCCGGTGCATGGACTCGTAGGTGGAGAAGCCCGCGTGGTCGCAGAAGATGTCCTCGGAGGGAACGCCCAGTTCAATGGCGTACTCCTTCATGGAGCGCACCTCGTTGTAGTCCAGGGTGGAGTTGTCGCCGCTCATGATGATCTTGCGAGCCGCCCCGGCCTCGTACAGCTCCGCGGCGTTCTCCACGCGGTCCTTGAGGATCTGCGAGGGCGTGCCGTCGGGCAAAACCGACGCCCCCAGCACCACGATGGCGTCGGCGTCGTAGGCGACCGCCTCATCTGCGGAGACGATGCTGCCGGAGGCAGACCCCACGACCACGGCGTTGGTGATGCCCACCACGGCCGCCGCCAGCACGGCCACGACGACGCACCCGGCCACAAGCGCGAGCACCGTAGCGCCCAGGTGCTTCCCCAGGGGCCCCTTCCCCGCCTTCTCCGCCATGGCGCCACCTCCCCCGCGCTGCTCCCGATTCCGTCCGTTTCGCAAGGGTGCCATACTAGCAAAGGAAGCGCCGCTTGTGACGGCGCTTCCCCGTTTGACCGCGGCCATCCCACGGGATGACCACAGGATCGCAAGTGCGCGCGGCGGCGGTTCTCCTATGCCTTCAGGTCGCCCGCCAAAAGCCGCGCCACGTGGCGGCCCTGGGTGGAGGAGCGGCCCGAGGCGCAGCCCACGATGTACTCGGGGTAGTTCCCGCTGAAGAAGCTGCCCGACACGTCGCCGGCGGCGTACAGGCCCGGGATGGCCGAGCCGTCGGCGCGCAGCACCCGGCAGTCGCGATCGATCCGCAGGCCGTCTATGGTGGTCAGAAGCGACCCGCCGAACCAGCAGCCGTAGAAGGGGGCCTTGCGCAGGGCTGACAGGCGGTAGGCCTCCTTGCCG
>DBFAWQ010000016.1:0-5989 GCA_048242115.1 Eggerthellaceae bacterium
GAGAAACGGCCAACGCGTTCGACGAAGCGGACGAAACCAGAAAGGAGAGGGAAATGGCGAAACCAATCGACCGGCGCAGCTTCCTTGGGGGTGCCGCACTGGGAATCGGAGCGTTGGGGGCGAGCGCGCTCGCCGGATGCAGCTCCGGGAAGACGGCCACCGGCACGTCGGCCGGCGCACAGCCCATCGCATCGGCAAACATACCCGAAGCATGGGACCGCGAATGTGACATCGTGGTAATCGGAAGCGGAAGCGTGCTGCCAGCGGCAACCTACAGCGCCCTGAACGGGCTCGAAACGATCGTGCTGGAAAAGAACGAAATGATCGGAGGCACGACGATCACCTCCGGAGGCAAGACCTGGATTCCATGCACGAGGCTGGTGGAAGGCGACGAGCGCGACAGGGCACTGGAATTCCTCACCGCCTGCAACCCTCACGAGTTCGCAACGCCGGAACAAGTTCAGGCCTACGTGGACCACGGCGCCGAGATGGCCCATTTTCTCATGGACGAGGCCGGCGTCAACTTCCAGCTGTTCAAGTCGGCCCTGGTCCCCGCGAAGACAGGGTTCGACGACGTGCATGGCGTCCTGGGAGTGCCCCGGGAGGACGACCCTGCAAAAACCACGGGCAGCGGCTTCCAGCAGCCCCAAATCGACGCCATAACCGCAGCCGGAGGGGAGATTCTCTCATCCACGCCCGCCACGCGCCTCGTAACCCGCACGCTCGCCGACGGAAGGCAGGAGGTGCTCGGCGTCATCGCCGAATCCAAGGGCAAGGAGCTCTCCATCAAGGCGCGCAAGGGGGTCATCATCGGCACGGGACCCTACGACCACAACCCCGAACTCTGCAAGCAGCTCCTTCCCTACCAGAACACCTACACGTGGGCCATCGAAACCTGCACGGGGGACGGCCTTCTCATGGCCCTCGGCGCTGGCGCCAAGATCAGCCAGACGAACCGTGCATGGGGAATCATGCCCGAAATCTACGGCATCGACGCCATCGAAGCGGGAGAGACGCTGCCCATTTACGCGCAGCGTGCCGATTTCGCAGAGACCGTTACGAACGGTGTGAAGGACTTCACGTTCACCATCGCGAAGAAGGCGCCCATCGTGAGCCGAATGGGCCAGCGGTTCTACAAGGAGCCGGGCAACTACACCACGATGTGGGCCTGGGCCGGCATGGACGCCCGGGAGGAGACGGATTTCGAATACCGTTACACCCCCTATTCGTTCGCCATCATCGACGAAGCGACGGCTGTCGAAGCCGGCTACGACAAGATATCGCCGACGCCAGGATGGCTCACCAAAGGCGAAACCTTCGAGGAGCTGGCCGCAAACTCGGGAATCGACGCGTTCAACTTCGTCAACACCATGAGCCGCTGGCAAGCCGACGCCAAGAAAGACGGCATCGACACAGAGTACGGTCGCACCGACATCGTCGCCCTCGGGGACGGTCCTTACTACGCGGTTAAATGCTGCCAGTTCCATCAGACGACCGTCGGCGGCATAGCGGTGAACGAGAAAGCGCAGGTTCTCGCCGCCATGGGCGATATCGTCCCGCGCCTGTACGCATCGAGCACGGCTGCGTCGATCGGCGGCATCGTCTACCCGAGCAGCGGTGGCTCGATCGGACCAGGCATGGTCTTCGCCTACATCGCCGCTGTCGACGCCGCCGGTCTGGACGACTGGGAATAGCGTCTCGCCGCAAGGGAAACGCCGGGGCTGATCCATCGTCCCCTTCGGCCCGGAGTCCCAGCGCAAGCCGAGGCTCCGGGCCGCTTCATGCGGATCTAGCGGTTGTCCACCTTCTCCGGGTACATATCGTGGTGGCTCAGGCGCTCCCAAGCCACCTCCTCCCATTTGGTTCCCGGGCGCCCGTAGTTGCAGTAGGGGTCGATGGAGATGCCGCCGCGCGGGGTGAACTTGCCCCAGACCTCGATGTACTTCGGATCCATGAGCGCAATCAGGTCCTTCATGATCGTGTTCACGCAGTCCTCGTGGAAGTCGCCATGGTTGCGGAAGCTGAACAGGTACAGCTTCAGCGACTTGCTCTCCACCATGCGCTCGCCGGGCACGTAGGATATGTAGATGGTGGCGAAGTCCGGCTGGCCCGTGATGGGGCAGAGGCTCGTGAACTCGGGGCAGTTGAACTTCACGAAGTAATCGTTGCCCGGATGCTTGTTGACGAAGGTCTCCAGCACCCCGGAGTCGTAGTCGGACGGGTAGCGCGTGCCCCGGGCGCCCAAAAGCGTGAGGTCGGCCGCCTCCTGGGCCGTACGGCCCGAATGGTCGTTATCGCAGGTCATCATAGAACCTTTCTCTTGGCGGGAACGGAAGACGGGGGGAGCCGCCGCAAGGCCCGGATGCATGCAGGGGTCCTGAAAGATACGGCGGAGCGGGAACGTTAGCCCAAAAGCGGGTCGGCTGCGTTGTTGGCGGCGAAGGCGGCGGCGCGGTCCAGGCAGGTGGCGCACTTACCGCAGGGAACCTCCCCGCCCTCGTAGCAGGACCAGGTAAGTTCGTAGGGAACGCCCAGCTTCAGCCCCAGCGCCACGATGTCGGCCTTCGACCAGTCGACGAAGGGCGCCTCCACCCGAAGCTCGTCGGCGGTACCCAGGCGCACGGCCCGGTCCATGGCCTCCACGAACTCCCGGGAGCAGTCCGGGTAGGCGTTTCCCGCCACGTCGTCGTGATGGGCGCCGTAGTACAGCACCGAGCACCCCAGCGACAGCGCCATCGAGGCGGCGCAGGACAAGAACAGCCCGTTGCGGAAGGGCACGTAGGTGCTGACAGGGCCCTCCCCGCCGTCGCCCTGCTGCTCGGCGTAGGTGCCCTCGGGCACCGCCGCATCGGAATGGGCCAGCAGCGAGCAGGAGCTGTCGGCGAAGATGGCCGCCACGTCCAGCAGCCGAAGCGGCACGCCGTAGTAATCGGCCACCGCCCGGGCCGATTCCAGCTCGCGGGAATGCTTCTGCCCGTAACTTATGGCCAAGGCGAACACGCCCCCCGCCCCGTGGCTGGCCACCGCCCGGGCCAGCAGCGTCGTGGAGTCGGCGCCCCCCGAGCACAGCACCAGCGCCTTCTCGTTTTCCCTACCGCAATCGGCCATCGCAGGCTCCCTTCCGCTCGCTCTCTCCCTACACGCCCTTCTCCACGCCGGGCCAGACGATCTTGTGCAGCTGCAGCTGCAGGCGGGCCCGATCGAGCTTGCGCTCAACCAGAAAATCGGCTATCTGCGCCGGCTCGATGCGTCCCCACACGGGACTCGCCAGCACGGCGCACCGGTCGAAGAGGTCCCACTTCCGCGCCACGCGCTCCATGAACTCCAAATCCTCCCGCGAGCCGACGACGAACTTCACTGCATCGTCCTGATCCAGGCGGAAGAAGTTCTGCTGCATCATCTCATCTGTCATGGGGTTGCCCGACGAGGGGGTCTTGCAGTCGATGGTGAGCGCCAGCCGTCCGGGAAGCCCCTGGTCGGCGGCATCCATGCGCGCCCCGCGCAAACGGTAGGTGGGAACCGAGCCGTTCGTCTCAACCTCCACGCGCAGGGGCTTCGGGACGGAAACGCACAGAAGCGCGCCCACCAGCTTGTGCAGCTCCGGTTGCAGCAGCGGCTCGCCGCCGGTCAGCGTCACGCAGGACAGCCCCGTCCCGCGCACCCATTCGACCAGGTCCCACCAGCTCAGTATCTGCGCCGGCGCATCGGGCTCGTTCGCCCAGCGCGTGTCGCAGTAGGAGCAGTCCAGGTTGCAGCCGGCTAAGCGGATGAACGCCGCAGGCCTTCCCGCGGCCAGCCCCTCGCCGTTTATGCTCGCGAACCGCTCCACCACCGGGAAGCTCGGCCACTCCTTGGAAACGGCTCCGTTCGGTTGCGTCCCGGCAGCGGGTACGCCCGCACCGCCCGCAAGTTCGCCGCCCGCACGCATCTCCCCCGTCACGGCCTTACGCCTCCTTGCGGTAGATGGCGCAGTTCGTGGGGGTCTCGTAGACCTCCACCTGGGAAACCGGCAGCCCCTGCTCGGCCAGACAGCCGAAGAAATAGCGCGCCAGGTTCTCCGCCGTGGTGCGGAACGGCACGGTGAACAGGGTGAACCCCTCCCGTTCCAAGCAGGACAACGTGTCGGGGGAAAGGGAGCCCTCCTCCACGATGAACTTGTGGTCCAGCGCCTCGGTCACCTGCCGCAGCGCCGACTTGAACACGCCGAAGTCCACCACCATGTCCTTCTGCGTTCCGCACGTCTCCAGGGCCCCCACCTCAAGGTAGGCCACCACGCGCCAGCGGTGCCCGTGCAGGTTCTCGCACTTCCCGTGGTAGTCGGTCAGGAAATGAGCGGCGTCGAACTCGCTCTCGGTCCGAAGTCCGTACATGATGCATCCTTTCAGAAAAGCCCGGAGCCCCCGAAAAACCGGGGACGTCGCCGAGCGTGCAATCGCAGGTTCGACACCATTATACGCACCCCGACGCGAATCCCCTTCCCCCGCGCGGCAACATTACGGAAACTCAGAACGGCTCGCCCACGCTGAGAAGCGGCGAGCCTCCGAGCGTCTCGATGCGGGCGCCCAGGATCCGCCCGTTCTCCACCAGCATCTTGCCCACGGTGCGCCCTAGGTCGCTGCGGGGCCGGAACACCGCGCCGGGGTTGACGAGCATATCCGCCGGCCGCGCCTCACGGTCGCACACGAGCTTCGGCACGTGGGTGTGCCCGTGCATGCGCACCTGCGGAATGGGATCGCCCGCGGCAAGCCCCGCGCAGCCGTTGAACCCGATGAGCACATCCGCGGGCTTGTGGGCCACCAGGAAGCGGACGCCGTCGATGACCGGGTGCGCGAAGCGCCCCACCGCCGGGCCGTACTCGTCGAAGTCGTTGTTGCCCAGCACCGCCGTCACCGGGGCCAGCGTCTCCAGCATGCGCAGCACCTCGGGCCCTCCGATGTCCCCGGCGTGGATAATGGCGTCCACGTCGGCCATGGCGGCGTAGGCCTCGTCCGACAGATGCCCGTGCGTATCCGATATGAGCCCGATGAGCGTCGCCATCGCAACCGCCTTTCGTCGAGAGCAAACGCGCAGATTCGCCGCATCGATGCGCCGCGGACCCGCCGGGGTCGGCCGAGCCGAATCGCAACCGGCCACCGCGCAACGTCGCCTGCCAACCTGCGCCCATGGACTATACTAACCCGAAACCAATCGAAATCCCAGGAGGAGCCATGGACAGCACAACCCTTCCGCCCGCGCCGAAGCTGACGGCCGTCGAGCAGGTTTCCGACGGATGGATCAACAAGTACCTGCTCACGTTCCGGCTTTCCGACGGATCCGACTACACCTACGAGGCGGCCTCCCGCCGCAGCCTTGCGGATTTCCGCCGCCGCATGGAAGAGCGCGCAAGCGGCATCCCCACTCCCCCCGACGCCGTCTGCATCGTACCCCGGACCGACAAAGGCGAGCTGCTCCTGATCCGCGAGTTCCGCTACCCGCTGAACAGCTGGTGCATCTCGTTTCCCGCAGGCTTGGTGGAGAACGGGGAAGACTTGGAGGAGGCCATCGACCGGGAGCTGCGCGAGGAAACCGGCTACGCCCTCGTTCGCGACGACCGCCCGGCGGTGCGCCAGCTTCCCCAGCCCGGCTTCTCGTCCACGGGCCTTACCGACGAGGCGGTGGCCGTGGTGTTCGCCCGCGTGCAGAAAGCCCAGGATGCCCGCCCCGAGCACGGCGAGCTCATAGAACCCTTTTTGCTCCGAGAAACCGACGTTGCGGGCTTCGTGGAATCCAACACCCTGCCCATGGGCACCCGCGCCCAGCTGATCCTGCAGCTCTTCTGCCGATAACCCGCCAGCCGAAGGCGAGGCGCCCCAGGGGAAAGGGCCTGAGCGATTCCGCAGCAGCACAGAGCCGCACGCCTCGACGACAGAATCCCCCACCCGCCAGCCGAAGGCGAGGCGGCACGGCGGGAGGGGCCTGAGCGATTCCGCAGCAGCGAAGGGTTGCAACC
>DBFAWQ010000017.1:0-9067 GCA_048242115.1 Eggerthellaceae bacterium
GACCAGAAGCGCCGCGCACCCGGCGCGCAGCAGCTTCGACGGCTCGCCTTTCCGTATCATGGTCAACTCCTTACCCTTGCGCCCCCGGCCCAAGCGCCAGGAAGCCCTATCCCGATTCCGAACATCCGCGCCTCTCGACGCCAAGCCGGCTTCCGCAGCCAAGGCGTAGCCGTTCCGTTCGCAAACCGTTACCTTATCCGAGAGACTATACTCCAATATCCCCGCAAGCGCCAGGGAGTCCGCTACTTTTCGGCTGCAAGTCCCGTCCGAGCGTTGCTGGAAAGTAGCCCTATCACTTCCCGATAGCTATCGCCGATGAGATTCCCCAGAGCATCTCGGTAAGCGGGTCGGTCGATTGTCTCGTGCAGAACCGAGGCCGGAAGGAACCTCCGCATCTGGGCGGCGTAGGCCTCCGAAACGGCGTGCGCTTTCGCCCGTGCCGCACCCTCTTTCAGCAGCTCGACCGGCTGCCGCCCGGGTGCATAGTCGGTTACCTTCAGGGCGGCCAGCTCGGCTACCGTCGACATGTTGGCGTTGTGGTGCTGCATAATCCAAGGGATATCCCACAGGTCGCGATAGCGCGGTGGCGTCTTCTGGAGGGAGAACGAGACGAGTTTGTCCGCAAGTATTTCGTCGAGCGATTCGCATCCTACCAGTAGGCTGCCGTACATCCCTTGGATCTCGGGGTAGTTCTCGACTGCGATCCTGTTTTCCCTCGTATAAGAGGGCACCTGGGCAATCTCTACCTTGATTTTCTGGGAGGGGAGGTCGGGGCGTTCCGGCGCCGTATCGACCACCACCTGCCAGCGCTTCAGAGCGCCCCCTCCTTCGAACTGCTTGATCATCTTCGGCTCTTTGACGCGCACGTCGACGTCGAACCTTTTCGCAAGGTTGCGACCTACGACGTCCCTGAAGCCGTCCAAATCGGCTTTTGCGAGGTCGAGCCGTGTGTTGAAGTCCAAGTCCTCGCTGTAGCGCACGCCTCCGTAGCAAAGGCGCAGGCAGGTGCCGCCCTGGAAGTTGAGCTTGCCCAGCCAACCCGACTGCGCGAGCGCCTGGAGGATGTCGTAGTGGATGAGCTCCTTCTCTACGACGGGCAGCAGCGCCTCCACGTTGTTGCGCACGGCCACTTTTTTCGAGAATTCCTGGAAATCACTCATCGGCGTTCACCTCCTCCCAATCTACTAGGTCCAACGACCTTCCCGAGCGAACAAGCCCGCGTACGGTGTGCTCTTTCGTTGCCAGGCGAAGAGCGTGGTTCGGATAATCGATGGTGTGGTCGAGCAGGTACGTCCGATCCCTGGACGTGTGGACGAACTCTATGGTGCCGAACGGTGTTTCGAACTCACCTTCCTTGCCCGTGGTGACAACGGTTAGCCTGTCGACGGGAATCTGCGAGATCACATTCCACAGCGACGCGGCGCTCTCCATGCCGATGAAATTCATCTCGCCGGGGCGCAGCGCCACCGCAAGCTCTTCGATGGCCGGAACGGCGGGGGAATCTGCGCGAGCGTACCAGTAGAGGTCTCGGGCGACATGCTGCAGTGCACCCGCTTTTACCAGGCGCGCGATCGTGCTGCGCAGCTTGGTGCCGTCCTCGGCGAACACCAGGGCCAGGTCGGCTGTGCGGAAGGCGCGCTTCCCGCATGCGGACGACCCCAGTGCCCTATCTGCCTCGTACAGTTTCATTGACTCCTAACTGTCCCGTTATGATGTAATTTTGCAGTATAACGGTTGCGATAGGTGAAGGCAAGGCCGCATGGCTTCCGCCGGTTTGAGGCAAGGGAGTTGCCTGGCAAGGACGGCCGGCAGTTGATTTGATGCGCGAGGATGGGTCTCTTGCCGTGCGCGTCTTCGGGCGCGGGCACCGGCTTGGCAATGGTATAGTGGGGCTGCCATGAAAACGGAGGAAAGGCGGCGGCTGTGGAGGTTGCGGGGTTTCGGGAGGCGGTGCGGGCGCTTCGGGGCGGCGGGGCGGCGGCGTTTCCCACCGACACCGTGTTCGGGCTGGGCGTGGCCGTTGCGCCGGCCGATGCGGCTTCCGACGCAGCAGCGGGCGGAGGGGATGCCGTGACCAACGCGCTCGGCTGCCCCGGCGAATTCGCTGAGACTTGCGCTCGGGATTCGTCCGCGCTAGATGGGGACGTTGGGAAAGCCGGCGCTTCTCCGGGCGATCCGCTGGAGGTGCTGTACCGGCTGAAGGGGCGCGACCGGGGAAAGCCGGTGGCGTGGCTGGTGGGGAAGGCGGGCGACCTGCAGGTGTACGGGCGCGACGTGCCTGCCTACGCGCTGGAGCTGGCCGAACGGTTCTGGCCGGGACCCCTCACCCTGGTGGTGCGCGCCTCGGACGCGGTGCCGGCGGCTTTCCAAAGCGACGAGGGGACCATCGGGCTTCGGATGCCCGACAGCGCCGTCGCCCTGGGGCTCATCGACGCGGTCGGCTGTCCTGTGGCCACCACCTCGGCGAACCTGTCCGGCTGCGACCCCGCGGCCCGTTCCGGCGACGTGGACACGGCTCTGGCGTCCCGAGTGCCGGTGGTAGGGGACGGCAGCGACCGTCCGAGCGGCGTGTCCTCCACGGTGGTTCTGTGCACGGGCCCCGAGCCCCGCGTCCTGCGCCAAGGTTCCGCGCGCATCTGACGGCCGCGGCCCGGGAGGTCGCGAACCGCGCATAACTCGACAACTTGGCAGGAAATCGTTGCAAGTTGGCGAGTTGTGTGCGGTCGGGGATGCATCGATGTGCCGAAAGTGAACGTCCCCCGACGGGCTGCCGAGAGATGCGGGGCGGCGGCTATAATGGGGCGCGCAGTTCCGCATCCCTCGGGAGGAAGACTTCCATGGCCACATCCGTTATCGTCGAGCCCCTGTCGTTTCCGTCCGCCGACGGCTCCACCACCATCCACGCCTGCCTGTGGACGGCTGGACCTACGGCCGAGGAGGGCGCCCATGCTGCGCAGAAGCCGCGGGCGCTCGTGCAGATCGTCCACGGGATGCAGGAGCATATCGGGCGCTACGACGGCTTCGCGCGTTTTTTGGTAGGCCAGGGCTTCGCCGTCTGCGCCGAGGACCATATCGGCCACGGCGGCTCGGCCGTAACGTCTGCCGATTTGGGGCATATGGGGGCCGACGCCAAGGAGCACCTGGTCGCCGACGTGCAGGCCCTGCGCACGCTGGCTCTGGCCAAGGTAGGCGAGGACACGCCCTACGTCGTGTTCGGCCACTCCATGGGAAGCTTCATCACGCGGGCGTTCCTGGCCCGTTACGGGCAGGGGGTGCGGGCGGCCGTCATCTGCGGCACCGGCAACATGCCCGTGGCGGTGTCGCGCATGGGCAATCTCCTGGCCCGCGCTATGGGGGCCGTGCGCGGCCAGGACTTCCGCAGCCCGCTTCTGGAATCCGTCGTCATAGGCGGTTTCGGCCGGGCCATCCCGAACGCGCAGACCCCGCTGGACTGGCTGTCAACCGACCCCGCCGTGGTGCGGGCCTTCCGGGACGACCCGCTGGCCGGCGCGCCGTTTAGCGCCGGGGCCTACGCCGCCCTCACCGACCTGACCGCAGAAACCTCGTCGCCGAAGAGCATCCGGCGCATCCCCAAGGACCTGCCGGTGCTGTTCGTGGCCGGCGCCGAGGACCCGGTGGGCGAGCGGGGGCGCGCGGTGCGCAAGGCCGCCCGGCTGTTCGAGGAGGCCGGCATCAAGGACGTGACCTGCATCGTCTACGACGGCATGCGCCACGAGATCCTGAACGAGCCGGGGCGCATGCAGGTGTACCGCGACGTGGTGTGCTGGATCGAGGAGCATCTGTGAGCCGCTACGTGATCGCCCTGGACCAGGGCACCACCTCCTCCCGCGCCATGCTGGTGGACCGCCAGGGACGCGTGGCCTCCTGCGTGCAGAACCCCTTTCCCCAGCGCTACCCGCGCCCCGGTTGGGTTGAGCACGACCCGCGCGACATCCTGTCCTCCCAGCTGGGGGCCCTTACCGAGCTGGTGGTGTCAAACGGGCTTACCCAGGCCGACATCGCCTGCATCGGCATCACGAACCAGCGGGAGACCACGGTGGTGTGGCGCCGGGACACCGGCGAGCCTATCTGCAACGCCATCGTGTGGCAGTGCCGTCGCACGGCGGACCTGGTAGAGCGGCTGTGCGGCAACCCCGAGGTGGCCGCCCAGGTGACGGAGCGCACGGGGCTCGTGCCCGACGCCTACTTCTCTGCCAGCAAGGTGCGCTGGATCCTGGACAACGTGCCCGGCGCCCGCGAGCAGGCCGAGGCGGGAAACCTCGCCTTCGGAACCGTGGACAGCTGGCTTCTGTGGGCGCTCACCGGCGGCGCCGTCCACGCCACCGACGTCACCAACGCCAGCCGCACCATGCTCTTCAACATCCACACCATGGCCTGGGACCCGTGGCTGCTGGAACTCTTCGGCGTTCCCGAGTCCATGCTTCCCGAGGTCAGACCTTCGTCGGGGTTTTTCGGCGTCACGTCCGCTGCGGGTGTGGTGCCCGGCATTCCCATCTGCGGCATGGCGGGCGACCAGCAGGCGGCCCTGTTCGGCCAGTGCTGCTTTGCGCGCGGCCAGGCGAAGAACACCTACGGCACCGGCTGCTTTCTGCTCATGCACACGGGAGACGCCCCCTGCGCCTCGTCCCACGGGCTGGTGGCCACGGTGGCCGCCAGCGCCCCGGGCGCTCCGGGGCCGGAGTACGCGCTGGAGGGCAGCGTGTTCATGGCCGGCGCGCTCCTGCAGTGGCTGCGCGACGAGCTGGGGCTCGTGGAGGACGTGGCCGACACCTGCGCCATCGCCCGCAGCGTGCCGGACACCGGCGGCGTCTACGTTGTGCCCGCCTTCACGGGGCTGGGGGCTCCCTACTGGGACGCCCAGGCGCGGGGGACCATCACGGGGCTCACGCGCGGCACCACCAAGGCCCACATCGTGCGGGCGGCCGTGGAATCGCTGGCCTACCAGGTGCGAGATTTGGTTGCGGCCATGGAGGCCGACGCCGGGGTGGGGCTGGCCGTGCTCAACGTGGACGGGGGAGCCTCGGCCAACGACTTCCTCATGCAGTTCCAGTGCGACATGCTGCGCTGCACCCTGCGCCGCCCGGCCTGCACCGAGTCCACGGCCCTGGGGGCGGCGTTCCTTGCAGGGCTCGCAATCGGCTTTTGGAAGGACAAGGACGAGCTTCGCCGCCTTCGCCGCGACGACGATGTGTATAATCCCATGCTGGAAGACGAGCGGCACGCAAGGCTGGTCCTGGGCTGGGAGGAAGCCGTGCGCCGCACGATGACGACGGAGAAGGGGCGCTCATGGTGATCAGCATCGCAAGCGACCATGCCGGCTTCGAGCAGAAGCAGCAACTGGCCGCCTATCTGGAGGAACTCGGGCACGTGGTGTGCGACCGGGGACCGGCCGACGACGGACGGGTGGACTACCCGGACTTCGCCGAGCTGGTGGGCCGCGACGTGGCCCTTGGGGCCGCCGAGCGCGGGGTGCTCGTCTGCGGCACCGGCATCGGCATGGCCATCGCCGCCAACAAGGTGGACGGCGTGCGCGCGGCCAACATCGTGCGCGAGGACTTCGCGCGCCTGTGCCGCGAGCACAACAACGCCAACGTCATCACGCTATCGGGTCGTTTCGTGAGCCTGGAGGAGAACGAGCGCATCCTGGATGCGTTCCTGGGCGCCGGCTTCGAGGGCGGCCGCCACAGCGACCGCGTCCGCAAGATCATGGAACTTCAGTAGGCACGCAGCCATCGAAAGGAGCAGCCAGCACATGCAAGACAGCCAGCTTCTGACCCAGGACCCCCTCATCGCCGAGGCCCTGCAGCTCGAGCTTGACCGCCAGCGCGATTCCGTCGAGCTCATCGCGTCGGAGAACTTCACTTCCCGCGCGGTCATGGAGGCGGTGGGCAGCGTGCTCACCAACAAGTACGCCGAGGGCTACCCCGGCAAGCGCTACTACGGCGGCTGCGAGAAGGTGGACATCGTGGAGGAGGCGGCCCGCGCCCGCGCGTGCGAGCTCTTCGGCAGCGCCTTCGCCAACGTGCAGCCCCACAGCGGCGCCAACGCCAACTACGCCGCCTACGCCGCGCTCATCAACCCGGGCGACACGGTGCTGGGCATGAGCCTGGACAACGGCGGACACCTGACCCACGGCTCGCCGGTGAACTTCTCGGGGCGGCTGTACCGCATCGAGAGCTACGGGGTTTCCAGCGAGACGGAGACCATCGACTACGACGCTCTTGAGGCCCAGGCCAAGGCCTGCCGCCCGGCGCTCATCGTGGCCGGCGCCAGCGCCTACCCGCGCACGATCGACTTCGCGCGCATGGCCGAAATCGCCCACGAGGTGGGGGCCTACCTCATGGTGGACATGGCCCACATCGCGGGACTGGTGGCGGCCGGCGCCCACCCAAGCCCCGTTCCCTTCGCCGACATCGTGACCTCCACCAGCCACAAGACCCTGCGCGGCCCCCGCGGCGGCTTCATCCTCACCAACAGCGAGGAGATCGCCAAGAAGGTGGACAAGGCGGTGTTCCCGGGAAGCCAGGGAGGCCCGCTCATGCACGTCATCGCCGGCAAGGCCGTGGCCTTCGGCGAGGCCCTGCAGCCCTCGTTCAAGGACTACATCGCCGACGTGGTGGCCAACGCCGCAGCTTTGGGCGAGGGCATGACCGACGGGGGCTTGCGCCTGGTGTCGAGCGGAACGGACAACCACCTGTGCCTGGTGGACCTCACCGCCACCGGCGTCACCGGCAAGGACGCCGAGAAGCTCCTGGAGGGCATCGGCATCACGGTGAACAAGAACACCATCCCGAACGAACAGCGTAGCCCCTTCGTGACCAGCGGCATCCGCGTGGGAAGCGCCGCGGCCACCACGCGCGGCTTCACGGCCCAGGATTTCCGCTGCGTGGGAGAGTGCATCGCGAAGGCGCTGTTCAGCCACGACGACGCGCAGGTGCTCTCGCAGCTGGCCGCCACCGTGGCGGATCTGCTGGCGGCCCACCCTCTGTACCCGGGCCTGTCCTACGAGTAACCGCGGGCCCATCTCGGAAAACCCGCCGAAGGGAACCATCGAGCGATAAGGAGCAGACCGTGTCAGAATACGAGCGCGTCACCGTTGTGGACCATCCCATGGTGCAGCACAAGCTCTCGAAGCTTCGCGACAAGGACACCTCGTCCAAGGACTTCCGCGCCCTGGTGCGGGAGCTCGCCATGTTCGAGGGCTACGAGGCCACCCGCGACCTTGCCCTGGAGGAGGTGGATGTGGAAACGCCCATCTGCCGGACCATCTGCAAGCAGGTGGCGGGCAAGAAGATGGTGATCGTGCCCATCCTGCGCGCGGGGCTGGGGATGGTGGAAGGGCTGCAGGAGCTCGTGCCCTCAACCTTCGTTGGGCATCTGGGCATGTACCGCGACCCCGTGACCCACGAGCCCCACGAGTACTACGCCAAGATGCCCGATTCCATCGCCCAGCGCGACGTCATCGTGGTGGACCCGATGCTGGCCACGGGCGGCTCGGCCAGCGCGGCCATCCAGTACCTGAGGGGCCTGGGCGTCAAGAACATCAAGCTCATGGTGCTGGTGGCCGCCCCCGAGGGCATAGAGGCGGTGCTGGCGGCCGACCCCGACGTGCGCATCTTCACCTGCGCCATCGACGAGGGCCTCAACGACGCCGCCTACATCGTCCCCGGGCTGGGGGACGCCGGCGACCGCATCTTCGGCACGAAGTAGGATTCTTCCGCGCCGCCGTCCCGCAAGGCCGGCGGCGCGGGTTTCGGAAGGAGGAGGCACCCGTGGCATCCGCAGAACGGACAGACGAGCGCCCTAGCGGGGACGAGGACTTCATGACCCTGGCGAACCAGGTTGCCACCAGGACCACCTGCCTGAGGCGAGCCGTGGGGGCGGTCATCGTGAAGGACCGCCGCATCCTGGCCACCGGCTACAACGGCGTGCCCTCCGGCATCCGCCACTGCTCGGAGGTGGGCTGCCTGCGCGAGCAGCTGGGCGTGCCCAGCGGCCAGCGCCACGAGATATGCCGGGGGCTGCACGCCGAGCAGAACGCCATCATCCAGGCCGCCAAGTACGGCATCGACATCTCGGGATCGTCCATCTACGTGAACACGCAGCCCTGCGTGGTGTGCGCGAAGATGCTCATCAACGCCGGCATCACCGAGGTCGTCTTCCAGAACCCCTATCCTGACGAGCTTGCCTGCGAGATGCTGCGCGAGGCGGGGGTGTCCCTTCGGGAGTACCAGGGTTAGAATCCGCCCTGTCCGCTGTGGAGGTTTTGCGCAGCTTTCGGCGGGTAAGCCCCGGTTCCTCGTGGCGCTTACCCGCTCGCCCCCGATTTGCGCGATTTCGTCATCTTCGCGTAACCTGCTGGCGAAGATTGGGTATCATTCGTAGAGTTTGGCAGACTGCGCCTTACGGCGCGACCGACCGCAGAAGGCAGGCTATGGTTCTTCCGATCGTTTTGGGCGCGGCAAGCGGCATCCTGGGGTTCGCTCCCCTGGTGCTGGCGTTGCGTCAGACGAGAAAGGTGACCGACACCAGCAATCTAGGGCACGCCGGTGCCCTGCTTTTGGGAGTGCTGGCCTCGTTCATCCTCCTCTTCGCCACGGCCATCGCCTGCGTGCTCGTGGATCGGCCGAGCGTTCTGCCGTTCGTGCTGGCCGAGGCCGTGGCCTTGTGCGCAGCCGGCATCGCGTTTGGGTTGTACAGGCATTTCCGATAGTTGAGCAGAAGGGTAGGAGACGTGAATCCACTCGAGGTCCTAGCCGCTGAGGTGCCCCACCTTCAGCACTCGTTCGATCCGGCGTACGTTATCGGTTCGGGGTCGTTCGGGCTCACCCAGTACATGTTCTGGATGATCATCTGCTTCCTCATCACGTTGGCCGTG
Organism: Eggerthellaceae bacterium; assembly: GCA_048242115.1. GTDB lineage: Bacteria > Actinomycetota > Coriobacteriia > Coriobacteriales > Eggerthellaceae > Xiamenia. Next base: position 8,900 of record DBFAWQ010000017.1, read on the forward strand.
GTCATCGTGGCGGGCAAGAAGCTCACGCTGGTCCCCACCAACAAGTTCGTGAACATGGTGGAGTACGGCTACGAGTTCGTCCGCAAGGACATGGGGGAGTCGGCCATCGGCCACGGCTACCAGAAGCACATCCCGTTTCTGGCCACGCTGTTCTTCTTCATCCTCATC
>DBFAWQ010000018.1:0-17836 GCA_048242115.1 Eggerthellaceae bacterium
CTACGGCGGAGGGGACGCGGCGCTGCGGCTTCGCCAGATGCACCTGCTCTACGAGAGCGTGCGCGAGACCGGCGGCACCGTGGTGGTGCCCAGCTCCTTCAGCGAGGGCTTCGGCGACGTGGTCCCCGAAGAGCTGCGAACGGCCCTGGGCTCGCGGGGGGCGCGGTAGGGCGAGGCGCAGGTGCTTTCGCCTTCGAATTAACTATCCTCAAACTAGATAAACAATCCTAGGATTAGTGCTTTAATCCTAGGATTGCTCATGTTATGATGCGGACACAGCCAGCTGGATTATTCGAGAGGGGGGAAGGCGGTTGCCGTCCGCAAGGGCAGCGCGACCCGCCGGCCTCTAGCTGGAGGAATCCGACGGCCTTGGCCAGGCCTTCGGGCTTCTCCGTTCCGAAGGAAGGAGAGGGAAGTGGCTCAATCAGAGATAACGCTGACGCGCCGCAAGTTCGTGGCGAGCACTTCGGCGGTGGGCGCCATGACCGCGCTCGCGCTGGTCGGATGCGCCCAGGAGCCGAAGAGCGGCGACGCCGACGAGCAGGTGGAGGCCGACGCGTCGCCCGAATCCCCGGAGGCCCCCAAGCCCGTGGCGGCGCCGGTGGAGGAGAAGTACTTTATCAGCACCTGCCGTGGCAACTGCGGCGGCGATTGCTACCTGAAGGGCCTGGTACGGGAGGGCAAGCTGGTCAGCACCACTCCCTATACGTTCGGCAACGACTGCGAGGGCGTGGAGCAAGGCTGTGTCAAGGGACTTGCGAATCCCCTTCGCGTCTACGGCGCCCATCGCTTGCTGCATCCGATGAGGCGGGTGGGAGAGCGCGGCGCCGGCCAATGGGAGAAAATCTCCTGGGACGAGGCTATCCAGACCATCGCAGACAAGATGACGGCGGCTATCGACGAGTACGGTCCGGCTTCCATCTGCTTCCAGGGCGGTGCCGGCAATATGGGGCAGTTCCTCAGCGGTCATCCCTTGCAGATCTTCAATGCTGCTCCTTCGTTTGGGCCCGGCGTGGGGGCCTCTCGCTTCATCCAGAAAATCGGCGCGACCTGCCTTAGCAATGGCGATGATATGGCAGGTCTGTATCTGAGGGCCGTAATCATGGGCTTGCCGAGCAACTCGCTGGACGACATGATTAACTCGAAGAACATCGTCATCTGGGGGTCTAATCCGGCCGAGGCAAGTTTCAGCCGTTCCAGTTGGTACTACGTTTGCAAGGCCAAGGAAGCGGGCGCCAGGATTACTGTCATCGACCCGCTTTATACCTCGTCGGCAGCCCATGCCGACGAGTGGATTCCCATTCGATGCGGTACCGATTCGGCCCTCATGTGCGCAATGGCCAACTACATCGTGTCGAACGGGCTCGAGAACACCGAGTATCTGAAGAAGGGCTCCGTCGCTCCGCTCCTTATCCGCGAGGATGGTAGCTATCTGCGCCTTTCCGACGTGGGGCAGCCCTTGGAGGTGGTGGAGGGCAAGGACGGGCAGAAGACCGAGGTCGATCAGCCCGTGGTCTGGGATAACGCCGCATCCTCCTACGTTTCCTACAAGGCCGCCCAGGATCCCGAGCTGCATGGCACCTTCGACGTGGAAGGGGTTTCCGTCCGCACGGTCTACGATGCGGCGCTTGAGAACATCGCGCCCTTCACCGTCGAGTTTGCGGCGCAGGAGTGCGGAATTCCCGCGGAGACGATCGAGGGCCTTGCCCGCCGAGTGGCCGTGGAAGCTCCCACCACCTTCAGCATCGATTGGGGCATCGAGCATACGTACAATTCGTGGAAGATCTACTTCGCAAGCGCTCTGCTCGCGGCGCTGACGGGCAGCGTGGGCGTCGAGGGCGGTTCCTACGTTACTGGCGGCAGCACTCCCGGAAGCGTCATCAAACCTCCGGCCAAGACCGATCAGTCCGCTTGCAAGCTTGAGGATGCCAAACCGGTGAAATGCATCACGGGCGACTATCTGTGCGAGATTATGGAGACGGGAAAGTGGGCCGGCGAGGACTTCCCGGTCAGGGTGCTGTACGTGCACGCCTGCGATCCACTCGACAATTTCTCTGGCCCCACCGACCTCATGAAAGCCTACGACAAGATAGACTTCATCGTCACGAGCGAACTGTTCATGACCACCACGGCGAACTACTCGGACATCGTACTGCCTGCCACCATGCCGTGGGAGGCCGAAGACTTCGACCGCAACGGCTTCATGATTCAGAAGGCCATCGAGCCTCTGGGCGAAGCGAAGAGCGATTTCGAGATGTACTGCCTTATCGCCAAGGCCATGGGCTACGACGATCTGTTCCCGAAGAGCGGCGAGGAGTATCTCCGCGAACTTCTGGACACGCCCGAGAACATCGAAGCGGGCCTGGGCTACGATACCTTCCACGAGCAGGGCGTCGTTATCGGCGACTATGCCAAGAAGGATGCGCCCACCCTGGGTCAGGAAACCAATGCTTTGGGGCTTACCCAGTTCTATTTAGAAGTGCTTCCGCCGCGTGACAATTGGGGCCAGACCTTCGAGCTGAAGGACCGACTGCCCCACTACCAAAAGTCCATCGAGGCCGATCCCGACAGCCCCGACCGCGCAAAGTACCCGCTGTTCGGTTTCAGCGGCCACGACAACTACCACGGTCAGTCCGTGTGGGCCCACAACGCATGGCTGGACAACTTCCGCACGGTGGGCGGGAAGCCGTTCTGCCGCATCCACGAGAAGGCGGCGGCCGAGCGCGGCATCAAGACTGGCGACACGGTCCGCATATTCAACGACCATGGAACCTGCGTTTTGAGCGCCCTGGTGACGCCGGGTATCCAAGAGGAGTCGGTATGGGTTCCCCACGGTTTCTTCTGGGACGAGTTCGATGAGGGCTTCGCTGCGGCGCTTACGGGCCACTACCCCGATCCGGTTACGAGCAATTCCAACTTCAACGATTGGATCTGCGAGGTTGAGAAGGTTGAAGGAGGCGTTCGATAATGGCACGCTACGGAATGGCTGTCGATACCAAGCGCTGCGTTGGATGCAACCGCTGTGCGATGATTTGCATTGTGGAGCATAACCTTCCCGACGGTGTGCTTTGGAACAAATCCATGACCGAGGGCGGGGACCACTTCCGCGTTCCCGGTGGCACGAACCCGGCCGATCTTTCCATGACTTTCTATACCATGGCCTGCCAGCATTGCGACAATCCCGCATGCCTGGAGGCGTGTCCCACTGGCGCTACGGAGAAGCGCGACGACGGCATCGTCACCGTTGACTACGCAAAGTGCATCGGCTGCAAGAGCTGCATCACCGCCTGCCCCTACGAGGGGGTGCGTACCCTGGTGTCGAACCCGGTCTATCAGCTGGACTTTGCCGTTGGGGATGCATCGGTGCCCGCCCAGGTGGATGGAGCCGTGTCGAAGTGCACGTTCTGCGTTGAGCGCATCGATCGCGGCGAGCGGCCGGCTTGCGCCGACATCTGCTTTGCCCATGCCCGCTACTTCGGTGACCTGGACGACCCGGCATCCGAGGTGTCGAAGGTGCTGAAGGAGCGCGATTACGACCAGATGCTGGCCGACCAGGGTACCGGCCCCTGCGTGTTCTTCCTGAAGTAGGGAAGGGTGCCCGGAGCGAGCCGTTGCTTGTCGGGCGGAATGCCGGGTCCGATTCGCCCCCTCGGGCTTGGCTGCAAAAGAAGAGGCGCCTGCTTTTTGCGGGCGCCTCTTGGCGTGCTGGGGGGTGTTACGCGTCGTGATGCGCAATGGAGCTTCGGCCCCCTACTTCGCGAACTTGCTGTAGTCGTAGCCGCCGTGGGTGCCGAAGCGGTTGTTTGCCTTGCCCGGGCCCTCGGCGCTGTGGCCGCCCTCGCCTGCGGCCTTCTTCTTCGCCGCCTTGCGCAGGCGTTGCTCGGCGTTGCGGGCGTTTCGGGACCGCTGGTCGTCGCCCTCGTTTCGGCCCGGCCGCCCGGAACCCTTCGCGCTGCCGTGCCCCCTGCCCTGGAAGTCGTTGCTGTGTCCGCGTCCCCGGCCGCTTTCGCCACGCCCGCGGCCCGCGTTTTTGCCGTCGCCGTTCCCGAAAGCATTCGCGCGTCGCTCGGCCCTGTTTCCCATGCCTGCTCGCGTCGCACGCTCACCGCGCTCCTGCATGTTCTTGCGCGCCTGGCCCTTCGACCCCTTCGCGCCCTTCGAGCCCTTCGGGCCCTTGCGCACAGGCCGCTCGCTCATGCCTGATGCGCCCTTGCCGCGGCCCTTCCCCTTGCCGGCCTTTTTCTCCAGGTCGGCCATGTCGGTGGGGTAGTCCTCCAGCTGGATGAAGTCCACTTCCTTCTGGATGAGCTTCTCGATGGCGCGCAGAGTCTTCACCGACTCGCGGGTGACGAACGAGATGGCGAAGCCCTCCTCGCCGGCGCGCCCAGTGCGGCCGATGCGGTGCACGTAGTCCTCAGCCATGTCCGGCAGGTCGAAGTTCACCACGTAGTCCACCTCCGGCACGTCGATGCCCCGGGCCAGCACGTCGGTGGCCACCAGGATGTCGGCCTTGCCGCGGCGGAAGGCCTCCAGGGCGCGGCGGCGCTGGGCCTGGGACTTGTCGGAGTGGATGGATTCGGCCTGGTAGCCTGCCTTCTTCAGGGCCTCTGCGCAGTCCTCGGTACGGCCCTTGGTGCGCGCGAACACGATGACGCGGTGATGGCCCTTCTCCTGCAGCACCGCCTCCAGCAGCTCCTGCTTCTTGTGGTTTAAGATGGGAAGCGCGTACTGGGCCACCGTGGCCGCCGTCTCGCCGTTGCGGGCGATTTCGACCATGGCCGGGTCGGTGAGCAGGCTGCCCAGATTCTTCTGGATGGATTCGTCGATGGTGGCCGAGAACAGCAGCGTCTGGCGGTCGGCCGGCGTGGCCTCCACGATGGTGGTGACGTCGGGCAGGAAGCCCATGTCCAGCATGCGATCGGCCTCGTCGAGCACCAGCACCTTGATTTCGGACAGGTCCACCACGCCGCGGGCCATGAGGTCCTTCAGGCGCCCGGGGGTGGCGATGAGCACATCGGTGCCGCGGCGCAGCTCCTGGATCTGCGGCCCGTAGGCGCTGCCGCCGTAGACCGTGGTGACGAAGTGGCCGGTTTTGCGCGATACTTGCATGGCAGTGCGCGAGATCTGCATGGCAAGTTCGCGGGTGGGGCTCACCACCAGCACGCGCGGCGAGCGCTTCCCGCGCTTGACCTTGGGAAGCGTGCCCAGCACGGGCAGCAGGAACGCGGCGGTCTTGCCGGTGCCGGTACTGGCGGCGGCGATGACGTCGCGCCCTTCCAGCACCAGCGGAATGGCCTGCTCCTGGACGGGGGTGGGCTCCAGGTAGCCCAGCTTGTCGACGGCGGCCAGGGCGTTTTCGGGCAGCCCGAGTTCGGCGAATGCGGTCATGAACGGTATCCTTCTTGCGGGGCTATCGCAGGAGAAGTGGTGCGTCCAGCGGCGCTGGCGACGTGGCTGGCGGCTCTGGCAACGCGGGCATCTCCTGCGGAAAGCGATCGAATATGAACAATCTATTATGCCCCATTTCCATGACCGAGGTAGTCATGATGCCGAAACCACGCACAACGGCCATGCCCCAACGGTCGGAAACAACGTAAACGATGGTTCGGCAAATCGGAATTGGCAGAACCGTCGTTTACGACAGGGCGATTTGGCAGAAACGTTGTTTCCGGCATGCAAATCGCGTCGCTGTGACCTGGTACTTCGTTCGTTTCACCAGGTCATAGCGCTGGTAAGTTTTGACGTTTCTGCCACTGAACCACGTTGCGAACGACGCTGCCAAAGTGGATTTGGCGGCGTCGTTTTCGACATTTCCCCGAGATGCCGGCTGGTTCAAGGGCCATTGTTGCTATCCGGGTGCGTCCCGCGGATGTGTGGGGAAATAGCACCTACTCGGAGATGAGGGTGCGCAGGGTGTCGGCGGATTGCTCGCCGGTCAGGGTCTGGGCCGGGGCGCCGCCTTCGAACAGCACGAAGGTGGGGAATCCGTCGGGCGCGTAGGTCTGGGCCAGGGCGGGGGACTTGTCCACGTCCACCTGGTAGACGGGAACGGCGTTCTGCCCGGCGGCCAGCTCGTCCACGATGGGCTGCATGCGCTGGCAATGGGGGCACCAGGTGGCGAAGAACTCCACCAGCACGGGGCCTACGACGTCCACATGAGAGGCGAAGTCCTCCTCGTTCAAGATCTGAGCCATGATTGTCACTCCTTCGGCCGACGCCCGCAGGCGCCCGGCTTGCTCGATTGGCCTACAAACGACCTACAAACGACAATCCTAAGGCCTTCCCATGTGGCCCGGTACCGCCACCGGCCTGCTGTTTGGCCGATGCGACCGCATCGTTTCCATCGCGAAAGAAGGCTGTGGCAGGGCGCGTCGCATCACCCATTGCGCGTAAATCGGCGTGCTGCATCGTGCGCTAGCGGTCGCCCCTAGATCTCGTCGATGTTGTAGGGGGTGGTCTGGTAGACGTAGTAGTTCAGCCAGTTCGTGTAGAGCAGCTGGGCGTGGCTGCGCCAGGTGGAGACGGGCTCGGCCGTGGAATCATCGCCGGGGAAGTAGTGGGCGGGCACGGCGATGTCCAGGCCTTTCGCCTTGTCGCGGGCGTATTCGCCGGCCAGGGTGTCGCGGTCGTACTCGGGGTGGCCGAACACGAAGAAGTTCTTCGAGTCGCGGGACTTCGCGATGTAGACGCCGGCCTCGTCGGAAGTGGCGATGAGCTCCAGGTCGGGGTGCGCCTGGATGTCGGCGGCGGCCACCTCGGTGTAGCGGGAGTGCGGCGCCCAGAACTCGTCGTCGAATCCCCTGACCAGGGGCGAGGTTCGTTTCGCCACCCGGTGCTTGAACACACCCGAGAGTTTCGCGGGCAGCTCGCGCTTGGGCACGCCGTAGTGGAAGTAGATGCCCGCCTGCGCGCCCCAGCAGATGTGCAGCGTGGAATGGACGTTCGTGCGCGACCAGGCCATGATGTCCGCCAGCTCGTCCCAGTAGTCCACGGTCTCGAAGTCCAGCAGCTCCACGGGCGCCCCGGTGATGATCATGCCGTCGAAGCGGCGGTGGCGCACCTCGTCGAAGGAGGTGTAGAACGCCTCCAGGTGCTCGGCGGCAACGTTTTGGGAGTCGTGGCTGATGGTGCGCAGGAATTCCACCTCCACCTGCAGCGGCGTGTTGGAGAGCTTGCGCAGAAGCTGCGTCTCGGTGGTGATCTTGGTGGGCATCAGGTTCAAAATGAGCAGCTGCAGCGGGCGTATGTCCTGGTGAATGGCCCGGTTCTCGGTCATGACGAAGATGTTCTCGGTTTCCAGCTGGGCGGTGGCCGGCAGCTGGTTGGGGATGCGGATGGGCATGGCAACTCCTTGCGCGCGTGTTGTGCGGCCTACTATACCCGAGGGCGGCGGCAAGCGGCTATTCGGGATTACAGCCACACATTATCTGAAAACCGAATAACCAGGCTTTCGGATTCGTCGCTATAATAGGCGACCGGATCGGAGGATCGAAGCGACAGAGCCGACCGAAACGAACCGGCCGCTGCACCGCCGGCTGCCTGCCCGGGCGCCGCGCTGTGGCGGGCTTGCAGAAAGGCCCCACCATGAGCGAGCTTCAGAATGCGAACATCGACACCATCTGCGTGCAGGGTGGTTGGCGCCCCGGCGACGGCGACCCGCGCCAGGTGCCCATCTACCAGAACACCACGTGGAAGTACGACACCTCCGAGCACATGGCGCGCTTGTTCGACCTAGAGGAGTCAGGCTACGTCTACACGCGCCTGCAGAACCCCACCAACGACGCGGTGGCCGCGAAGATCGCTGCGTTGGAAGGGGGAACGGCTGCCATGCTCACCAGCTCGGGGCAGGCGGCGAACTTCTTCGCGGTGTTCAACATCGCCCAGTGCGGCGACCATGTGGTGGCCAGCTCCGCCATCTACGGCGGCACGTTCAATCTGCTGGCGCATACGCTTGGGCGCATGGGCGTGTCGGTCACGTTCGTCGACCCGCACTGCAGCCGCGACGAGCTGGACGCGGCGTTTCAGGAGAACACGAAGTGCGTCTTCGGCGAGACCATTGCGAACCCCGCCCTTGCGGTGCTGGACGTCCGGAAGTTCGCCGATGCCGCCCATGCCCACGGGGTGCCGCTGATCGTGGACAACACGTTCCCCACTCCGGTGCTGTGCCGCCCCATCGAGTTCGGGGCCGACATCGTCACCCACTCCACCACCAAGTACATGGACGGCCACGGGGCTTCCGTGGGCGGTGCCATCGTGGATTCCGGCCGCTTCGACTGGGCGGCCCACGCTGACAAGTTCCCCGGACTCACCACGCCCGACGACACCTACCACGGCGTGAACTACGTGGAGCGCTTCGGCAAGGAGGGCGCCTACATCACGAAGGCGACGGCCCAGCTCATGCGCGATCTGGGCTCCATCCAGTCGCCGCAGAACGCGTTTTTGATCAACCTGGGGCTGGAAAGCCTGCACCTGCGCATGGCCCGTCATGCGGAAAACGGCCTGGCGGTGGCGCGCTTCCTGTCCGAGCATCCGAAGGTGGCCTGGGTGCGGCATCCCTCGCTGCCGGGCGATTCGGAGTACGATCTGGCCCAGGCCTACCTGCCGAACGGCAGCTGCGGCGTGGTGAGCTTCGGCGTGGCCGGCGGCCGGCAGGCGGCCAACACGTTCATGGCGAACCTGAAGCTGGCCCAGATAGCCACCCACGTGGCCGACGCGCGCACCTGCGTGCTGCATCCGGCGGCCTCCACGCATCGCCAGATGAGCGACGAGGAGCTGGCTGCGGCCGGCATCGGACCCGACCTGGTGCGCCTGTCCTGCGGCATCGAGGACGCCCGCGACATCATAGCCGACCTGGACCAGGCCCTGGCCGCCGTCGGGTAGTTGGCGATATGCAACTTCATGCATTTCCGTGTCGGGAAACTGTGAATGCCCAGGTCGCCACTTTTTTCGATGCGGAAATGCATGGGGTTCGCGGGGAAACGGCCGTAGCTGCGGCTGGGCGGGGTGTGGGGAAACGGCCGCTTGCCGGCTCTCAACTTCTTGTGAACGTATCGGCCCTGGCGGTTGACAGCGCATTTCAGACTACTACAATCACGGATTAGCACTCTAAGGTCGAGACTGCTAATTCGGAATGCGAAGCGGCACAGCCTTCGGGAAGGTGCCGCTTCGTGCTGTTCCGGGCGCCTCGGCCACATCGAAGCGAACGCGAAAGGAACCGGAAAGCCCATGAAGAAGTTCAAAACAGAGAGCAAGAAGCTGCTCGACCTCATGATCAACTCCATATACACCAACCGCGAGATCTTCCTGCGCGAGCTCATCTCCAACGCCTCGGACGCGGTGGACAAGCTGTACTTCGCCAGCCTCACCGACAAGGACATCCAGCTGAACCGCGCCGATTTGCGCATCGTGGTGTCGGCGGACGACGATACGCGCACGGTCACCGTCTCCGACAACGGCATCGGCATGACCAAGGAGCAGCTGGACCTGAACCTGGGCACCATCGCGCATTCCGACTCGCTGGCCTTCAAGGCCGACAACGCCCAGGCCCAGGGCGACGACGTGGACATCATCGGCCAGTTCGGCGTGGGCTTCTACTCGGCCTTCATGGTGGCAAGCAAGGTTCGCGTGGTGTCGCGGGCCTACGGAAGCGACGAGGCGTGGGCCTGGGAGAGCAACGGCGTTGACGGCTACACCATCACTCCCGCCGAGCGCAGCGAGCACGGCACCGACGTCATCCTCACGCTGAAGGACAACACCGACGAGGAGAACTACGATGAGTTCGCCACCGAGTACGGCCTGCGCAACCTCATCAAGCGCTACAGCAACTACGTGCGCTACCCGGTCATGATGGAAGTGACCAAGACCCGCGAGGTGGCCCGCCCGGCCGACGAGGGCGAAGGCGACGGCGATGGCGACGCGGTGGAGATGAAGCCGGAGTACGAGACCTACAAGGAGCTGGACACCATCAACTCCATGATCCCCATCTGGAAGCGCCGCGGCAGCGACGTCACGGAGGAGGAGTACAACGAGTTCTACAAGTCCGACTTCCACGACTTCGCCGACCCGGCCTGCACGTTCACGGTGCACGCGGAGGGCGCGCTGTCCTACGACGCGCTGCTGTTCATCCCCAGCCGGGCCCCCTACGACCTGTACAGCAAGGACTACAAGAAGGGGCTCGCGCTCTACAGCTCCAACGTGCTGATCATGGAGAAGTGCGAGGAGCTTTTGCCCGACTACTACAACTTCGTGCGCGGCGTGGTGGACTCGCAGGACCTGACGCTGAACATCTCGCGCGAGACGCTGCAGCACAACAGCCAGCTGCGCGCCATCGCCCGCCGCATCGAGAAGAAGGTGACCGCCGAGCTTAAGAAGATGTTGGAGAACGACCGCGAGGAGTACGAGCGCTTCTTCGACAACTTCGGGCGGGGGCTTGAGTTCGGCATCTACAACAGCTACGGCGTGCTGAAGGGCGAGCTGGCCGACCTCTTGATGTTCTACTCGGCCAAACAGCAGAAGCTGGTGACCTTCTCGGAGTACGTGGAGGCGGCGCCGGAGGACCCGAAGGTCATCTACTACGCGTGCGGCGAGAGCGTGGAGCGTCTGCAGAAGCTGCCCGTGGTGAAGAGCGTGCTTTCGCGCGGCTACGACGTGCTTCTGTGCACGAAGGACGTGGACGAGTTCTGCTTCCAGGCCATGATGACCTACGGCGAGGGCGACGAGGCCCGCGAGCTGAAGAACGTGGCGTCGGGGGATTTGGCCCTGGCCAGCGAGGATGAGAAGGCCGCGGCCGCCGAGACGGCCAAGGCTCACGAGGGTCTGTTCGGCGCCATGAAGGACGACCTGGGCGGCGAGGTGGAGCGCGTGACCGTGAGCGCCCGTCTGACCCGCGAGGACGAGGCGCCCGCGTGCATCACCACCGAGGGCCCGCTGTCCCTTGAGATGGAGCGCATCATGGCGCAGATGCCCGACGCCGGCGGCATCAAGAGCCAGCGGGTGCTGGAGCTCAACGCCGCGCACCCGGTGTTCGCCAAGCTGGTGGCGGCCCAGGAAGCGGGAGATGCCGACAAGGTGCGCCTGTACGCCGAGCTGCTGTACAACCAGGCGCTGCTCATCGAGGGCATGCCCATCGACGACCCGGTCGCCTTCGCCAACGCCGTGACGCAGCTGATGTAGCCGCTGAGACCTGCGGCGGGGGAGACATCGCACAACTCAAGTTTCGTCCCAAGCTTCTGACCTGGTGAAACAGTAAGTTTTACCAGGTCAGAGCTGTATACGCGGAAGGGACGAAAAGCGACTTGTGCATCGCACAACTCAAGTTTCGTCCCCTTGGGGGCTGGCGGAAGGGGTGGGAGCGGACTCTGTCGAAAGGGGGGAGGGCTGCGGAAAGCGCAGGCGCGGGATTGGTGGAGCTGGCGGGAGGGAAAGAGGGCCGATTCCTCGGAGCTGCGGGGATGCGGGCGTTCGTTCGGCTATAATGCTTGCAATTGAGTGCGCTGGCGCAGAGGGCCGGCGGCCGGGCGTGGGTGCCGGGTTGTGCGCTCGCCTTTAGGAGAAGGGAAGTTCCCATGGCCGAACTTGGTAAGGTGAAGCTGGCGTTGGTGCAGTTCGGCGGCGAGCTCTGCCAGTCGGTGGAGCCCATCGTGCGCAACGTGGCCCATGCGTGCGACCTCATCGCGCAGGCCGGCGAGCGCGGGGCCGACCTGGTGGTGTTCCCCGAGCTGTTCACCACGGGCTACCAGCTGAACGTCATCGGGCCGCACATCAACGAGCTCACCGAGCCCGAGGACGGTCCGTCGGTAACGGCGCTGCGCAAGGCTGCCGCCGACGCGGGCGTGTACGTGGTGGCCGGCATCGCGCTGTTCCACGGTCTCACGGGCGTTCCTTACAACAGTAGCGTCATCATCGACCGCGAGGGCAACCTCATCGCCACCTACGACAAGCAGCATCTGTGGGCGCTGGAGCGCTTCTATTTCCGTGGCGGCGACGACTCGCTTGTGTTTCAAACCGACTTCGGCAAGGTCGGCGTCATGATCTGCTACGACATGGGTTTCCCGGAGGTTGCGCGCACCCTCACCCTGCGCGGCGCCGACCTCATCGTGTGTCCGAGTGCCTGGTGCGCCGAGGACATGGACGTCTGGCACATCAACGCACCCTGCCGCGCTCTGGAGAACTCGGTGTTTTTGGCGGCCGTGAACCGCTATGGCGAGGAGGACGGTCTGGTCATGCCCGGCCATACGCTGGTGTGCGGTCCCCGCGGCGGCATCATCGACGAGCTGCAGGATCCCGGCGAGGCCGTGCTGTACGTGGACATCGACCTGGGCGAGGTGGAGAAGAACCGCGTGAGCAGCCCCTACCTGCGCGACCGTCGGCCCGAGCTCTACGAGGACGTGCTGCTATAGGATGCGGCGCCGAACCGGGCCGAGCGCCGCGGCGGGAGCGATGGATCGGCAACAACAAAGCGACGCTACGAGCGGCCTGCGGAAACGCGGGCCGTTTCTTCTGCTTTCCCGAGCGCCCCGCAGACTTTCGGCCCGCGGGGGCGCTTTGCTCTCTCGCCGATGGCAACGGACTCGTGGCGGCCAGGCAACAGGTCGGGGGAAAGGTACCTGCCTTTCCACGGTGCGGCAACGGTTGGGCGCGGATGCTAACGGATGGGCGACCGCGGGGCTAAGAGTTCTAGCATGGAGTCATCGAAAAGGCGCGGAGGACGCGGCACGGCTGCCCGGCTGGGCGGCTGCGGTTGGCGCGGCGCCGGCGGCGTGTAGCGCAGCGATTGCAGCTGGAACGCCGATGCGTGGCGAAACGGTCGCAACCGGGTGAGTTCCGCGAAGCGCTCCGCGCGGTAACGGTGACCTAAGGAGGTCGTCATGAAGGGCTTGTCTCGTAGGCAGTTTTTGGCTGGCGGCGCCGTTGCGGCTTTGGGAGGGACCATGGCCTTGGCCGGCTGCGCCCCAACGCCCAGGCAGGAGGTAGTGGAAGAGGATAAGAAGGCTGCGGCGAACGGCCCGGACTCCACCACCGTCACGGCCATCGGGTCGGGCATGGGCAAGCACGGCAACTTCGACGTGGAGGTGTCCGTGACCGACGGCGACATCGACCGCATCACGGTGCTGGATTCCCGCGAAACGCCCGGGTTGGGCGATGTGGCCATGGAAAAGATGACTCAGGCCATCATCGACGGCCAAACCCTCAACGTCGATACCGTCACGGGCGCCACGCTCACCTCGCTGGCGTTCCTGAACGCCGTGTCCAGCGCGCTGGATGCCGCGGGTCAGGAGGCCGCCGAATGGAAGGAGCGCGCCTACCAGGCGTGGGAGACGGACGTCGCTATCCCGACCTCGGCCGACGTGGTGGTCGTAGGCGCCGGCGGCGCCGGGTTCGCGGCGGCCATCACCGCGGCCAACGAGGGCAAGAGCGTGGTGCTGCTGGACAAGATGGGCGTCTACGGCGGCGACACGGCGCTCTCCGGCGGCGAGATGGCGGTGCCCGGCAACTGGATCCAGGTGACCCAGGGCGTGCAGGACAGCCCGGAGAACCTGGTGGAGGACATGCTGGTGGGCGGCGACAACAAGGGCGACCCGGAGCTGGTGACCATCATCGCCGACGGCGCGCTGGATTCCGCCAACTGGCTGACCTACGAGGCCGGCGTGTCGTGGAAGCACGACCTTATGCAGTTCGGCGGCCACAAGATCAAGCGCTCCATCATCCCGATCACCCACTCCGGATCGGAGATGACCACGAAGCTGACCAGCCGCGCCGAGGAGATTGACAACCTGGTGCTGGCGGGCAACACCAAGGTCACCGAGCTTGTCACGAACGCAGACGGGGCGGTCGTGGGCGTGAAGTACGAGAACACCGTCACCGGCGATACGGGCCAGATCGACTGCGGCGCCGTGGTGCTGGCCACGGGCGGCTTCGGCTCGAACGTGGAGATGCGCGTGAAGTACAACCCCGACATGGACGAGGGCATCCTGTCCACCGACTCGGTGGCGGCTCAGGGCGACGGGCTGGTCATGGCGCAGAACATCGGCGCCGACCTCATCGACATGGAGTACATCCAGACCTACCCGGTGTGCGACCCCGAGACCGGCGCGCTGCTGTACGTGGGCGACGTGCGGCTGGAGAACTACGGCATCCTGGTGAACGAGGAGGGCGACCGCTTCGTCGAGGAGCTGGGGCGTCGCGACGTCATCTCCAACGCCATCAAGAACCAGACCGACGGCGTGGCCTACCTGCTGTTCGACCAGAAGGCCGCCGACAACACCGGGCTTCTGAAGCAGCATGCCGACGAGTACGAGAACAGCGAATCCCGCGGCGTCATCGTGAAGGGCGACACCATCGCCGAGGTGGCGAAGGCCCAGGGAGTGGACGCCGACGAGCTGGAGGCCACGGTGGAGAAGTGGAACGGCTACTGCGCCGAGGGCAGCGACCCGGACTACAGCTACAGCGGCGCCGAGATGAACACCATCGAGGAGGGCCCGTTCTACCTGATGGCCTGCAAGCCGGCCGTGCACTACACCATGGGCGGCCTGCACATCACCCCCGAGGCTGAGGTGCTGACCGTGGACGAGGAAGTTATTCCGGGCCTGTACGCCGCAGGCGAGGTGGCGGGCCACAAGATGGGCACGAACCGCCTGGGCTCCTGCTCCATGACCGATATCTACACCTTCGGCCGCATAGCCGGCAAGAACGCCAGCGACTACGCGACGGCGTAAAGGCGCTGGCGCAAAGGCGGTAAGCCGACCTCTTCCGCCCCTTCCGAAAGAGAAGGCCCGAACCCTGGCGAGGGGCTCGGGCCTTTTTACGTTGGTTGGGCAGCCAGCGGGTTGCCGCAGAGAGTGGTGCGTTTCGGCGAGGAGAACGCACAACTGGAGGGTTTCGGGCGATTTCCCGGAAAACCCTCCACTTGTGCGCTGCGCGACGTTTCCGGAAGCTGGTTTGCCGGGAGCTTCCGGCAGGTGCGCTACGGACGCGACAGGCCGTCGACGGGCAGCACGGCGCCTGAGATGTAGTCGGCCATGTCGGAGGCCAAAAACAGGTAGGCGTTGGCGATGTCGGCCGGCTCACCCATGCGCCCAAGCGGGATGGAGTCGATGAGCGGTTTGATGACCGACTCGGGCAGCGCGTCGACCATGTCGGTGTGGGTGACGCCGGGAGCGACGGCGTTCACGCGGATGCGGTGGCGCGCCAGCTCGCGGGCCAGGGACAGCGTCATGCCGTTCACGGCGAACTTCGAGGTGGGATAGGCGAAGCCGGAGGGCTGGCCGTATTTGCCCACCATGGAGCTGGTGTTGATGATGGAACCACCGTCGCCCTGGGCAATCATGATGCGCGCCGCCGCCTGGCTGCAGACGAACGGGGCGGTCACGTTGATGTCCATGACCTTCTGGAACTCCTCCATGGTGTAGTCCGTAAGCGGCGTGCGCGAGCTGATGCCTGCGTTGTTGCACAGCACGTCCAGGCGTCCGAAGCGTTTCACCACCGCGTCGAACGCCTCGCCCACGCTTTCGGGGTCGGTCAGCTTCGGCGCGATGCCCATGACGTTGTCGGTGAAACCCTCGTCGGCAAGCTTGGCCAGGGCGGCGTCCACGGTCTCCTGACGCGAGCCGGCCAAAGCCACCTTCGCGCCGTTGATCAGGAACTCCTTCACGATGGTGTAGCCGATTCCGCGGGTTCCCCCCGTCACGATGGCCACTTTGCCTGCAACGATGCCATACTGCTGCTCTTCCATGCCCAATCCTTTCCTCGTGGGTCGATGCAACAATTGCGCGTAATTCTAGCGGAGCGCGCGGGATTAGATGTTTCCATTCGATGAACTGATGCCAAACCGGCGCCATTCCTGTCGCTTCGGCGTCGTTTGCAAAACGAGGGACGAATTGCGGAAAGCCCTTGTTTGGGGATGCGCAACGTATTGGGGGAGCAAACGTGCGCAAATGGGCGGTTCGACAACAGTTCGGGCGCGGGGGTGCGACGTCGGGGAAAGTCTGGCATAGTGTGAGGCGGCGGTATGGCGTATGGCGAAAGGACCCGTGCGAAGAGGTGAACGAAGGAGGTTTCCGTGGAAGGATCGGCTGCGATGGGCGCGGCGGTGGCGCTGCTGGTGCCGTTTCTGGGGAACACCCTGGGCGCGGCGCTCGTGTTCCCGCTGCGTCGCGGGATGTCGGAGCGGTTCGCGAAGGCGCTGGCGGGGTTCGCGGCGGGCGTCATGATCGCGGCGAGTGTCTGGAGCCTGCTCATCCCGGCGCTTGAGGCATCGGAAGGGCTGGGGGTGCCCGCGTGGTTGCCGGCGGCTGCGGGGTTTCTGTCCGGCATGCTGCTGCTTCTGGCGGTGGACCACTTCACACCGCACCTGCACGTGGGCGCAAGCGAGCCGGAGGGTCCCGCGTCCCCGCTGCGGAAGTCGACGATGATGCTGTTCGCCCTGGCCATCCACAACCTGCCCGAGGGCATGGCCGTGGGCGTGGTGCTGGCGGGCTTTTTGACCGGCGACCCCGCCATCGCCCTGGCGTCGGTGGCGGCCCTTTCCGTCGGCATCGCCATCCAGAACGTGCCGGAGGGGGCGATCGTGTCGTTGCCGCTGGTGGCCGACGGGATGTCGCGTCGCAAGGCCTTCGCGGCGGGAACCCTGTGCGGGGCGGTGGAGCCGGTGGGCGCCCTCATCATGGTGGCGATCACCAGCCTGGCCTCGGCGCTGCTGCCCTACGTGCTGTCCTTCGCTGCCGGGGCCATGATGTACGTGGTGGTGGAGGAGCTCATCCCCCAGACGCAGCAGGGGCGCCACACCAACATCGGCACCGTGGGCGTGGCCCTGGGGTTCGTGCTCATGATGGTACTGGACGTGGCCTTGGGGTAGGGCGCCCAAGCCGTCGGCTCGGTAACGGATTCTCCGTGGCTTCGTGACCGTTGCATCCTGGCGCCTGCGCGTTCTGAAGAGGCGTCTACCATGGAACCGTACGGATCACAGGCGGAACGCTCCTCGCCCGCCGGCCGCAGCGTCTTCCCGCGGGGGAGAGGTGGCTAGCGCGCGAGGCTTCCGCAGGCTTTCAAGGAGGCAACGCCATGGAAGACAAGCAGCTGCTCGAGAAGATCATCGCGAAGCAGGAGAAGATCGTGGCCATGCTCGACGAGGCGGGCAAGACCGAGGACATCCCCGAGAAGCTCCGCCACGCGCAGGAGGCGGCCGAGGAGTGGGCCCGCGTCATCCAGAAGGAGGAGGGGCGCGACAAGGAGGCGCGCCGGTGGCCGGTGAAGCAGTTCGCGCAGCAGCTGCACGAGCACAGCGGCATCCTGGGCCACGAGGGCCGCGAGCAGATCCAGGAGTACTGCGAGCTGGTCGGCCGCCTGCCCTACGACGATGATGCCCCCTTGGGTGTGTAAGCCGTAGGCCATGCCTGCTGATGGTGCGGCATTCCTAGCGTTCCCCGAGCCTCTGCGCGAGGGGGTGGTGCTGGCCCGGCCGAACCGGTTCATCATGGACGTGGACTTCGGCGACGGCGATCCGGTGCGCTGCCACTGCCCAGCGGTCTCGCGCATAGGCGGCCTTGACCTGGCGGGACGTCCCTGCCTGGTGTCGGACAGCGGCAACCCCAAGCGCAAGATGCCGCTTACCGCGGAAGCGTTCTCGCTGCAGCAGCCGGGCGAGGACGCGAAGCGATGGGTCGGCATAAACCAGAACGCATCGAACCGCTACGTGGAGCATTTCCTGGAGGCCGGCGCCTTCGACGAGGTGCTGGGGTCGGTAACCCAGGTGCGACGCGAGGTGCCGCTGGGCGGCTCGCGTCTGGACTTCCTGGTGAACGACGAGGTGTACCTGGAGGTGAAGACGCCCCTGGTCCAG
>DBFAWQ010000019.1:0-5596 GCA_048242115.1 Eggerthellaceae bacterium
CCCCCGCATTCACCACGAACCCGGCATGAACATCGGAGACCTGCGCGCCGCCGATGCGGTGGCCGCGCAGCCCGGCGTCCTCCACGAGCTTTCCTGCAAAGTGCCCTTCCGGCCGCTTGAACGTGCTTCCGGCGCTGGGCAGCGTCAGCGGCTGCTTCGATTCGCGCCGGCGGGTCAGCTCGTCCATGCGGTCGCGGACGAGCCCCGGATCGTCGGGCGACAGGCTCAGCGCAGCGCCGAGCACCAGCAGCCCCTCGTCGTCCATGCAGCTCTTGCGGTAGCCCCATCCCGCCTCGTCGGCGGGTATCCAGAGCAGGTTGCCCCCGTCGTCGGCGCAGAGCACCGATTCCGCCACATCGCAGAACTGGCCGCCGTAGGCGCCGGCGTTCATGATGGCGGCGCCCCCGATGCTGCCGGGAATACCGCAGGCGAACTCGTAGCCGGCCAGTCCGGCTGCGCACGCCGCCTCGGACACGGCCGCGTTGGTCGCCCCCGCCTCGGCGAACAGGCGCTCCCCCTCCACGCGGACGGCGCCCAGCCGGTCGGTCATCGCCAGCACCACGCCCGCGACGCCGCCGTCCGCGACAAGCAGGTCGCTGCCCTCGCCAAGGGCGCGCACGGGCACGCCGGCTTCCTTCGCGAGCGCCCACACCGACGCCGCCTCCGCAAGCGTACCGGGGGACACCAGCAGCTGGGCGGGGCCCCCTATGCGGAACGTGGTCCGCTCCGCCAGCGGCGCATTCGCCGCAACCGAGCCCTCGGGGACCGCCGAAGCGACCGCCCGCACGAACGTCTCGTCAAGCACTGCAGCGTTCCTCATAGAGGGCACCTCTCTCGCCAAACCTTCCCCGTTTCCGTTTCCGTGCAGCCCCCCGAATCCAGAAGGCGGCCGGCACACATCCGGCGCAACGCCGCACCGCACGCCGCTCATCGCAACCCTCCGGCCGACAGCTCGCGCTGAACGTTCTCTCCCAAATCGATCAGCTCCTGGCGGTTGGCCGCCCCCGTCTTGTGGTAGATGCGCCGCAGATGCGTCTCCACCGTGCTCTTAGAGATGAAGAGCTCTGCGGCTATGCGCTCCCCCGAACGGCCCCGAAGCGCGAAGGGCAGAAGCTCCGACTCGCGCTTCGACAGCCCGAAGCGCGAGGCTATCAGCTCGCAAGCCTCGTCGAATCGGTCGGCCTCCGCCAATATGCTCACGAGGTCGTCGAAGTCGCCCTCGGTGAACAGGAACAGGTAGGCGAACAGCGTGCCCAGGCCGGCGCAGGCCGCGACGAAGTACGGGAAGGAGCCGGCGGCCTCGGACAGCTCCAGCACCATGCCCAGACCCAGTCCGGCTGCCTGCCCTAGGTACAGGCAGCCGAAGCCGCGGGCGAACGAGAGCGCCGCGTCGTGGTTGGTGACCTTCGACACGGTCAGGAACATGCCCGCCAGAACGAACTGCAGCCCCAGGAAGCCGGCCAGCACGACCGACGGTCCTTTGATGGAGAAGCCTGAGAGCACCGGCGCGAACAGGTACCCAGCCATCATGAGCAGCAGCGCCAGACGGTACGACCCCTTGAGGCAACGGGCATCCGCCCGGATGGGGTCCCCCTTCGCACCGTCCGAGCGCACGCCGTCCGAGAGCAGCTGGAGCGCCGCGATGGCGAACAGCCCCAGCAGCAGGAAGCCGGGCTCGAACGAAAGCGACGGCGCGGCCGCCGGACTGTCGAAGGTGCGCATGAATCCCGCCGAAACACCGTAGAGCGCAGCGCCGCACAGCATCCGGTCGGAGAGGCGCTTGGTGGAAAGCCGCTGCTCCTTCGTGGCCAGCACGTCCCACAGGCCGATGGAGGGTCGGTCCCCGTCCGGCCCCTCGCAAGACCCTGCGGCGTCGGGCCGCGAAGCAGGCGTACGGAACGCCAGCCCGAATCGGATGCAGGGGATGTTCGCAAGCGCCAAAAGGGCCGAGACCGCCGCGGACGGCCCTGGACCCCCCAACGACCCCGCGAAGCACACCAGGGCCGCAAGCCCGCAGGCGAGAAGGGCCTCGCGTGCCATCGACCCCGCCGGCCTGGACTGGAACGCCCTGCCCCACGCGGCCAGCATGCTCCCCCCGGCAACGCCCGCCAAAAACGAGAGGGCGGCCTTGATCGGCCCTTCCTGGGAAAGCAGCGGACCCAAGGCGCACACCGCGCCCAGCAGACAGGCGGCCAGGAGCACCGGCAAGGCGAGGGCGGCGTCACGGGCCCGGGGCGTAGCTCGGACGAAGAAGAGCAGCGAGGCGCAGCAGCCCAGAAGGAACAGAACAAGATCGGCGTCGTCGAGGGAACGGCCCGCCACCACCACGGGCCCCTCCATGCCTCCGGTCCCCACCATGAGCAGGTAGGCCATGCAGAAGGAAAAGCCGACAAGGGACAGCAGGACCCGCAGGCTGGAGGAGGGCCGCGGCGCGCGCTCGTTGGGCCAAAGACCGACGCCCCTCCCGTGCTCCACCGCTTACCTCCGACCGCCTCGCCGTCCGACAACAGAAAACCTGAAGGTTAATTGTATCGCGAAGAGACCGTGCGCTCGGAGACTGCAGAAAAAACGAAGAGCCCCGAGCGTTTTTCTGGCTCGGGGCTCCTCAGACGCAGGGAGGGAGATGCGCCTGCCGGTACGGTTCGGTAAGAGGCCGCTCCCCGGCGCGCACGGCGCCCGGCCTCGTCGGATGGGTTGCGCCTAAGCGCTCTGAGCGGCCTTCACGGCCTTCTTGCGCACGGTCTTCTTGACGGGCGCCGGCTCCTCGTCCGCCTCCTCGATCTCCATGACGGACTCGTCGTCCTCGTCCTCGTCGGAGTCGGTGCGGGTGCTCATGCCATCGCGAAGGCTCTTGACGGTCTTGCCCAGCGACGCACCCAGCTTCGGAAGGTTGCGAGGCCCGAAGATGAGCAGCACGACGGCAAGGATGATGAGAAGCTCGGGTACGCCCATGCCCAGAAATTTCATTGGTTCGCCTCCTGTGACGATCGCGGTGCCGCGTTTCCCTTGTGCGCAGCACCCAGTGTGCCCTTCCGCAGAGGGCCGCCCCTCTCGGCGACGCGCCCTGCAGATCCGATGGCCGAATCATGGCAGGAAGCGCTCCAGCGGTCTATCGTGCAAAGCCCTGATTCGAGGGAAACCGACGGAAAACCTGTGTCGTGCAAAACCATGACTAAACGTTTTTCCTGATCACAGCCATAACGGATTTCATTACAATCGCAGCGAAAAAAAATGCGCCGCGAATAGGCGACGCATCTGAGGACGTTGACGTTCGGAAGAGCGACGATTCCAACGGCCCGCTCGAGCGAACCGCGGCCGAGCGGGCGTGTCGCCCGAGCAAAGCCGCGCTGGCAGCCCCGGAATCGCAGCGAAACCCATCGGTCCAGGGACCTAAGGGGGCTGGGCATCCCTAGGCGACGACCTTCTCGTAGGCGATGCGCTCGCGGGTGGGCTCGCTGGGATCGGCCAGCATGACCACGCCGCACTGGCTGTAGCCGAGGGACGGCAGCAGGGTGCGCATGCGGACGTTACCTTCGTGGGTATCCACCCGCACGCTGCGGTAGCCAGCGTCCCGGGCCAGGGACTCCGCATGGGAGAACAGCAAACGCGCGAGGCCGCGACGCGTGCCCTGGGACGACACCGCGACGCGATGCACCGTTGCATAGCTCGGGTTCTCGGAGGTGCATTCGGTCAGCCACGCGCCGTCTATAGCATCATAGATAGGCTCGCCGTTCAGCATAATGCAAGCGGTGGCCATGATCGCGCCGTCGGCATCCTCCGGCACGGCCACCCAGCAGTTGCCGCCGACGATATCGCGACGCACCACCTCCTCGGAGGGGTAGCCTCGCTGCCACTGGTCGATGCCCAGCTCGCCCAGGGCCTCGCGGCCCTCCCCCAGCACCTCCATCACGCGCTCAAGGTCCGACGGTTCGGCCCTGCGCACCTCGACAGACGCCATGGCACCCGTCTCCTTTCTTCTCCCCCGTCCCGCTCGGACGGTTCTCCGCTTCCAGCACCCTCTTCCCGAACGCCGCCCGGGCAGACCCCGGCCGCGCCGCCGTTGGAACGCCTTGGAACGCCGATCGCACCGAGTCGACCGCTTGACCTGGTACTGTTCCGTTAGGGAAGCATACGGGCTATGAGGTACTGAAGAACATATTCCCAGGTCAACCGCATAGTTGATTTCCTAACATCACTTCTTAACGCTGTGTAAAACGCCGTAACGCATTATAGGATTGCACACGTTGGAACATGCTCGGAAGGTGCCGAAAACCTCCGAGCGGGCCGTTACCCGGGAACTGCGGAAGCGAGATGCCCACAGGCTCAGCTCCCGGAAAACAAAAAAGGCGGGGCACCCCCGAAGGGATGCCCCGTATTGCGTTTATGTTGCATTCCGCCTTACAGCACCATGGCCCCGCTGGAGTCGAGCGGGATTGCCCCCTCGATCATGTAGCAGTCGGAGCCGATGACGTAGTACTTGCCGTTCTCCTGGATGACCGTGGACATCGCTGCGTATCCGCTCTCGTCGAAGTACGCCCACTTGCCCTTGACCTTGTGCCAGCCGTCGGTGGCGCAGGAGCCGTCGGAGGTCAGCCACGACCAGCGGCCGCCGGACACCTGGACCCATGCGTCGGCGAGCATCGCGCCGGAATCGGCCATGTAATACCACTCGCCCAGCACCTTGTGCCAGCCGGTGAGCATCCATCCGTCCCCGTCGAAGAGGTACCAGTAGCCGTCGATGTACTCCCAGTCGCCCTTGGTGTACGACCCGTCGGCGTGCTCGTACCACCAGCGCCCGTCCTCGGCCTGGTGCCACGTGCCCTTCGAGGTTGCCCCGCTGTCGGCGTCGAGCCCGAACGCCCCTAGCACCATGAGCGCCACGCCGTCGAGGTTCGACACGAACTTGCCGACGTCCTCCGCGTTGCTGACGAAGCAGAACTCCACCAGCCTGTACGAGACGCCCTTTATCTGGGCGAGGTTCGGGTTCTTCAAGTCGTTGCGCCTCACCAGCTTGTTGGCGCGTCCCGGGAACATGGCCGCGACGCGGTCGGCGAGCGCGTTGTCGTACTCGTCCGGCTCGAAGTCGGCGTCGATGATGACGTGTCCGCCCTGCGCCCCGGAACCGGCGCTGTCCAGATGGCACTCGACTATCTGCGCGTCCTCCTGGAACGGGTACGCGGAGATGCCGCCGGTGCGGCACCAGTCCTTAGACGGGTCCATGTAGACCACCTGGTCGTACCCCAGCGCCTTGATGCGCTGGCATAGCCGGCGTACCAGGTCCGCCTCGGTGAACCCGTTGCCGACGGCCCCGGGGTCGCCGTCGCCGTGGCCCGCTATCAAATACAGCTTCATGGCCTACTCCTTCCCGCCCTCGACCTGCACGTCAAAGTCGGGCGCGTCCGGGTCGTGCGGCTTGAGCGACCGCACGACGGGGAGCCGCGCGATCTCGGGGTTGAGCTCGCACAGGTTCTCGAGGATGCTCACCGCCTCGGTGGCGATGACGAACGCGCACACCGCGCCGACGGCGGGAAGCTCGGGCATCGCGATTCCCGCGCCAGCTCCCGCGGCATCGAGGTTAATCAAAGCCGCCGCCACC
>DBFAWQ010000020.1:0-7047 GCA_048242115.1 Eggerthellaceae bacterium
GCACGGGCCTGAAGTTCTTCCGCACCTCGGCGGCCGAGAGCGTGAACGCCGACGGCACGGCCAAGCTCGACACCCATATGACCGCGGTCACGAAGTCGAACGTGTGGGCGCACCTGAACCCCGAGACGAACTACGCCTACGACAAGAACGGCCTTGCGCGTGACAAGAACTTCAAGGACGTGTTCATCACCCTGTACACCACGAAGTGGGACAAGGACCCCACCTACAGCAAGATCAACGCCGCTACCACCAACGGCTGGCTGCGCAACGCCGCGGGCGGTCATGTGATCCGCATCCGCGAGAACGGCATGTACCTGGTCACGCCCGTGGTGCTCACCGCCGACTACGCCTTCAGCGGCACCGCCGGCACCGTGTACTACAAGGAAGACGGCTACCAGGTGAACACGGCCAAGGCCGGCGACACCGTGTATGCCGAGACGAAGGTCAAGGGCGACCTGACGCCTTCCGTGGCTCCCGACGGCAGCGACAGCCCGGGGCTCGCCTACCTGTTCACGAAGGGCCTGGACGCCAACGGCGACGCGGTCATCTACTTCCAGCGTCCCTCCGACGAGGTGCCCGACTTCATGAACTACTCGCTGTGGGCCAGCGCCCCCGAGTACAGCTATGCCAAGACCGGCGATGTGTTCACGCTGACCGGCATGCATACCGACCACAACCCGCTGACCATCCAGCTGCCCGACGGCGAGTTCGTGACGAAGTACACCCTTGACCTGGGACCCTACGGCGGTGATGCCGACGCTACGGCCGAGACCGCCCGCATCTACGACGGCGACGCCGGTTCCGGCCAGCAGGTCTCCGACGTCATGGTCATGGGCCAGCCCTTCATCTACAAGAACCAGAACAACAAGCTGTACAACTCGGCGCGGCCCGACCTGACCGGCGCGCCCGAGCGCACCTACCAGGACTACATCAGCAACGCGCTGACCACGGCCAAGGTGAACTACAAGCGCTTCTTCGCGTCGAACACCTGGCTCACGAGCGGCGACAAGTCCACGTACTACTACAACAACTACCGCATGATCGACGGCCGCACCAAGGAGTTCAACTACCTGGGCCGCAACTCCTCCTCCGGCACGTCCTACAGCGCCGTGCAGCGCTGGTCCGCCACCGACACCGCGTGGATGACCGCCTACAAGGTGCGCTACGGCTTCTCCACGGGCCTGCAGACCGAAAACAACGGCCAAGCCACGGACAACACCGAGGGTTCGGTGCTCTCCGAGTACTACGACCGGGTGCGCTACATCGATCCGAACACCTACAACAACACCTACTACAACCATGCCGACTGGTACTCCGACCGCTACACCGACGTGAAGCGCGTCTACGACTATGGCGACGGCCTGCAGTCCGACAACCTGACGCCCACGAAGGCCACCTACGAGGTGCGCTTCCAGAACACCGCCGACCGCGACACCGGCGTCGAGAACTATCGCCGCGCCGCGCATCTGGACAAGGTGGTGCTGAATGCGGCCTTCGACGAGAACATCGGCACCGCTTCGGCCAAGGCGTTCCGCCTGCAGAACCTGTACGTGCCCGCCTATCTGGCCGGCCTTGGCGCCGACACCGAGGGTCTGGGCCAGCAGGGCTGCAGCCACCACGACGACGGCACCTGCATCGACTACCGCTACCAGGCCTACGTGAAAAAGGACGACGGCACCTACGTGCGCTACGACGGCGCGCGCAAGCTGGACGCGAACCACCAGTACCAGCTGGCCGACGGCGGCGAGTACGACGGCAAGCAGATCTACCTGACCGAGGGCAACGACGCCTACACCAAGGAGCAGGAGGGCGGCCCCGATACCGACAGCACCTCCCACTACTTCCTGGCCGAGTCCTGCCGCACCTGGGATGCGGGCGCCGGCAAGTTCGCCGACGGCTGCAACGTGCAGTGCGTGGAATGCGGCGGCGGTTGGTTCAACGCCACCGAGTTCAAGTTCTCCTACGTGGGAGCCGACTTCGCGGTGCATACCATCACGGCTACCTGGAAGCAGCTGGTGGAGGAGGGCCGTGTGACCGGCCCGTGGAAGATCGACCCGGCCACGGCGAAGATCGTCTACGACGCCGCCGGCAAGCCTACCCACGACCCCGACGGCGACTACGTCATCGATGTGGAGAGCTACCTGCGCGAATGCGAGCCGGTCACGGCCGCCGACGGAAGCGTGACCTACCAGTCCACCGCCACCAGCGGTTCGGGCGTGGGCGTGAGCTTCCCCACCTACATGTGCGCCGACACCACGAACACCAACACCATCGAGGGCTGGGCCAACGTCATCGAGGTTGACAAGCTCATGGCACGCGCCATGTTCACGGGCGTGTCCCTCACCTTCGAGGCCCCCAACGCCTCGCGCCGCTTCCCGAACACGCTGCTGGATTCCGGCCAGTGGCTGACCCGTGCCAGCGAAGTGCGGAAGGGCACCGGCCAGGTGGGCGCCGAGGCCTCCAACACCATGGTGAACTACGCCTTCAAGTACGACGGTACCTTCGTCGACCGCCCGGTGGCGAACCTGCTGTCCGCCACTGCCGCCAGCAGCACGCTTACCGGCGACAACGTGTTGGACGACAGCTACACGAACGGCAACGCCGACCCCGACAAGGAGCGCAGCAACGCCGGTAACTGGGATGCCGACTCCACGCCCACGTTCGGCAAGACCGCAAGCGAGTACTACGGAACCGATGCGCGCCACAAGCTGACGGCTTCCGTCCACTCCAAGGATGCCAACATCGAGGGCCTCTATGCCGTGGTCGACCCCGTGGCCGCCTACCGCATCACCCACAAGATCGGCACCATGGAAATCGACTACGTGCGCGGCCGCAAGGTGGATCCTTCCGTGGTCTACGGCGGCGGGTCGAAGAACACCGTATTCGCCTACGACATGAACGAGGCGCTGGACGATTCCGGCAACTCCTCCATGGCCAACCCCTTCACCTACGCCGAGCCCAACACCGCAGCCGACATCCCCGACGGCGCGCTGTACGCCGGCGACTACCTGGAGTACACCATCTACGTGGGCGCCAAGGCCGACAGCCTCATCCCCATGCAGCACTTCGACGCCCGCTTCTCGGTGGAGAAGGGCCAGCGCATCGTGGGCTGGGAGGTCATGTCCGACCGCGACGCCGACGGCAACGTGACCAAGGTGTACAACAGCATCGGCAACCCCTACGAGCAGACCGATGGCGACGTGACCACCACCGTGGGCGGCGTCACCGACGATGACGGCAAGGT
The DNA here is from genome assembly GCA_048242115.1 of Eggerthellaceae bacterium. Taxonomy (GTDB): domain Bacteria; phylum Actinomycetota; class Coriobacteriia; order Coriobacteriales; family Eggerthellaceae; genus Xiamenia. The sequence goes on from DBFAWQ010000020.1 coordinate 3,245, forward strand.
GATCGCCGGCAAGCAGTACGCCGACGTGACCGCCATGCTCATGGGCGACGAGCAGACCTTCACCTACTCCTACGACGCCAGCGGCAACCCGGTCGTCGATGCGGCGGGCGCGAACACGTTCACCGGCGCGCCCGTGACCATGAGCAACGCTCCGGAGTCCACCGACCTCACGCGCTTGGCGCACACCGGTTACGTGAACCTGCCGCTTCAGGATACCGACGATGCCGGCGAGGTGAGCCTGAGCGACTCCTACAAGGAAGCGCCCATCACCGTGAACCCGGATGCGAACGGCGAGTACATCGCCGAGAACCGCACCATCATCTTCTCGGTGGGCAGCCGCACCCAGCTGTCCTACCCGGGCCAGGGCGTCTACATCCGCGTTATCACCCAGATGACCGACGAGCTGGAGACGGTGGAGGATTACAACACCATCGACAACCTGGCCTTCAACGGCGACGCGGAGCGGCCCAGCTACTCTGCTGCCCAGGTGCGCGCCACCCTTTCCGCCACGGCCCTGCCGCTGCACGGCTACACCCAGTACCGCGTGGAGCAGTCCGACACCGTGGGCGAGGGCGTGTTCAAGACCGCTTACGACGAGGGCATCGACGGCATCCGCTTCTCGCATCCCAACAACGTGACCGCCAACATCTCGAACCGCAGCCAGTACGGTGCGGTGGCCGAGAGCCGCGTGCGCTTCTACAGCCATCAGGGCGGCGCCCATGCCGTCATCGCCAGCGGCCAGTCCGCCGACTCGCCGCTGGACGCCAACGGCCGGCCCCGCACCACCACGTCTTCCCGCATGACCACCGTGGCCGACAACCATCAGGGCGACGTGAGCATCACCGCTGCCTGGGTGCACGATTCGGCCACGCGCCGCAAGCAGGCCGACCAGGACGGCAACCCCATGAAGATGGTCGTGGCCGGACTGAGCAACCCCACGTGGCATAACAACGACATCCGCGTGACCGTGCGCTTCACGAACAGCTTCGACGAGACCACCCAGCGCCCCTACGGCCGCCAGATCTTCGAGTTCTACGGGCATGACATCGCCTACCCGGCAACGCTGCCCGACAACACCACCTCCGGCATCGTGCCGCAGAACACCTACCCGGTTGTGCAGCTGGCCGACGAGGTGGCCGACCAGTACAAGATAACGAGCCCCGGTCGCCAGAACATCAAGATCGAGTACTACGTGCCGCTCAACTCCGACGCCGACCTGGCGAAGATGCAGGCCGTGGCCGATGCCAACGCCGGCGCCGTGGACTTCGTGCACAACACGGCCGATGCGACTGCCGAGAATTACGCCATCGTGGGCGCCTGGATCCGCGAGGACCAGGACGTGAACGCGCTCACCCAGTACATGGCGGGCCGCGAGCACACCGTGGCCGGCACGGCGAACGTGTTCACGGGCAACAGCGTGCTGAACACCGACACCCGCGGCGTGTACGACATCAACCTGTACCGCGAGACCCAGGCCATGCGCTGGACGTACTTCGACATCCCGTCCTCCATCAACGGCTACACTCCCTTCGCGCTGCCCAACGTCACGCTGAACGGCGTGGGCCGCTACACCGACGAGCGCCTGGGCAATGCGCTGTTCACCGAGGCTGCCAACAGCGTGAACGGCAACTTCGCGGTTGACGTTGCCTACACGCACCATCACAACGAGTCCACGCTGGTGGACTTCCGCGGCCCGCTGTACCAGGCCCCCGATGCGGCCGTGGAGCATGGCGAGTGGCGCACGAAGCAGAACGAGTGGAAGACCTCCAACACGCTTTCCGTGTACCGCCGCAGCCCGAACATCCAGTTCCAGAGCCAGGTGTTCCAGACCCACGAAGAGGCCGTGGCCACCTACAACGAGAACGCCGAGCAGAAGACCGGCTACGTTCCCGGCGAAACGTTCTGGTACCGCGACACGCTCATGAACGCCGCTTTGGCCGTGTCCTCCTCGACCGGAAGCACGAGCGGTTGGGCTGCCGGAAGCGACGGCGACTACTACTCCACGAACCACGGACATAGCACCGAATCGTGGATGAGCACGAACTTCGCCATCTACTCCGATACCGTGGTGTCCTTCGACTTCTACGTGTCGTCCGAATCCGGCTACGACCGTATTTACTGGCGCTTCAACAAGGACGGCTCCATCGGTTCCACCATGGGTGGCTACTCCGGCTACTACGGCTGGACCCGCATGGCCTACACGCTCGCGCCCGGCAACTACACGCTGCAGTTCTGGTACCACAAGGACGGCAGCGTCAACCGCGGCGACGACCGCGCCGGCGTGCGCAACATCAAGGTGGGCGACGGCACCGCGGTGGGCCAGACCGACGGCGGTCTGGTGGACGGCGACGTGCTGTACGGCCAGACCATCCCCGGCACCACGTTGAAGATGCAGCCCTTCAGCATCCAGGGCACCCAGGAGCAGTCCGCCGGCGAAGGCGAGCTGTACAACGCCGTGTTCTACGAGCGCATCCCGCTGGACTACCTGAAGCAGGCGGCCAAGTACGCCTATACCGACACGGCCACCATCTCGCAGAAGAACGGCACCGACATCGACGCCCAATATCTGGAGAACGTGCTGAACGCCCGCAACGAGGACGGAAGCCTGGCCAACGTCACCTGGACCGACCGCTTCCACGCCGACGTCACCGCCCTGCGCACCCGCGGTCTGAAGGCCAAGGTCACGCTGGTGGGCACTACCACGGAAGCCGCCGACTACGGCGGATCGATGAACTACGCCTCGAAGGCGCAGGGCATCTGCACCTACGTGAGCGCCAACCAGCCGTGCCTCTACGGCGGCCAGAGCGTCTACACCTCCGGCAAGACCTACAACGACATCAACCCGCGTGCGGAAGGCGTGTCCAACACCACCACGTTCGGCCTGTTCAGGGTTGAATGGGTAGTGGACGATTCCGTGGCTGGCGGCTACATCACCGACCCCGGCGAGAAGCGCGTGGTGGGCGGCACCGAAGTCGCCTCCGGTACGGGCGAGAGCCGCTTCCTGCCCGACAACGAGCTGAACACCGGCTCGCAGCTGGACACCATCAACCGCACCCTGCGTCCGGTGGACCGTCCCGACTACACCTCCAACGTGGTCGAGGTGGGCGACACGCTGTCCATCGCCATCCCCATGCGCGCTGCCACCGAGAACCTGCCCCAGGTGTACAAGAACCTGGACGACTCCACCACCACGGCCAAGAACGCCGACGGCACCCCGAACACCACGGGGATGGAGCCGGCCTTCATGCCGCGTCTGGGCGAGTACTACTACAGCTCCTACCACCTGCATTGCGGCCACACTGGTTGCGCGGCCGGCAACTTCTTCGTGAGCCCCGGCCCCGGCGTGGACGACTTCAACCTGTCCAACAACATGACCGGCACCATGCGCGTGCAGACCCAGAACGTGCTGCTGGATATGGACTCGCTGCTGCGCGAGTCGGCCGTGACCGCCGACAAGCCGAAGCATGTGGACGTCCACCGCATGTTCAACTACGCGCTCACCTTCATACCGGGCAGCGCCAGCAACGTGCGCAAGAACGGCTCGGGCGCCATCGGCGAGAACGTGACGAACACCACGAACTGGGAGTACTCCAACAACTACGGCTCCTCCGGTTCCGACAACCAGCTGGTGGACGCCGACGTCATGACCGCGAACAACCGCCAGAAGGTCACCTACCTTTTGACCGAGAAGCTGCCCGCTGGCGCCACCGTGGACATGGCGCGCACCAGCCTGCCGCTGTCCTACTCCTACGTCACCGCCGGTCAGACCCGCACCACCGGCTCCACCGATTCCGGCTACGTGG
>DBFAWQ010000021.1:0-10343 GCA_048242115.1 Eggerthellaceae bacterium
CCGCCGTAGAGGGCCCACTTGAGGGCCGCCGCGCCGGCGCTCCGACGGCCGGACGCGGCGGGGGCGCCCGCCCATCCGACGAGGGGCGCCTCGGCGCGTACGGCGGCGCGGCGGCCCGACTCGAGGAGCCCCGTCAGCTCATCGGGCGTCCAGCGCGGGGCGACGCGGGTCGGCGACGTCCAGACCGTCTCCGGCAGGGGCTCCTCCGGTGCGTCGAGCCGCACCTGCTTGGGCTCGAGCCACGAGAACTCCTCCTCGCCCACGGCGGTCTCGTTGGTGCGGTACAGGCTCGCCTGGAACACCCGGTTGCCGTCGCCGTCGTAGGTGGCCGCCATGAGGACCCGGCCGCCCTGGCGCACCGCCGCCAGGCGGTTCTCCACAGCGTAGGCGTACTGCACGGGGTCCTCGCCCGGGGCGCTCTTCTCCACCAGGTTGCCCGCGTCGTCGTAACTGTAGGTCGTGCGGCCCTCGGGCCCCGCGGCCTCCACGAGCCGGTCGTCATCGTCGTAGGCGAGCTCCGTGCGCTCCAGGGCGCCGGTGCCCAGGTCGGTGCGCTCTATGGCCGTGCGGTTGCCGGCGGCGTCCCACTCGTAGGTCTCCAGGGTGCGGGACGGGGGCGTGCCGTCGCCCTCGGCGGACTCCTCGAAGGAGACGAGGCGGTCGGCCGCGTCGTAGGCGTAGCGGCGCGACGTGCGCACCTGGCCGCCGCCGGCGACGGTGGCCAGCGACTCCTCGGCGACGGGGTTGCCCTCGCCGTCCCACTCGTAGGAGAACCACGAGATGGGCTCGCCCTGCGCGCCCAGGTTCTCCAGCCGCAGCAGCTGTCCTTCGGCGTCGTAGGCGTAGGTGGTGGCCGTCCCGTCGGGGCGCGCGAGGCTCACCGGGCGGTTCTCCTCGTCGTAGGCGTAGGCGTAGGCGCCCTCGGGGGCATCTACGGCGATAAGATTGCCGGCCTCGTCGTAGCCGTAGCCCACTTGGGAGCCGTCGGGGTAGGTCACCGACGCCAGCTGGCCCCGCTCGTCCCAGGCGCACTCGATGCGGCGCCCCGCGCCGTCCACCTCGGCGGTGACGCGGCCGAGCTCGTCGCGCTCGACGGTGGCGTCGCCTGTGGCGTCCGAGCGGGTGGTCACCAGGCCGTTGGCATCGTAGGAGTACAGCACCGCCGCGTCCTCGTCGGCGGAGTAGCCCTTCTGCACCAGGTTGCCCAGCTCGTCCCAGTCGTAGCGGGTCTCGCTGCCGTCGGCGGCGATGGACGCCGTCACCCGGCCGGCGGGGTCGCGCACGAACTGCTCCAGGGCGCCGGAGGGCGACTCCACCGAGATCAGCGCCCCTTCGGCGTCGTAGGCGTACTTGGTCACCCGTCCCATGGCGTCGGTCACCTGGGCGAGGTTGCCGTCGGCGTCCCAGGCGTAGGCCGTCTCGCCGCCGGCGGCGTCCGTCACCTTCGCCAGCTGGCCGGCGGCGTCCCACTCGTAGGCGGTGCCGTTGCCGTTGCGGTCGGTGGCGCCGATGACGCGGCCGGTCGCATCGTAGGACCAGGAGGACGCCCGGCCGAGCGAGTCTGTGGCGCTGGTGAGGTTGCCCGCCAAGTCCCAGGTGTAGGCCGTCTCGGCGCCGGTGGGCGCCGTGCTCCCCGCCAGGTTGCCATCGGCGTCCCACCGGTAGGTCGTCGCGCTGCCCCGGGCGTCGGTCTCGCCCAGCAGGTTCCCCGCGGCGTCCCATTGGTAGACGCGGCCCTCCTGGGCGGTGCCGCCCTGGGCCGCCAGGTTGCCCCGGGCGTCCCATGCCCAGCTGGCCGTGCGGCCGAGGCTGTCCCTTCGGGCCACGAGCCGGTCGAGGGCATCGTAGGAGTACTCCGTGCGCACCCCCGCCGCGTCCGTCTCGGCGGCCAGGTTGCCCGCGGCGTCGTACTCCCACGTGCTCGCGCGCCCGGCGCCGTCGACGGCCTCGGTCATGCGATGCAGCGCGTCGTAGGCGTACTCCGTGCGGGCTCCCATGTTGTCGCGGTCCAGGACGGCGTCGCCGGCCTCGTCGTAGGCGATCTCGCGCACGTAGCCGCGCGGCGTGGCGATGGCCACGAGGCGGTCCAGGGCGTCCCAGCGGTACTCCCAGCGGCCGCCGCCGGGCGTCGTGCGCGCGGCCACGTTGCCCGCCGCGTCGTACTCGTAGGCCGTCGTCCGCCCGAGGGGGTCGGTCTCCGCGAGCAGGTTGCCGAGGACGTCGTAGCTGTAGGCCGTCACGGCGCCCTCGGCGTCGCGGTAAGAAGCGAGGTTGCCGGCGGCGTCCCATTCCCACGCCTCGGCGTTGCCCAGGGGGTCGGTGTGGGACACGGGGTTGCCCTCGCCATCGTAGGACCACGCGTCCCGGGCGCCCCGCGGGCTCACCGCCGCCGCGAGGTTGCCCAGCGCGTCCCATTCCAAGACTGTCTCGTTGCCCAGGGCGTCGGTGGAGGAGACGAGGCGTCCCAGCCCGTCGTAGGCGTAGGCGGTGGCGTTGCCCTCCTCGTCGAGGGCCTTTGTCACGTTGCCCGCCTCGTCGTAGGCCCAGCGCCTCACCTGCCCCATGGCGTCGGTGGCGGCGGTCAGGTTGCCGGCGGCGTCGTAGGCATAGGTCGTCTCGGCGCCGTCGGCCTCGCGCGTCTCGCCCGCCAGGTTGCCCCGGGCGTCCCAGGCGTAGGACATTGCCGCCCCCAGGGCGTCCGCGGCGCGGACGAGGTTGCCGGCCGCGTCGTACTCGTAGGTCGCGGAGGCGCCATCGTAGTCGGTCTCCGACGCCACCCGGCCGGCCCCATCGTAGGCGATCTGGGCCCGGCGGCCGGCGGCGTCGGTGGCGGCGGTCACGTTGCCGGCGGCGTCGTACTCGTAGGCCTCGGTGCGGCCGGCCGCGTCCGTCGCGCGGGCGAGGTTGCCCAGGGCGTCGTAGGCGTTCTCGGTCACACGTCCCGCGGCGTCGGTGCCGCGCACCAGGTTGCCGGCGAGGTCGTACTCCCACGTCTCGCGGGCGCCGTCGGGCCTCACGCGGGCCACTACGCGCCCCATGGCGTCGTACTCGTAGGTCGTGGTCCCTCCCCGGGCGTCCGTCGCCCGGACGAGGTTGCCGGCGGCGTCCCAGGCGGCCTCGCGGCGGTTGCCCGCCTCGTCGGTCACCGCCACGGGGTTGCCGGCCGTGTCGTACTCGCAGCGGGCCTTGCCGCCCAGCGCGTCGGTTCGCTCCGTCACGGCCCCGAACGCGTCGTAGGCGTAGGAGGTCGCAAATCCGCGGGCGTCCGTCTGGCTCGCGAGGTTGCCCAGGGCGTCGTAGGCGTAGCTCGTCGTCGCCCCCGCCGCGTCGGTCTCGCTCGTGGGGCGCCCGGCGGCGTCGTAGGTCCACGATGCCAGGGGCCCTTCAGCGTCCGACAGGGCGAGGAGGTTGCCGGCGGCGTCCCAGCTGAACTCGTAGGCCCGCCCGGCCGGGTCGGTGGCCCGCGCCATGTTGCCGGCCCCGTCGTAGGAGAACGTCCAGGCGCCCCCGGGCTCGGCCACGCCCGTGACGCGGCCGGCGGCGCTGTAGGAGTAGGCGGTGGCGGCTCCCAGCGCGTCGGTATGGGACGCCTGCCGGCCGCCCGGCTCCCACGCCGTCTCCTCCCGGCCGCCGTCGGGCCGCGCCGTGGCGGTGAGCAGGCCGGCGGCGCTGTACTCGTAGGAGGTGGCGTTGCCCAGGGCGTCGCGGTACTCCAAGGGGATGCCGTAGGTGTCGTCGTAGGCGGCGGTCTCCACGGCGCCGTCGGGGCCTTCCGTCCGAGAGACGTTGCCGCGCTCGTCGTAGGCGTAGCGGGTGACGGCGCCCAGGGGGTTCGTCTCGGCCGCGAGGCGGTCGCGCTTGTCGTAGGCGTAGCGCCAGACGGCCCCGCTCGGGTCCGTCTGGGATGTGAGGTTGCCCGCGGCGTCGTAGGCGTAGCGCGTCACGCCGCCGGCCGCGTCGGTCATCGAGGCGATGTTGTAGGCGCCGTCGTAGGAGAACGACGTCTTGTGCCCGGCGGCGTCGGTCGCAGAGAGCACGAAGCCCATGGCGTCCACCTGGTAGGCGGTGTAGGCGCCCGCGGCGTCCCGCTCGCCCACGAGGCGCCCCATGGCGTCGTAGACCCATTTGCGCGTGTGGCCCGCCGGGTCGGTCTCGGCCACCTTGCGTCCCAGGGCGTCCCAGGCGTAGGTCGTCTTGCCCGCGGCCGTGGTCTTCGACACCATGTTCGCGCCCGACCAGGCGTAGCTCTCGCGCACGCCGTCGGTGTCGGTGGCGGAGGCGAGGCGGCCCATCCCGTCGTAGGTGTAGGCGGTCGTGCCCGAGGCGGGGCTCGTTTCGGTGAGCAGGTTTCCCTTGGCGTCGTAGGTCCAGCGCGTGGTGGCGCCGTCGGGGTCGGTGCGGCTCGTCATGCGGCCCTTACCGTCCCAGGTCATGCGCGTCACGTGGCCGTCGGGGCTCGTGGCCGAGGTCATGTTCCCGGCCGCGTCGTAGGTGTAGGTGCCGTCCTCGTCGGAGACGAGGGTGTTGTTGGCCCCGTAGGCGCGCGACACCTTGGCGCCGTCGGGGTACTCGATGGCCGTCGTGCGCCCGCGGCCGTCGTAGCGGTAGGTGGTGGTGCGCCCGGCCGCGTCGGTCGCGCGGGTGAGGCCGCTGCCGTAGGCGATGGTGCTCGCGCGGCCCGCCAAGTCTATCTGCCTCACCACCCGGTTCGCGGAATCGTAGGTGTTCTGCACCACGCGGCGGCCGTTGGCGTCGTACCAGGCGGTCATGCGCCCCGCGGCGTCGTACTCGTAGCGCACCTTGCGCCCGGCCGCGTCCGTGAAGCTCGTCAGGTTCCCCGCGCCGTCGTAGCCGTAGCCCAGCTTCGCCCCGCCCGGCAGCGCGATGGCCGTGACGAGGCCCTGGCTGTTGCAGGTGACGGCGAACCTCGTCCCCGCCGGGGACGCGACGGCGGCGATGCGGCCGGCGCCGTCGCGCTCGATCCTGATGGCCGCGCCGGAGGCCGCTACCACTTCCGTGAGCCGCCCGTAGCAGTCGAACTTCCGGACGGTGCCCTCGCGGTCGGCCACCTCCCAGCGGTAGCGCGTGGCGCTGCCACTCTTGTAGGGGATCTTCCGCAGCGTGAGCCCTTCCTCCGCATGCGCCTTGAAGCCGCCCTTGCCGTCGGCGTCGAACCAGAAGGTCTTCCCGTCGCCCGCCGAGTACACGGCGGCCCCGTTCGCCTGCAGCCCCAGGCTCTCCTCCCAGGCGAAGCTCCAGTTGCGCCCGAAGGCCGACAGGTACCCGTCGCCCTGGGCGTTGTAGGTCCGCGAGAGGGCGAAGTCGCCGCCGAGGTCGGGGATGGAGGCGTCGGTGGCCTCCAGGATGAAGTTGCCCGTGTTCAGGTTGACGGGCTCGAAGCCGTACTCGCAGTGCTTCCCGCGCCCCATGAGGGCCGAGTCGATGCGCTTCTTCTGGGTGTCGGTCAGCTGCTTGGGGTTGTAGGCCGCCGTGGTTTTCGGGTTGCGCACGAAGATGGTGTTGCCGCCCACCACGAGCGTGTCCTGCACCCGGTTGTCGCGGGCCAGCGTGTTCAGGGTGACGCCGTAGTGGGCGGCGATGGAGGGCAGCGTGTCCTTGGCGGTGGCGCGGTAGATGAGAAAGCTGTCCGTCTCCACGAGCTTGCCCGAGCTGCCGTTCGCGGCGGCCCGCGCGCGTATCTTGTAGCTGGTGTTGTAGGCGAGGCCCCCGAACAGCTTGCTCTGCCAGTTCGAGAGCTTGTCGCGGTACTTCGTGCCGTTTGGAACTGACTTCTCCCATTCCGAGCTGTCGGGGTACTTGTAGCTGCGGCTCGCGTAGGCCACGCCCGCGTCGCCCTTGCCCACCAGCTCGTAGGCCACCATGGACCGGGGCCGCGCCACGCCGTCGGCGAAGACGCCGTCGAACTGCAGCTTGCCGGAGAAGTCCGCCTCGGTCACCGTGCGCAGGTTGATGGTGGTGGCGTTCAGCGAGACGGACTCGCTCACCGGGTCGGGCACCTCCCAGTCGATCTCCAGCGAGGGCGGGTTGTCGGAATAGCGGTGGTCGAACAGCTCGCACTGCATCCAGCGCTCGTCGGTGGCCTTCACGCACAGGCCCTGCTGCTTCCACAGGCCCTGCACCCAATTGTTCACGGGCTCGCGCACGTCCCAGCTGAGGTAGCCCTTGGACGACCGCGCGTTCTGCGATGTGATGAACTCGTGGCCCATGGACCTCTGGCTGTTCCAGGTGATCTCCTTGAAGTCCCAGTCGCCCTTGTTGCGGTACAGCCCGAACACCGTGGCGCCGCCCGAGTAGCGCGTGCGCTGGTGCAGCCTCAGCTCGGCGCGCTTGATGAGCGCCTCGTCCATGATGTTGCCGAAGTCGTAGTTGATGTCCAGGTAGACGCGGGTCATGCCGAGGCCCTCGCCGCCGCGGTAGTCGCCGGTGCCCGTGGCGTCGCCGTCGTCGTAGCCGGCGTACTGGTAGTTGTTCTCGCCCACCCAGATGTTCGGGGCCAGCTGCTCCACGGAGGTGAGCCGCATGGCGGTGGTGGCGATGTCGATGGTCGGGTCGATGCGCACGGGGTAGGCGCGCTCGGGGGCCGCCAGCCACTCCCAGTTCGCGTTCACCACGGCGACGGGGGCGCCGTCGGCCGCCTCCTCCAGGGAGAGCGAGAGCGTGTTGTCGACGGCCTCGGCGGCGTCGGCGGCGATGGGCGCGGCCAGCGAGAGCACCTCGCGGCCGGGCTCTGCGCCCTGCGCTTTCTCGCGGACGACGACGGTGCCGCCCTCCAGGGACACCTCCAGATCGTCATCCGCCTCGATGCGGGTGCGCATCAGGAAGGGCTCCACGGGGTGAGTGAGGACGATGTCCTCCTTCACCAGGGAGCCGACGAGAGTGTACTGGTAGTCGACCCCCGGGAGCACATCGGTGTAGCGGATGGCGTTGCCCTCGGCCACCGATGCCGTGAACTGGCCGCCTTCCGGCACGAGGCGCACGCGGTGGCCGTCCTTCTCGATGGCGATGCCCTCATCGCCCATGGCGGCGGGGATGGCCAGGGAGCCCTCGCCGGACTTGGGCGCGTACACCGTGGAGGGGTCGACCTCGGCCCCGTCCGCGCCCGGCTCGTCGCCCTCCCTGAGGTACAGGGCGACGGCCCCATCGCCGGCGGCGTCGCCTGCCGCGCCGTCCCCGGCGAACAGGGACGCCGCGAACTCCAGCGGGCCGTCCGGCTCGTCCACGGGGACGAGCGTGTTGTCGATGGGCCGGGCCTCGCCCTCCTCGTCGACGTAGGCCGTCGCGGCGCCGCCGATGACGGTGCGGTACTCCGTGTCCGACAGCCGGTAGACGGTCGCGCCGTCGCCGGTGGAGACGAGCTCGCCCTCGGGCTCCGACTCGTCGTAGTAGTCGGCGGGGGCGTTGAGGATCGCGTAGGGGTCGGGAGCGTCCTCCGCGGCGTCGCCTCCGGCGGCATCGCCGTCGCCGGGCCCCCGCCGTCCGACGCCGCGGCTCCCCCGTCGCGTGCGTCGGCGTCCGGGCCGCCCGGCGCGATCGGCTCGCCTGCGGCAGGGTCCTCCTCGGCGGAGTCGGCGTCCGTCCCGTCGGGCTCTTCCGCGGCGGTCGCCTCGAGCGACGGCGCTTCCCGGCCCTCGACGCCCCGGGCCTCGCCCTCCTCGACCGCTTGCGCCTCGGGAGCGCCCTCCCCGCTACGCAGCTCGTCGGCGTAGGCCGCGATCCCGTCGCCCAAGAGGGAGAACGCCAGCAAGAACGCCATGAGACAGCACAGCGCTTTCTGCCCCGTCTTGCCATACCGCGCGCTCTCCGATTTCGGCGTCGCGTCATCAAGCCGTGGCGCGGCTGGCAGTTCCTTCTGACGAGGAGATACGCTTTTTATGACCTTACGTACCGCTAACCCCACGAAAATGGTAGTGCATAATATTCCCGCGGTGACGGAGACTGCACGTACAAGGAGAATCGCACCGGAAAGCCCCCGCGAAGGAACGAGCCATTTCCAGGCAAGCATCCCTCCGACAAGGCCGACACATGCTGCAACGAGCACGCCTGCAAGCCAATAGACAAGTATAGTTCTTGCTACTTTTCCCGCACTCATGCCCGCCGTCCTCGCCGATCCTCGATCATCGCTGTTTCTCTCTCGCACGATCATAGTTTGATTGCTAACTATTTTCGTTATATATCTAAATAGACTTTAGTGCAAGAGAAAATTATCGTGCATCGTGCTTTCGTTAGCGAGTTTTCCCTGGTAGGAAGATTGTTATTAATTTGTAATTGATTTACCCTTTTTTACTATTGAACTTCTACTGCCAGGGTATTTTGATAGGCAAATCAGAGGATTCGAGAGCGCCAACTTTGAAATGCTCGACAAAAAGGAAGCGCTCCAGCCTTCTGACCGGAGCGCTTCCTTTTTTGTCCGTATTAAATTGTGTGGAGACGAATTAGTTGGCCACGTTCACAGGGGTGCGGGAGACGGCGCCGATGGGCTTGCGGGCCGGCTCCTCGATGGGGCGGTTGATGATGGCGTCCAACTCGACGGCCTCATCGGTGCCCGGCTCGGGGGAAACGTACTCAAACAGATCGCCCGGCTGGCACTGGAGCACTTCGCAAATGCGCTCCATGGTGGAGAAACGCACGGCCTTGATGTGGCCGCGGCGCATACGCGAAATGTTCACCGGCGAGATGTCGATGCGCTGGGAAAGCTCGTTGACGGACATCTTGCGATCCGCCATCACTCGGTCAAGACGAGGAATAATAGGCATAACAGCTCCCTTACACGGTTTCGTCGCTGAGTTGCTGGAGCAGCGCAGCATATCGAAATATTGCCGAAAGTGAGTACATAATAGCAGAAAAAGCGAGCATCCCGACATTGAGATCGATTGTTGAATCGGCGATTCCATCATTAATAAATACCTGAAGCCCGAACTGGGGCAAAACTTGATACGCAATTCCTGCAGAAAAGGCTAGCTCTATGACCACCAGCGCGAACGCTAAACCTGATATTCGTTTAAGCCTATCTGCCTGATCAACAGAAAGAGGCGGCTTGCCATTTGCAACGGTCGATAAAAGGCCAATAAGGCTTAGCAAGATGCCAACAACCAGCAAACCGTGAACGACGCTGTACGCTGCAAACCAAAGATCACCATAATTGCCAGCCAAAAGAGCGGAGTAGCTCGACATTAAAAGCGCCGACAGCCAGAAAAGGCCGTAAACGACGAGAGCGGCGAGAAAGACAATGCGGGTGATCTTGCACGCATGTGCAGCCTTCAATAGGCGATTGTTAAGTTCCAGTGTCTCCCTGTCGACCATATACGCCTTTCCGAATATCATGTCCCCTAATTCTATTGCAGGAATTGCGAATCTTTAAATCCCAATCTTTAGACAGGGATTTCCTGTGGGGCCAATAACCCCACAAATGCTCTGCGGGTCCACGTCGCTATAGAACAGCATACTCCACCTCCTTTCTTTAGTTGCGAGCTAGCATGGCCTCGAAAAGCAGACGGTAGAACGTCTGCATGAGGGCGCAGTAGGGGTCGCGGGCCTCGACGTCGCCGGTGGCGAAGTGGGCACGGGCGCGGCAGCCGCCACCGCAGAGGTAGCGGATGTCGCAGTCGGCGCAGGCGGCCAAATCTCCCACACGCGGGGCAGGGGCGTGGCGCGCGCTCAAACACTCGGGGTCTTCCACAAGCGAGCCCAGGCTGAAAACCGCATCGTGCATCATGTGGCAGGGGAACACCTCGCCGTCGGCCGATACGCTCACCATGGCGCAACCGGCGCCGCAGCCGCAGGTGGTCGAAAGGTTCGTGCTCACCGGCGTGTCGGCCAGCACGGGTACGCCGTTCCGAGATAACGCCAGCGTCGCCTGGGCCAGCCGTTCGAGAGCCGCATCGTCGGGAATGACCGCGGCCAACTCGTCGCTTTCCGCAGGTGCGGACAGCAGGCTGAAGTTCATGGTGGCCCCCAGCGAGTCGGCCAAAGCCACGTACTCACCCAAGACATCGATGTTGCCGCCGTGGGCCGTCGGAATGATGTGGGGCTGAATACCCGCCTCGCGGATCATCTCAACCGCCGCCACAAGGCGCTCGAACAAGGGCTCGCGACGGATGACGGGTGCCTCCTCGGCATTCGGGCCGTCGAAGGACACCGAAACGCGACCCACGTAGGGCGCGATGGCGGCGAGCTTCTCCGGTGTGACGGCCGTGCCGTTGGTGAGCACGTCCACCGAGTCGATGCCGCGCTCGCGCACGTAGGCAACGATGGCAGCCAGGTCGTCGCGCAGGAAGGGCTCGCCACCGGAGATGACCAGATGCTGGCAGCCGGCATCGGCCAAG
>DBFAWQ010000022.1:0-5611 GCA_048242115.1 Eggerthellaceae bacterium
GAACAGCGCGCAGTACACGATGCCCTTGAGGCTCTCGTGGGAGGGGGAGGCGGTCGTTTCGGGACGGTCTGGCACGGGTGCTCCTTCTCGGCGTCGGTTTCGGTTCCCTCGTTCGCCCATAGGGCGTTGGACGGGTGCAAACCTTAGGGGAGCGGTTGCAGAAAGTAAACCGAATCCATCATCGATGGGTGACAATCCATAAATATGGGTGACGATTGCCGCGCTAGCCGCGCAAACCTGGGCTTCCGCTACAATGGGGTTGTTGGTCCGCGCGTTTCGGGAGGGTGCATGGCGTACAACAGCAAAGCGAAGCTCAAGACGCTGTATCTGCGGCGCATCTTGGAGGAGGAGACCGACGCCGAGCGCGGCCTTTCCATGCGCCAGCTGATCGGGCGGCTGGCAGACTACGGCATCAAGGCCGAGCGGAAGGGCATCTACCGCGACCTGGACGCCCTGCGGGAGTTCGGCGTGGACGTGCGCACCTACGAGCGCAACCCGGTGGAGTACGCCGTGGTCAGGCGCGACCTTAACTTCGACGACATCGTGCTTCTGGTGGACGCCGTGCAGTCGTGCCGCTCGCTCACGGAGCGTCAGGCGCGGCTTCTGACCACCAACCTGAAGCTCTTCGCCAGCGACCGCCAGCGCGACCTCCTGGACCGCAGCATCCACGTGAGCGGGCGCGTGCGCACGGCGGACGAGAGCGTCTTTCCCACCATGCACCTGGCCCACGAGGCGCTGCGCCGGGGCAGGCAGCTCTCCTTCGTCTACTTCCGGCGCGGCACCGACGGCATTTTGCGTCCCACGCGCGAGGGGGCTGCGCGCATCGTCTCCCCCGTGCAGGTGTCCTACGCCGAGGGCTTCTACTACCTGGCCGCGGTGGGGGAGGGCGCCGAGGGGGTGCGCCAGTACCGCATGGACCGCATGGGGGAGGTGGCGGTGCTCGAACGCCCGTCTTCGATGGACGAGGAGGCGATTCGCGAATGGAGGGAGGCCTGCGAGGCCTTCGAGAGCTTCGGCCAGTTCGCCGGTCCGGAGGTGGCGGCCACGCTTACGGTGAGGGCGGACAAGGTGGAGCTGGTGACCGACCGCTTCGGCGAACGCGCCGCCTTCTCGCCGCTGGACGCCGACCATGCTCGGGCGTTCGTGCGCGTGCAGGTGAGCCCCCAGTTCTTCGGCTGGCTGGCCGGTATGGAGGGCCTCGTGCGCATAGAGGGGCCGAAAAGCCTGAAGGCGCAGTACGAAGGCTATCTGAGAGGTCTGCTCGAGACCTTGTAGGGCCCGTGGGCCGGAACGTCCTTCGGAGTTCCTGAGAAAAGCCGCGCGGAACCCCGTCCTTTGCCAGTTGCTCACCGACCCGTCGATTCTATCCCGGGCATGCCGATATCAACCGCTTCGTGACGGTGTCCCCCCAGGTTGGTGGACGTTGGGCGCGCAGGTCAGGGAAAGGCACGCTCTCCTCCTATACTTTTTCCAACGTTAGAAGGTGCGCAGGTTGGAAAGCGACGGAGGAGGGGACATGGGAGCGGGGAAGGACGCAGCGGAGGGCTTCGTCCGCAAAGCCGAGGAGGCTGCGAAGGATGTTGCCGAGCGGGCGGAGGCCCGGGAGCGCGCCGACGTCGCCGAGACCGAGCGCGAATGGCGCGACCAGCTGCACGAGGACGTCCGGGAGCTTCGGGAGGATGCGCAGAGGGACCTGCGGAAGGCCCGCGAGGTCGCCGAGGACATCCGGCACCCCTCCCGTTTGGCGAATGAGGCCGAGGGCCGGGCGGCCAAAGCCGCAGATGCGTTGGAAGGTGCGGCCAGGGCGGCATCCCACCCCCAGGCGCTCCTGGCCGAAGCCGAAGCGGACGCGGGGCGTCGTCGCGAGCTCATTTCGAAGGCGTCGGCGGACATTGCGGCGGAGCTGTCGGGCCCCTCCGATTCCAAGAAGCTGCCCCTGGTGCTGAAGGTGTTCGGCGTGCTGCTGATCGCGGGATGCGTCTACCTGGTGCCCTTCATCGTCGAGGCGTGCGTCCGCAGCGCCGAGCTGCTGGAGAGCGGCGGCATGAGCGGCGACGGGCTGTCCACCGTCGTCGTGACCTTCCTACACCTGGCCGTCATGCTGCTGATGGCCGTTGCGTGCATCGTGTTCGGCGTGCGGCTGGTGCGCAACCAGCGGCGCTGGGCGGCGATGCTGTCCTACGGGCTGTACGTGCTCATCCTGCTGGGCGCCCTGTGCACCATCATGCTTCGCGGCATCGACCTTCGCCTGGCGTTCTACCTGGTGGCGTTCGTGGTGGTTGTGGCCCTGCAGAGCTATCTGGACCCGACCCTGCGCGAGGAGCGGCGCGAGCATCGCCGCCAGCGCCAGCTGGAGGAGCGGCGCGAGGGGGAGGCCGGCGTGCTCGGGCGCGACCCCAGCGGCAAGGGCTACATCGCGCTCAACTTCTTCAACCTGTTCTGGATCTTCGTGGTGGCCTCCATGGTGGGGCTTCTGGCCGAGGAGCTGTACCACTACTTCGTCGTGGTGCCGGGTCAGTGGCAGGACCGCGCCGGGCTGCTGTTCGGGCCGTTCTCGCCCATCTACGGCTGCGGCGCCGTGCTCATGACCGTGTTCCTGAACCGGTTCCACCGCAGCAACCCCGTGCTCATCTTCCTGGTGGCCGCCGTCATCGGGGGCGCCTTCGAGTACTTCACGAGCCTGTTCATGCAGTACGCCTTCGGCGCCGTGGCGTGGAACTACACCGGCATGTGGCTGTCCATCGGCGGGCGCACCTGCGGGCTGTTCATGGCCATCTGGGGGCTCATGGGCCTGGTGTGGATCAAGCTGCTTCTGCCCTTCGTCCTGCACGTGGTGAACCTGATTCCCTGGAACTGGCGCTACGCCGTCACGTCGGCGGCCGCAGCTCTCATGCTGGTGGACGCCGTCATGTCGCTGCAGGCCCTGGACTGCTGGTACATGCGCCTATCCCACGACCCGGTGCGCACCCCCATCCAGCAATTCTACGCCGCGCACTTCGACAACGCCTTCATGGCGGACCGCTTCCAGAGCATGACCATCGACCCGGGCAGCGCAGTGCGCAACGGCTAGGGTCGGAGCTGCGAGGGCTAGGCTCCCGATACCAGGGTGCGCTCGTCTAGGAGGGCGCTCGTGAGCAAGCCGACGATGCCGCAGAGCAGCCCTCCGATGGGCCAGGGCAGCCAGAAGTAGGGCAGCACGTGGTCGGAGACGTTCTTGAAGTCGGCTTGGGCCATGGGTACGAACAGCAGGCAGAGGGCAATGGCGGTGGCCAGCAGCATGATGGCGCCGCAGAGCGATCCCGTGATTTGGCTCTTGCGCTGCAGTGCGCTGGCGCGGGCTCGCTGCTCGTCGGTGAGGTCGGCTTGGGCCAGTTCGTAGGGAGTGATCTCCTCGGCGGTTGCCTCGTTGTAGCCCTGGATGTTTACGCGCCCCAAGCTCATGGAACCGTGGATTATGAACCACACCCCTATGGCTGCCCCAAGGAGGATGGTGGGTGCGAAGATCTCGATAGCGGGGTAGGGATCGAGGGCGATGGCTGCCCCTATGCCCACGGCGAGAATGAGGATACCCACGATCAGCTGCCAGGTGAACTCGCTTCTAGCCTCCTGCTTGTCCTGCTCGGTGTAGAAGTCCTCCAGGTAGGGATGGGTCCTGCAGAAGGCCGAATAGGTGAGGCCAGCCGGAATCAGGAAGGAAAGCCCGGCAGCGACGCCGAGTATGATGAGCAGGAACCCCAGGGCAGCCGCCAGGTTCTCGGGGATGTAGAGGCTGTTCTCCCCGAGGACGAACAAAAGGCAGCCGGCGCTGACGCCCAGGCAGATGGCGCTGACGCCCGTGGGCACCTTGCGACCGACGGAGCGCATGGTCCCGTCGTAATCGAACAGGTCGACGGGCGCCTGGACCGTTTCGAATACGGTGCGGGGAGCCTGGTCGGTCAAATCGCCGGTTACCAGGTCGTCCAAGGTGCATTCGAACAGCTGGCAGAGGACGATGAGCTTGTCCATTTCGGGATAGGTGGTGCCCGACTCCCATTTCGCCACGGACTGGCGGCTTACCCCCAGGCGCACCGCCAGCTGTTCCTGGGTGAGCTTGTGGGCGGCGCGGAGGTGGAGCAGATTCTCCCTGAAGGCCATGGTTTCCTCGTTTCTCGCGATTGGCGTTTGCTGAATCGCGGCAAACCATAAGGTTGGAGCCGGTTGACAGCCACCAACCAGGGGGTGCGAATTAACGATTCTAGCGCACCTGTCGGTTGCACTGCCTGGTCAATGCTGGAAATCACAAGAATCGAGAGAGTGGGAAGGGAAGGGTCTGCCAGACCGACCGCCTACCCGCGAGACGGGTTCGGGGTTGCGGCGGGAAGATGGTGGAGGTCTATGGGCGACAAAAAGGGAGGGACCGGCTTGTTGCGGTCCCTCCCTGCGACGTGCGGGGCGGCCGAGATACGGCCTCGCGGATGGGCGTTCGGCTTACTCGCGCTTGCTCGTTGTGCCCTTGGAGCTCGTCTCGACGTCCACCACGGTGGTGCCGGCTTCCTTGGCGACGTACACGTAGCCCACGGTTCCCTCGACGGGCAGCTCGTTGTAGGCGACCATCTCGGCGATCTCGGCGGCAGTGGCGCTCTTGGGCTCGGTCTCAAGCAGGTAGGCGGTGTCGGCGCGACGGGCCATGGCCTCGCGGAAGTCCTTCGTGCCCACGAACACCTCCTGCTTGTAGGGGTTCACGCCCAGCTTCTTCGAGCGGTAGACGATGTAGGCCAGCGCGGCGATGTTGGCGACCAGCGCGATAAGGGACACGGCCAGGTTCACGTCGGGGTTGTTCACGGACTGCACGGCGAAGACCGAGTCGTTCACGAACATGGGGACCGTCTGGCACCACATGCACCACATGGCCAGCGTGAACGCGCGGTTCTGGATCCATCCTCCCTTGTTCCACAGGAGTCCCGCGATGGTGGGCGCCAGCAGCAGGGCGATGCCGCAGTACCAGGAGTGGGTGGGCAGGCAGTTGTAGGTGTAGCAGAAGTTCCACAGGTCGTAGGCGATGATGAACACCCAGGTCATGTCGGCCCAGATCATGTCCTGGCGCTTCTTGGAGATGTAGATGCCGAACCAGCCGGTCATGCACAGGATGTTCAGGATGCCGGCGATGCCGTTGAACACGTTGTGCCAGCCGCCGTAGAGGGTGACGCCCTCGGAGGAGACCCAGGTGGTGCCGAAGGCGCGGAAGGCGCTCTCGAAGTCGCTGACCACGGCGATCATGATGTTGATGGCCACGATGACGAAGGGGAAGGCCTTGAACCAGTGGCTGCGGCCGATCTTGCCCCAGGAGTACTTCAGCGCCATGAAGCCGATGCAACCTGCCAGCGCGGCGTAGACCTTGGCGTAGTGGAACCAGCTGTTCATGTCGGTGTGGGTGGGGTTGTTCACGGCCCATTCGGCACCTGCGCCGGCGCCCACGGCCACGGCGATGCAGTACACGGTCATGACGGCGGCGACGCCGAAGAACATGATCATGCCGCCGGCCTTGGTGCGGCGTGCGAACTCGTTCAGCAGGATGAGGGCTACCAGCACCATGGCCAGGCCAAGCCACTGGTAGACCGCGTTCGGGCCGTAC
>DBFAWQ010000023.1:0-2578 GCA_048242115.1 Eggerthellaceae bacterium
TTCATTGGTTCTTCATAGTATGGCTTGCGAACTGGTATAACAAGAGATTATAAAAAAGAGATTAACAAAAACTCGTTTTACTTTCAAACGACGCATTTCTACAATAGATAACGTTTCCGTGACAAAGCGAAAATGCCCTCGGTTCCGAGGGTTGGAATTTCGCGCGCTTTCGGCCCGGGGTCGAGATACGCGCTGGAGGATGCGGACGGTTCGGAAGCGACGACTTGACCAAGGGGGGGGAAGCCGTCGCGCCGACGGGGTCCGCAAGGAGGAACGAGCATGGCCCGGTTGATGCAGACGAGCGCGAAATGGCCCTTCATCGCCTTCGTGGTTCTGGAGACGCTGATTTTCGGATCCGGCAACGCCATCACGAAGATGGCCTACGACTCCATCACGCCGCTTTGGTGCCTGGCTATCCGGTTCGGCCTGGCCACGGCGGTGTTCGCGCTGTTCTTCGGGCGTCGCATGGCGGCGTCGCTGCGCACGGTGAAGGTGAGCGCGTGGCTGCCGGCGGCGGTGTGTATGGCGGTGTCGTACCTGTGCTGCAACGTGGCCCTGGACCTGACCACCGCCACGAACGTGGGCTTTTTGGTGGCGCTGCCCGTGGTGTTCGCGCCCATCCTGTCCAGCCTGGTCAACCACACCCGCTATCCGCTGGCGTTCCTGCCGTTCCAGGCCGCGGTGGTGGTCGGGCTGTTCCTGCTGTGCGGGGGCGGCGGGGTTCCCAGCTTCGGAGCCGGCGAGCTTTTGGCCTTGGCGTCGTCGGTGGCCCTGGCCGGGGCGCTCGTGTTCGGCAAGAAGGGGCTGGCCAAACTGGACGCCATCACCGTGGCCGGCACCCAGATCGGCATGTCCTTCGCGCTGTGCCTGGTGTGCGCGCTGCTGTTCGAGCCCATGGTGGACCTGACCGCCGTGAGCGCGGGCGCGTGGTGGACCATCGGCTTTTTGGCGCTGCTGTCCACCTGCCTCACGTTCTTCCTGCAGAACGTCTCGCTGGAGAAGCTGCCGTCCACCACGGTATCGCTGCTGCTCACGGGCGAGCCGGTGTTCACCGCCGCGTTCTCGTTCCTGCTTCTGGGCGAGACGCTGTCCGCGGTTGGCCTGGCTGGCGCCGCCCTCATCGTAGGCTCCGTAGTAGCCGCCACCTACGTGGAAGCCCGCGAGGACGCGAAAGCCGCCCCCGCCGCCGCAACGGCCTCGGTCGCTTCTGCTTAAGGATTCGCGCTACCCGCCCGCGCTTAGCCCGCGTAACCGACACCTTTGCGCGCAAAAGCTCACGGACCAGGCGATGGTGCGGGCTTTCGTCGGGACACCCCGCTACAGCAGCCCCGCGGGAATCACCAGGGTACGGCCGTCAAGGGCGCCGAACTGCTCGGCGGCGCAGACGATGGCGCCCATTCCTCGGGGGACCAGACTTTTATCGAGCACGCTGAAACTGCTGGTCATGGACAGGTTGGGCGACGCAGTCTTCTTGACCTTGGTAATTTCGTTCCGGCTAAAATACATCCATCTTGTATTTTAGCCGGAACCCTGGGCGACATTCGACGGGGTTCAGAAGTCGCTTCGGCCTTTACGCCAGCAGGTCCTCGCGGACGAAGTTGGTCATGGGCTTGCCCGGCTCCAGCTCGGGCGCGGGGATGCCGGCGGCTTTGCCCGCTTCGATGCATTTCAGCAGCCAGGCCATGTTCGTGCCCAGGGTGCGCATGGTGTACATGCCCTCGGCGTCGCCCTGCGCCTGGCCCGGCTCGCGGCCGTGGGCGACCACCCAGTAGGTGGACGACACCACCGGCATGCAGTTGATCTGGAAGTACTTGTTGATCTGGTCCACCGTGAGGGTGGTTCCCGCCCGACGCGCCACGGCCACGCCCGCCGCTGGCTTGAAGCGGAAGAGCGAGCCGCCTGCGTAGAACATGCGGTCCAGCAGGCTCACGAGCGATCCGTTCATGCCTGCGTAGTACACCGGCGAGCCGATGACCAGGCCGTCCGCTTCGGCAGCCTTCTCGATGAGACCGTTGCATACGTCGTCGGCGAACACGCACTTGTGGTCGCCGCGGCGCGTGCAGGTACCGCAGGCGGTGCATCCGTGGATGGCCTTCGCGCCGATCCAGGCGATCTCGGTCTCCACGCCGGCGGCGTTCAGGGCCCCGGCCACCTCCTCCAACGACCGCTGCGTGTTGCCCTTCGGCCGGGCGCTTCCGTTGATGAGCAGTACCTTCATGGGCTGTTCCCCTTCGTCTCTTCCGATTTGCCAGAACGGATTCTAGCACGAAGCGCCCATGCTGGGGGCAATACGGAGGCGCGACGGCGGTGCTCGCGTTTTGGAAACCCTTTCTCAACAACGGGGGGCGCTCGCGGGCGCCTTTCGCGAACTTGGTGCATCATGGTTTCGCAAGGAAGCGCTTGCGGTGCCTGCGGGCGCGGCGAGGGCGCGGTAGGGCGAAACGGATGCAAGGAGGCCTCTCATGGCGAACACGACTGACGGCATCAACACCATAGCGACCGGTTTCAAGAACATCTTCCTGGCGGGTGTGGGGGCCATGGCGCTGACCGGCGAGAAGACCAAGGAGCTGGTCGACCA
>DBFAWQ010000024.1:0-7471 GCA_048242115.1 Eggerthellaceae bacterium
CATGATGTTCGGCTATGCCTGCAACGAGACGAGCACGCTCATGCCCATGCCCATTTACCTGGCCCATCGCCTCTCCGAGCGCCTGACCGAGGTACGCAAGAACGGCACGCTTGAGTTTCTGCGCCCCGACGGCAAGACCCAGGTGTCCGTGCGCTATATCGACGGGGCGCCCACGGCGGTTGAGAAGGTGGTCGTGTCCACCCAGCATTCCGAGGACATCGAACAGGACGCGCTGCGCGAGGCCGTCATCGAGACGGTCATCCGCCCGGTCTTCGAGGCCGAGGGGGTGGCGCTCGCCGACGACTGCGAGATCTACGTGAATCCCACGGGCCGCTTCGTCATCGGCGGCCCCATGGGCGACGCCGGTCTTACCGGCCGCAAGATCATCGTGGACACCTACGGCGGCTTGGGACGCCACGGCGGCGGGGCGTTCTCCGGCAAGGACTGCACCAAGGTGGATCGCTCGGCGGCCTACGCGGCGCGCTGGGTGGCCAAAAACGTCGTGGCCGCGGGACTGGCCGACCGGTGCGAGGTGCAGATCGCCTACGCCATCGGCGTGGCGAAGCCCGTGTCGGTCATGGTGGAGACCTTCGGCACGAACCATGTGCCGGAAGAGGATATCGAGCGTGCCGTGTCCGAGGTGTTCGACCTGCGCCCCGGCGCCATCATCGACGAGCTGGACTTGCGCCGGCCCATCTACCAGAAAACGGCCGCCTATGGCCACTTCGGCCGCGAGCTGCCCGAGTTCACCTGGGAGAAGACCGACCGCGCCGACGCCCTGCGGGCGGCCTGCGGGGTCGAGTAACCTGGCTGCGGCTCTCCCGACGGGGAGACGCGCGGCATTCTGATTCGCTCAGACAGTCCTCGCTGGCCGCTCCTTCGGTAGGGGGCGACCTTGGTCGCCCCTCCCAACCCGGGAACGTCATTCCGCTCGAGAGGGCTGACCAAGGTCAGCCCCTACGGGTCGTCCAGCAAAACCCCATCTTTCATAAGTGAAAGGGCCCCGGTTGGGGCCCTTTCGCTGTCCTCACTCGCTTTCGCGAAAGACGGTGGTGGTGACGCGCGCTATGCGGCGCCCTGTGTCGTCGGTCACATCGGTGGTATAGAAGCCGAGGCGGCGGCCGGACTTGTCCGCGTTGCACGTCGCAATGAGGCAGGTGCCCTTCGAGGCGCTGAGATATTCGATGGTGCTCGATACCGACACGCTCGGGTTCCCGCCGGTATTGCTGGCAATGGCCAAGGCGAAATCGGCCAAGGTGAAGATGGCGCCGCCCATGACGTTGCCCAGCGCGTTGCGGTGGTGGTCCTGGATGTCCAGCTCGCACACGGCGTGATCGCGCGATCCTTCCACGATGCGGCAGCCCGCGTGCTCGGCGAACCGGTCGTGACCGAAGAAGTCTTTCAGCTCTTCCAACGTGGGGCGATCGCTTAGCTGCTTCGCCATAGGAATCCTTTCCTTCCGGTCAACCTTCGTAGGGGGCGACCTCGGTCGCCCCTCATCATCAGGAAAAAATCTCTCTGGTTGGAAGGGGCGACCAAGGTCGCCCCCTACGGATCTAATGCACTGGCGTCCACGCAGGTGGTTGCCCTTACCCCTGAGCGACGGGGGTGGCGGTGGCGGCGAAGAGTTCCAAGTACTGGCCGTTGCTGACCGTGACCGTCTGCTCGCCGCCGGGAATGACGTACTTGGTGTCCACAATGGAGTCGTCGTCGAAGTCGAGGTTCTTCATGACGAAGGCCGCCGAGTCCTCGTCGGTCTCGCCCTCGCCCACGGTAGCCGCAGTGATGGTGTAGCTGCCGGCGGGAATGTCGATGCCCACGCGGTAGCAGCCGTTGGTGTAGGGCGCCGTCGGATCCGTGGAGGTAGAGGGGGCCGGATACATGGTCGCCTCGTCGCCGGGATCGAACACGATGAGATCGCCCTCGTCCAAATCGACGAAGTAGTTGCCAAAGTACTGCACCGAGTCATCAACGGAATAGCGGCCGTCGTCCCCGTCGAACACGTAGTAGTGGGAGAGCTTCTCGTTGGAACCTTCCAAGTAATACAGGCCGGCGGGAATCTGGCCGGCGGGCCCTACGGTGTAAAAGCCCTTGGTGCAGACGTCACCCTCCCCCGGTTCGCCCTGGGAGATGCCGTCGGCCTCGAACACCGAGGCGATCTCGTCCAAGGTGAAGGTGCCGTAGGGCGAGGCGTCCTCGTCGGTGCCGTAGCTGTCCTCCGGAGTCCACATATCGGTGTCGCCGAAGTCGTAATCGTAGTTATAGTCGTAGCCGTCATCGTAGCTGTTGTAGCTGTCGTAGCTGCTATCGTAGTCGGCCAGGGCCATGATCCCCACGCAGCTGGCGCAACCGCCCATGCCGACGACGAGTCCCACGGCCAGGCCCAGCAGAAACCACGGCCAGCGCCGCTTCTGGTTGGGGTTGGGCGGCTCGTAGCCCGGATAGATGTTCTGTGCGGGCGCCGGGGGCACCGGCGGCTGGCTGCCCGCGCCGTAGGAGCCGTAGCCGGCGCCGTCATAGGGCGCGTAGGTCGGCTGCTGGGCCGTAGCTTGAGTGTAGGCATACGACTGCCCAGCGCCGGCGGACTGTCCGTAGGGGGCGTAGGGCTGCTGGGCGGCCTGTGCCGCCGTGGCGTCGTAGTAGGGCTGCGTCGGCGCCGTGGGCGCGGGTTGCGCTATTTCAGGAGCCGGAGCGGCTGCGGCAGGCGCCGGCTGCACAGCATCGGAGGGCGCCGCGGGCGCAGGCTGAGAGCCGGGAGCGGGCGCTCCGAAGGCAGCGAAGGGGTTCTCGGGCACGGCGCTTGGCGCCGGCTCCGGCGCCGGCTGCTGAGGCTCCACGCCGGAAGCGCCTGGGATGTTGCTGTTCTCGTCCATGGTCTTCGACCTTTCTGGTTGACGCGGCCGCTAGTTTGCGCGCTCGCTGAACACGGTTTCGGTGACGCCGTCGATGCGGGCGACGATGTCGGCGGGATCCATCAGCATCATGGCCTCGAACAAAGGCGGCGACACCATGTTGCCGCACACGGCCACGCGCAAGGGCTGGAACAGAAGCTTCGGCTTGAGCCCGGCCTCCTCACCGGCGGCGCGGCAGAGCTCCTCGAGCGCCTCGGCGTCCCACGGGTTGTCGTCGTCGGCGAGGATGGCCCGACAAATGGCGAGCGCCTCGTCGGCCCGCGCGCCCTCCTTCAACAGCACCTTCTGGACGCTCTTCTCGTCGAGCACCACCGAGTCGCCCCAGAACAGAAACGCCAGCTTGGCGGGAATCTCGTCCAGGTGCGCCAGGCGCTCGGCGACAAGCGGGTACATGGCCTCGTAGAACTCGCGATCGTCGTCCACGTCGGCCAGGCACGCCTCCCAGGTGTCGGCGTCCACATCGGCGCCGGGAAGACGCAGCTCGCGGGCGGCCGCCTCCGCCTCCTCCTTGGTGGGCGTCGGCACGACGGTGATGCCGTCCGGCACGTTCGACCCGTCCAGGTTGGTCTGGGCGAGCCAGGGCTTGGCGGCGTCGACCCAGGCAGCAGCGCCCATGTCGCGGATGTAGACACCGTTCATCCAGTCGAGCTTCTTCTCGTCGAAGATGGAGTGCTTCTTCGTGATGCGATCGAGCGAGAACGTGCGGCACAGCTCCGCCGGCGGGATGATGGTGGTCTCGCCATCGAGCGACCAGCCGAGCAGCGCGAGGAAGTTCACGAGCGCGTCGGGCAGATACCCGCGGTCGCGGTACTCCTCCACGTTAGTGGCGCCGTGGCGCTTCGAGAGCTTCTTGCCATCGGGGCCGAGGATCATGGACAGGTGCGCGAACAGCGGCACCTCGGCGCCCAGGGCCTCGTAGATGAGCACCTGGCGCGGGGTGTTGGAGAGATGGTCGTCGCCGCGGATGACATGGGTGATGGCCATGTTCACGTCGTCGCAGACCACGGCGAAGTTGTAGGTGAAGGTGCCGTCGGTGCGGCGCAGGATCATGTCGTCCATCACATCGATGGGGAAGCTCATGTCGCCGTAGACGGCATCTTTGAACGTGACCGGACCGTGGTCGTCGGGCACTTTCAGGCGCCAGACATGGGGCTCGCCGGCCGCGACGCGCGCGGCGGCCTCGTCGGCCGGAATGGCGCGGCAGGTGCGGTCGTAGCCCGCATAGCCCCCCTCGGCCTTCTCGGCGGCCTCGCGCTTGGCGTCCAGCTCCTCCTTGGTGCAGAAGCACGGGTAGGCGGCGCCGGCATCGATGAGCTTCTGCAGCGCCGCCTCGTAGGTGGCGGTGCGCTGGGTTTGGAAGTAGGGGCCGCAGGGGCCGCCCACCTCGGGGCCCTCGTCCCAATCGAGTCCCATCCAGCGGAGGGCCCGCAGGATGATCTGGGTGTTCTCCTCGGTGGAGCGCTCCGGGTCGGTGTCCTCGATGCGCAGGACGAAGGTGCCGCCGGTAGCACGGGCGAAGGCCCAGTTGTAGATGGCGGTGCGGGCGCCGCCGATGTGCAGCTTGCCGGTGGGAGAAGGCGCGAAGCGGACGCGCACGGGCTTGGTCGTGGTCATGGGTTTCCTTCAGTCCTCGGGGTCGTTTCAGGTAATAGCGCCAGTATAGCACGGGGGCAGACCCATCATTCATTGACCACATCCGGCTCGGCGACGGTTCGGTGCAGGGCTCGTGTCCGCAGCGCAACGGTGCCGTGACGCTCCGTGACAGTTCGGCGGTGGAGCCGTATCGGTTGGACGGCAACCCGAAGAGAGGGCAACGGCGCGCCTAGACTGGAAGCGTCGCTGCAGGGGCTTCGCACGGCCATCCTCGAAGGGCGCGCCCGCCATGCCCCGTTCCGCACGCTCGCACGACGCCGTAAGAGAGGAAACCACCATGGCCCCGCACCGTTCCGTACACGCCTTCACCGCCCGCTTCTTTCCGCACTCGTCGGTGTCCCTCCGCTGGGCCGTTGCCGCGTTCGCCCTTCTCGCCGCTCTCTGCTGGGCATCCCCGGCCTGGGCCGCGGACAGCGCTGTCTTCGCCTCGGGCGCGGGCACCGAGGCCGACCCCTACCTCATCGAGAATGCGGGCCAGCTAGCGGCCTTCCGCGATGCCGTGAACGCAGGCGACGACTACGACGGCAAATACGTGGCCCTCGGCGCCGACATAGATCTTGAGAGCGCCGAATGGACGCCCATCGGCGTCGGCACGCGCAAGAGCAGCGGCATCGCCGAGGGCAGCACGCCTTTCGCCGGCACCTTCGACGGCGCGGGCCACGTCATCAGCGGTCTGAAGATCGCTTCAACCCAGGGCGCCGACTTCGCCATCGGCCTCTTCGGCATTCTGGACGGGGCCACCGTGAAGAACCTCACCGTGGCCGATGCGGAAGTCACCGTGCCCCAAAGCGAGCTGGCGGGCATCCTCTGCGGCATGATGGCGAACGATGCCACCGCATCCGGCGTAAGCGTCTCCGGATCCGTTTCAGGCAAGGCGGGCGTGGGCGGCATCGCGGGGCGCATGACGCTGTCCGGAACCATCGAGAACTGCGAGAACAGCGCTTCGGTCGCCGCCGTGGGCGGCGTGGGCAACGCCGGCGGGATCGTAGGCGCCGCCTACTACACCACCCCCACCGGCCGCATGGCCATCACCGGATGCCGCAACAGCGGAAGCATTTCCGGCACCGACTGCATCGGCGGTATCGCCGGCCTCAGCGCAGCCTTCGTGTCGAATTGCGAGAACAGCGGCGCCATTGCCGGCACGAGCTACTCCGTCGGCGGCATCGTCGGCGAGCAGAAGAATTACGGCGCCGTGAGCGGTTGCACCAATTCCGGGGCGGTTTCCACAAGCAACGCCGGCGCCTACGGCATTGGGGGCATCGTGGGATGGGCCCGCTACGACGGTGCCGCGCCCGCCTACGCCGCCAGCGCGCCCATCACGGTAACCGGCTGCGCCAACAGCGCCTCCGTGCAAGGCGGCAGCTGCGCCGGCGGCATCGTCGGCACGTTCTACAACGCGGGCACTGTAAGCGGGAACGCCAATACGGCCGCGTCCATCGCCAGCTCGAACTTCGCCGGGGGCATCGTGGGCAACTTGCAGAACGCCGACATCTCGTCGCTGCCCTCCACCGTGCCCGAGGGCATCCTCGTGGAGAACAACGTGAGCACCACCCCGCTCAATGCCATCACGGCTCCCCTGAAGGGTCCCTACGCCTACAACAACACGCCGAGCGATTTCACCGTGCGCGACAACGGGAGCGCCTGGGTGGCCCAGGCCGGAGCGACGCGCTATGCCTCGCTCGCGGGCGCCTTCGAAACGGCCCCCGACCACAGCACCATCAAGCTCGTCAGCAGCGTGAGCGACCAGCCGACCCTCTCCGTTTCCGACGGGCGCGAGCTCACGCTGGATCTGGCCGGCTTCAACCTCTTCTTCGCCACGGACGGCGGTCTGTCCCTTCAGGATGGAGCCCTGACGGTAACCGGACAGGGCGACGTGGCGACCGCCGAGGGAGCCGACGGCAAACCCGAGCCTTTGGCCACCGTGAGCGGCACGGGGTCGCTCGCGCTTAAGGGCGGCAGCTACAACCAGGACGTGGCGCCCTACGTGGCTGATTCCTACGCCGAGTTCGTCCCCGCCGACACTCGCACGACGACCCCCTTCTCCGTCGTGCCTGCCTCAACGGCCAAGCACGACGCCCGCGCGGCCGTGCACGATGGGGCCAAGACCGTTTACTACGGCGATGCCGACGCAGCCCGGGCGGCAGCAATGGCCGCTCCCGGCGCCACCGTGGAGGAGCTGAACGCCCCGAGCACGCCATCGGGCAACGAGGGCGGCGAGGGCAGCCCGGGTGGCGGACAGACGGGAACGGGAGACAATGGGCAGATGAGCGGAGGCGCCGACGCGAATGCTGGGGGCAAGGCGGATGGCAGCACCGCAGCCGACGACCAACCCGAGAACAACGGGGCGAAGGACTCAGGCAAAGATGACGCCTCGAAGCCGACAGCCAAACCCAGCACGACGTCCGGCACGCATGGTTACCACCGTAGCTCGACCGCCTACCGCGGCGTTCCGCAGACCGGCGACGCGGCCACCGATGCGCTATTGGCCGTAGGGGCCCTGGCCATCGTCTCAGGCGGCGCCGCAGCCCTCGCCCGCGCCCGCGTGAAGCGCTCCCGGACGAAATAGCCCGGCCTCGCTCGCACCGGAACCGCCATCGTCGTGACCCTCCTTTCCTGGGAGCGCGCGTCGGAGGCGCCGTCCATATGCGGCGCAAGCGCCTCCCAGCACAGGCGCCGGCTGAAGGCGCCCCATGGCGCCAGCGTCCGACGGAGGCGTCCCCTAGCGCCGGCGCTGCGCCGGACGAAAGCGCCTCTTCGAGCGGCCGCCGCCCTGTCTGCTATTTCCTCGCCGGCCTCCCCACGCTAACAGGCAGCTCCCGCAGGGCCTCCATCGCCTCGGCGGCAGCCTCCTCGGCCTGTAGCTGCCGGGGCATGTCGAGGCCCGCGCGCTCGAAGGCCTCGGCCAG
>DBFAWQ010000025.1:0-2976 GCA_048242115.1 Eggerthellaceae bacterium
ATGAGCCACCGCGACGCCGTGAGCCGCGCTCCCGAAGGCTTCGCGGTGACGGCGAAGACCGACGTGTGCCCCGTGGCGTCCATGGAATGCCCGGAGCGCAAGCTCTACGCCACGCAGTTCCACCCGGAGGTGCGCCATACCCCCTACGGCAACGAGCTGCTGAAGAACTTCCTGTTCGGCGTCTGCGGGCTTGAGGCGAACTGGAACATGGACTCCATCGCCGCCATCCGCGCGCAGGTGGGGGGCGCGTGATCCTGGGCCTTTCCGGCGGCGTGGACTCCTCCGTGGTTGCCGCGCTGTGCGCGAAAGCCATCGGCAAGCAGCTGACCTGCGTGTTCGTGAACTACGGGCCTGCTGTGCAAGAACGAGCCCGAAGAGGTGGAGGAAGTCTTCACGAAACAGTTCGACGTCGCAAGCATCTCGCTTTGGTTGGAAAAGGGCATCGCGAGGTACGATGTAATGGTCGACGACGGGGAGGGCATCTTCCTGTTCGACGGCTTCGGCATCACGACGAAGGACGGCGCATCCCTTCTTTCCCTGCATTTCCGGATTCCTGACGAAACGGCGGAATACGTCGCGGGCCTCTGAGCCGAAACCTATCCGGGACCCTGCGGCTGCCGGCAGGCCCCTACCCCTTCCACCGCTCGAGCGTCGGAAGCACCGCGCCGAGGAGGGAGGCGCTCTCGTCCACGGTCCATCCCATGGCCTCCGCCATGCGCGGGGCGCACTCCTCGATCATGTCGTCCATGGTCGTCTCGTAGGTGTAGGCGCCGTCCTCGTAGCACCAGCGGCAGTAGTCCTCGGTCTCGGTGCCGTCTGCTTCATGCCCATGCTGGCCGGAGCCGGTGAACATCATGCCGCAGCTCTGGCAGTAGTGATCGGGCATCTCGAGGAGCTCCGTTATGGGGACGTCGAGCTCGCGCGCGATGAGCTTGGTCATGTCGATGCCGGGCGTCGTCTCGCCCGTCTCCCATCGGCTCACCGCCTGGCGGGTGATGTAGAGCCTCTTCGCGAGCTGCTCCTGGGTAAGACCGCGTTCGCGGCGCAGCTCGGGGAGGATATCTTTTAGCGCCATATGGATCCCTTTCTATTGGCATTCCGTCTCTAATTATCTGAAGCACCTCTCAATATGCAAGCAACAGACTGTTGCATCGCGGATGCGGCAGACCCTTTGTTAAAATGCTTTAAGGAGATAAAAACACGGCCCCGTTGAGTAGTCGGGGCGCGGCGCCATCGGCGCCGTCCGTAACCTGCCTCCTTGGTTGTCTCTTCTCCGCATGGAAAGCCCCTGCAAGGCCGGGACTCGGTTTCCTATGCGCTCAAGGAGGTACGGAGCATGCGGAGAGAAGGGCCGTCGATTACTTTCACCGTCTATTTCGACGGGCAGTTCTGGGTCGGCACGGTCGAGAGGGTAGAGGAAGGCGGGCTCTCTGCCGCTCGCGTGGTGTTCGGGGCGGAGCCCTCGGAGGAAGAGATTCTCAAGTTCATCCTCGAAAGGTGGGACACGTTGAGGTTCTCGCCCGAGGTCGAGGCGGAGCGAAGGAGGGAGCCGGGCAACCCCAAGCGCAGGCAGCGCGAGGCCGCGAAGGCCGCCGCGAAGGCGGCTCCCAGCACCAAGGCGCAGCAGGCCATCGCCGAGATGCGCGAGCAGGGCAAGGCGGCGGCCCGGAAGAAGAGCGCCGCCGAGAGGAGGGAGACCGCATCGCGCAAGCGCGCCCTGCGCTCAGAGAAGCGCAAGGAGAAACACCGCGGGCATTGATCGGATTTCAGGCATGCATTACGCGCAGGATCGGAGGAAGCCATGGACGCGTTCGTATGGGCGGATGATGCCAAGGAAAGGCTGGAGGCGGAGCTCGGGAAACGCTTGTGCTTCGTCGGGCTCCAGGGGAGCCGCGCGCGGGGAGAGGCATGCGAGGGCAGCGACGTCGACCTCGTCGTGCTCCTGGACGGCGTCGGGGCGGACGACCTCGCGCGCTACCGCTCCGTCGTCCGATCGATGCCGGACAGCAATCTTGCCTGCGGGTTCGTCGGGTCGGAAGCCGTCCTCGCCGCATGGCCGCGCCACGAGCTCTTCCAGTTCTACCACGACACAGCGCCCCTCTTCGGCGCCCTCCCCGACGTCGGACCCTTCTCGAGAGACGATGCCCTGCAAGCCGCCCGAATGGGGGCGTCCGGGATCTACCATGCCGCATGCCACGCCTGCGTGTTCGACGGCGACAGTGCCGACGGCATTCTGGAATCCCTCTTCAAAGGGGCGTTCTTCGCGCTGCAGGCGCTCCAGTTCGCGCGTACGGGCGCCTACCCGCGCGCGAAGGCCGAGCTCGCCTGCCTGCTCGACGGCGATGACGCCCGCATCCTCGCGATTGGCCGCGACTGGGACTCCCATCGTCCGGCAAACGACGATGATCGCCGCGATCTTGTCGACCTGCTGCTGCGCTGGTCGGAAGGCGTGGTGATCTTCGGCTCCGGGGCGACCGATCCTGAAAAGCGCTCCTGTCCGGACGTCGAGATCAGAGAGGCGGCGCCGGAGGAATGGGCGCTTCTGCCCGACTTCACCTACGAGGCGATCTTCAAGAGGCCGGAGGACGGCCCAGTCCCCCGCACCGTCCTGCAGCACCCTGCGCTCAGGGGGTACTACCAGGGCTTCGGGTCGGGGGAGGCCGACCGCTGCCTGGTTGCGGTGGCGGACGGGGCCGTGGTCGGCGCCGTCTGGACGCGCGCCGCGGCGGGCTACGGCAGCGTGGACGCTGAGACCCCCGAGCTCGCCATGTCGCTCTACCCCGAATGGCGGGGCATGGGGATAGGATCCAGGCTGCTCGACGCCATGCTCCGGCTCGCGGAAGGCGAGGGATGGAAGTGCATTTCGTTAAGCGTGCAGCTCGACAACTTCGCGCGCGGCATGTACCTGAAGGCGGGGTTCGAGCCCGTCGAGGTCCGCGACGGCGAGGCGGTCATGGTCAAGCGCATAGGGTAGGA
>DBFAWQ010000026.1:0-9996 GCA_048242115.1 Eggerthellaceae bacterium
AGCGCGAGAGGGTAATGGACAACGCTCCGGAATGGGCGCAGAGCATGCTCGACTACGGCATGCGCGAGCAAAGGGAGATATACAAGCGATACGTTCAGAGGGTCAAAGAGTTCCTGGAAGGCTAGGTCGCCCCGCTTCGGCTGGGCTTTTCCTTTCCCTGGGCGGTTTTCGGACGCCGGGCGCACCATGGTGCCGACCGATTGAGGGGAGGCCCCATGCAGAGACCCCATGTGAGCGAGGCCGCAGAGCAGGTGGCGGTCGTCGAGTGGTGCGACGCGAACCGAGTGCCGGTGTTCCACATACCCAACGGCGGCAAGTGCGGCAAGTCCGAGGCCGCCTACCTCAAGCGCCAGGGCGTGCGCGCTGGCGTGCCCGACCTGTGCGTGCCGGTGGCCCGCGGCGGCTACCACTCACTCTACGTGGAGATGAAGGTGGGCACGAACAAGCCCACGCAGAAGCAGGCCGAGTGGATAGCCTTCCTGCGTCAGCAGGGCATGTGCGCCTACGTCTGCTACGGCGCCGACGCCGCCATCGAGTGCATCCGGCGCTACATGGGAATTCCCCGAACGTCCTAAAACGGACACCCCCCGCATAATCGATTCTGCTTGGGATAGCGCAAAAAACCCGCCTACTTGCGGAGAGAACCGCGCAAACAAACCTAGGAGAAGCGCGACGTGGTCAGCATCCTGCCGCTCCGGCTCTTCGCTTCGCTACGTGTGGTAGGATATCCACGCAAGAACGATTTGCTATTTGCTTTTTCGAATCCTTGTCAAGCTGGCAGCTGTGCAGGTTGAACATGCGGCAAGGGGAAAGGATCCAAACATGGAGGAGAAGGAACTTGAGGCGACGACCGCCGAATTCGGATGCATGGCGGAGCTTCTGGCGGGCGACCTCCTGAAGCTTGCGGAAACCACGAAGGAGCCCGAGACGAAGGCGGAGCTCGTGAGGCTGGCTGAGATCCTCCTCAAGTACGGGAAGTAGCAAACAGGGGGCCGGAGCTGATGGAGCAGCCCGGCCCCCATCTTGAGATGGCGCCCCGACAACGCGGGGCGCCATCCATTCTACCAGAAATGGAACGCCGCGGCATTCGAGTAGGATGCGGGCGGCTTTCGACGTTCTCCACACGTCCCTGCTGCAGATGGTGCGCTTCCCGTTGGCCCTCTATTGTGATGCTTGCGTCGAAAGGGGCGGTTCGGTTAGCACTCTCGGCTGTTGGCTGCTAAAATGGCCGTTCGAATGCATTGACGGCAGGATTCTCTACGCGGACGGAAGGAGGCAGCGCCGGTGCTTTCGGACAGGCGACAGCGGGTCCTTGCGGCCCTTATCGAGGAGTACGTGGCTCGCGCCCTTCCCGTGGGATCGCGCACGCTCACGGAGCGCTACCGGCTGGGAGTGAGCCCCGCCACGGTCCGCAACGAGCTGTCGGTGCTGGAGGACGGCGGCTACATCGTGCAGCCCCACACCTCCGCCGGGCGCGTGCCCACCGACGCGGGCTACCGCGCCTTCGTGGACAACCTGCTGGCGGAGCAGGGGGAGGACGCGCAGGATGAGCGGTGCCGCCAGACGGCCGAGGAGCTCAGGCGCAGCGCCGGCGAGCTGGACGAGCTCATCGACCGGACGTCCTCGGCGCTCATGCGCTTGACCGACTGCCTTTCGGTGGTGCTGGCCCCCTCCGTGCAGCGCATGCGCATCAAGCAGCTGTCGCTGGTGTCGCTGTCGCCGCGCCATGCCATCGTGGTGGTGGTGACGGAGGAGGGGCGCGTGGCGAACCGCCACATCGAGTTCTCCGAGGATGTCGACCCCGAAAGCCTCGCGGAGGTGCAGCGGCTGCTGTCCGACGTGTTCGCGGGCCGTTCCTCCGAGGAGATCGAGCAGGGGCTTGCCAGCAGCATGGCGGAGGCGTTCCGCAACCCGCTCGTGCGGGCGGTGCTGGACGAGGTGCTGCTGTGCCTGCAGGAGAGCCGCATCGGGCGCGCCCACCACAGTGGGCTGTCGTCGCTGATGGTGCAGCCGGAGTTCAGCCATACCGATGCGCTGCTGCCGGTCATGCAGGTGCTCGAGGACGAGACGGTGCTGCTGCACATCCTCGACGACGCCGCATCGCGCACGGCGGGGATGCCGAGCGTGCGCATCGGGCGCGAGAACGGGAGCTCCCAGCTGGCGGGCGTCTCCGTGGTGGCCAGCCGCTACGGCAGCGGGCCGTCGGCCGGGGTGGTGGCGGTCATAGGGCCGACGAGGATGGATTACTCGAAGACGATAAGCGCGGTCCGCATGGCCGCGAGCGCATTGGCCGACGCGTAGGACGGCGGGCGCGAAGCGAAGGCGTTTCGGGGCCGCGCCCCGACAGGTGCAGGAAGAAGGGAACGGGCTTACCCATGGCGAGAGATCTGTACGAGGTGCTGGGAGTCGAGCGCACCGCGACCGAGGACGAGATCAAGAAGGCGTTCCGGCGCAGGGCGCGCGAGCTGCATCCCGACGTGAACAAGGAGCCCGATGCCGAGGACAAGTTCAAGGAGCTCAACGAGGCCTACGATGTGCTCTCGGACCCGAAGAAGCGCAGCGCCTACGACCGCTTCGGCACCGTGCCGGGCGCAGCCTCCGGCCCGGGCGGGTACGGCGGGGGCTACGTGGACTTCGACGATCTGTTCGGCGGCGGCTTCGGCATGGGCGACCTGTTCAGCTCGTTCTTCGGCGGCTCCGGCGGCGCCAACCGCGCCCAGCAGCGCCGCGAGGGTCGCGACATGGCCGTGGGCCTTCGCCTGACGCTGGAGGAGGTTGCCGCAGGCGTCAACAAGGAGATCGTCTACGACCGGCTGGCCCCGTGCCCCGACTGCGGCGGCAGCGGCGTGGCCGAGGGCGGCAGCGAGGTCACCTGCCCCGACTGCAACGGCTCGGGCCGCGTGGTCACGGTGCAGCGCACGTTTTTGGGCGACATGCAGACGGCGATGCCCTGCCAGAAGTGCGGAGGCACCGGGCGCACTATCGACAACCCGTGTCCCGAGTGCGAGGGCCAGGGCCGCGTGCCCGACCGCCAGCGGGTGACCGTGGAGGTGCCCGCAGGCATCCGCGACGGCCAACAGCTGCGGCTCTCCGGATTCGGCGAGGCGGGGCTTCGCGGCAGCCGGGCGGGCGACCTCATCGTCACCTGCCGCATCCAGCCCAACGAGTACTTCGAACGCGACGGCGACAACCTGCACGCGCGTGCGAACGTGTCCATCACCCAAGCGGCCCTTGGCGCCGAAATCGAGCTCGGGGGCATCATGGAGGACGAGAAGGTGACCGTGCGCATCCCCGAGGGCTGCCAGAACGACCAAGTGGTGCGCGTGAAGGGCTACGGCATGCCCCGCTTCAGGAGCGATTCGCGCGGCGACATGTACGTGCACGTAAACGTTGTGGTCCCCAAGAAGCTCACCAAGAAGCAGCGCGAGCTTCTGGAGCGCTTCGCCGAGGAGATGGGCGAAGAGGTGGAGGAGCCGCGCGGCGCATGGCAGAAGCTCAAGGACATCTTCGAGTAGCCATGGCCCTTCCGCAGTTCTTCCTGGAAAACCAGGTGCTGGCCGCCGAGGCCGACGAGGTGTTCCCCCTGCGCCTGGATGCCGATGACTTTCACCACGCGCGGGTGCTTCGGCTGGAGCCGGGCCAGCACATAGCCGTGGTGGACGCCGCCAGCGACTACTTCGAGTGCGAGGTGGCTTCCTTCGACGCGGACGGCCTGCTGGTGCGCATCGCGCAGCGGGGCGGCGACGAGGAGGCGCAGCCCAGCGTCATGCTGGTGCAGGGGCTCGCGAAGGGCGACAAGATGGACACTGTGGTGCGCCACGGCACCGAGGTGGGCGTGGACGTGTTCGTGCCCTTCGCCTGCGAGCGCTCCATCGTGAAGCTGGACCGGAAGAAGGCGTCGTCCCGTACCGAGCGCTGGCGCTCCATCGCGCGCTCGGCCGCCATGCAGGCGGGACGGCGCCACGTGCCGGAGGTGTCCGAGCCGCTGGGGCTGGACGAGGTGTGCGGCCTTCTGCGCAACGCCACGGCGCTCATCGTGTGCTACGAGGAGGCCGACGGCTCCCAGAGCATCACCAAGGCGCTGCAATCGGCGCTGACCAAGCTGCGGATGCCGGCGCAGGATGCGCGGGTGGCCGTGGTGGTGGGGCCGGAAGGGGGCCTGACCGAGCGCGAGGTGCAGCGCCTGCTATCCTGCAACCTCCGGGCCTACGCCTGTACGCTGGGCCCCTCCATCCTGCGCACGGAGACCGCCGGTGTGGTGGCCCCGGCGCTCGTGCTCCACGACCTTCGCAACCTGGCGGACGGGCTGCTGTGAGGTACGCCGTCGTCAACCTGGGCTGCAAGGTCAACCGCGTGGAATCCGACTCCTTCGAGCGGGCGCTCGCCGACGCCGGGGCCGCGCCCGCCGTCCCCGAGGAGGCGGACCTGGTCATCGTGAACACCTGCGCGGTGACGGCCGAGGCGGAGAAGAAGACCCGCAAGGCCGTCCGCCGGGCTGTCCGCAGCTGCCCGGGAACCGTGCTGGTGACCGGCTGCTCCGCGGTGCTGCACGAGGAGGCGTACCGAAGCTTGGGCGAGCGCGTGCGCGTGGTGCCGAAGGGTCAGGTGGCCTCCGAGGCGGTGCGGATCGCCGGGCAGGTCGGCGATTGCGAGGCGCCCGACTCCTGCCCGCACGCTGCCGCTTCCGGGCCGGGCGACCCCTTCTCGCAGAAGCCCGTCCCCCGCGCCCCCGGCGACTTCGCCCAGCGCGCCCGCGTGGGGGTGAAGGTGCAGGACGGCTGCGACAACGCGTGCTCCTACTGCGTCATCCACGTGGCCCGGGGGCCCGCCACGAGCATGCCCGCAGCGGAGATTGCGGCAGACTGCCTGCGCCTCCTGGGCGAGGGCGTCCGCGAGATCGTGCTCACGGGCATAAACCTGGGAACCTACCGCTGGCAGCAGGGCGGCGCGACACTGCGGCTGCACGACCTGCTGGAGCGGTTGCTCGCGCTGGCCGACGGGGCCGGGGCGGGGGAGGGCGCAGACGGCGTCCCCGGCGCGCGCTTCCGGCTTTCCAGCATCGAGCCCACGGACCTCTCGCCCGAGCTCGTGGCGCTATTGGCCCGGGTGCGTGGGCGCGTCTGCCGCCATCTGCACCTGCCGCTGCAGGCGGGGTCGTCCAAGGTGCTCGAGGAGATGAACCGTCCCTACACGGCCGAGGGCTTCCGCGAGGTAGTGGCCATGGTGCGTCGGCATCTTCCGCAGGTCGCCCTCACCACCGACGTCATCGTGGGCTTCCCGGGCGAGACGGAGCAGGACTTCCAGGAGACGCTTTCGCTCGTGCGCTACTGCGGCTTCTCGCGCGTCCACGTGTTCCCCTACTCGCGGCGCGAGGGCACGCCGGCCGCCGAGCGGGCCGACCAGGTGCCCGAAGCGGTCAAGGCCGACCGCAGCCGCCGCCTGCGCGCCCTGGCCGCCGAGCTCTCCGCCCGGGACCTGGCCCGGCGCGCCGGCACCAGCGAGTGGGCGCTCGTGGAGGTGCCCGGCGAGGCCATGACCGAGAGCTATCACGGAGTTTCTGCGCCCGAGGGCGCCCGGGTTGGCGAACTGGTGCGGGTAACCTTATAATCATCCCAGCGAATTACGGCAGGATACACAGGAGAGCAGGTTCGGCAGGCTTATGAGAAACGTGCTGGTCACCGGCGGCGCCGGGTTCATCGGGTCGAATTTCGTCCATACGGCGCTTGCGCGCACGGACTGGAACATCGTCAACCTTGACGCCCTCACCTACGCGGGCAACCTGGAGAACCTCTCCGACGTGGCCGACGACCCGCGCTACACCTTCGTGAAGGGCGACATCTGCGACCGCGAGCTGGTGAGCCGGCTCTTCCAGGAGCACGACCTTGACGGCGTCGTTCACTTCGCCGCGGAATCGCACGTGGACCGCTCCATCGAGGACCCGGATATCTTCCTGAACACGAACGTCCACGGCACCCAGGTGCTGCTGGACTGCGCGCTGCATGCCTGGCGCGACGAGCCGGACAACAAGCACTGCCGCAGCTTCCGCGAGGGCGCGAAGTTCGTCCACGTGTCCACCGACGAGGTCTA
This sequence comes from Eggerthellaceae bacterium, assembly GCA_048242115.1. GTDB lineage: Bacteria > Actinomycetota > Coriobacteriia > Coriobacteriales > Eggerthellaceae > Xiamenia. Next base: position 6,088 of record DBFAWQ010000026.1, read on the forward strand.
CGGCACGCTCACGCCCGACGCCCCGCGCTTCACCGAGCAGAACCCCCTGGCTCCCAACAGCCCCTACTCCGCCAGCAAGGCATCGAGCGATCTGTACGTGCGGGCCTACCGCGAGACCTTCGGGCTGCCGGTGAACATCACCCGCTGCTCGAACAACTACGGCCCCTACCAGTTCCCCGAGAAGCTTATCCCGCTCATGATCAACAACGCGCTGGCCGGCAAGGAGCTGCCGGTCTACGGTGACGGCATGCAGATCCGCGACTGGCTGTACGTGGAGGACCACTGCACCGGCATCCTGGCCGTGGCCGAGCGCGGCTTCGAGGGCCAGGTGTACAACATCGGCGGGAACAACGAGAAGGCCAACATCCAAATAGTTCGCATCATCCTGGAGGCGCTCGGCAAGCCGGAGAGCCTGATCAAACACGTGACCGACCGCCCGGGCCACGACCGGCGCTACGCCATCGACAACTCCAAGATCACAAGCGAGCTGGGCTGGGCCCCGGAGCACCGCTTCGAGGACGGCATCCAGAAGACCATCCAATGGTACCTGGACCACCCCGACTGGGTAGCCAGCGTCACCTCCGGCGCCTACCGCGACTACTACGAGAAGATGTACCGGGGATAGGGGCTCTCGCGTCGTCTCGCGCCTTAACCCATAACGCAGGCGGGTGGTTTTCGGATGCGTATTCACCGACGAAAGGGGAACCATGGCTGCGAAATTGCTTCTGCGGAGGGGCAGTGCGATCCGTTCGCTTTCGGTTGCCGGAATAGTCCTGGCGTTGTCCTTTGCCGCCTTCTGCCTTGCCGCTTGCGATCCGGATGTGAAGAAGCCGGATACTACTGAGAAGCCGGTGATCTACCTCTATCCCGAGCAGGCTGGCGTAGTTGACGTGACGATTGAGGTCCAAGGGAATCTGAGCTGCGTATACCCAGCGTTTGCTAGTGCGCAGCCGACGGATGCGGGCGGGACGTGGCGGGTTTTCGCGCAGCGTGTACATCCTGCTCGCCCGCCGCATGCGTAGGGAAGTCGTCGGTCGCGGGCGTTCGTGAAATGTTCGCGGGTTGATGAAAGGGTGTTGCAATCCGCGCGTGGGCGCCGTATAGTTCGGTCAGTCTTTAAAAGCGGTACAGAGAGACCGACAAGGCACCCAACGCCGAAACGCGGCACATACGAACTTCAAGGGCCCTTGTCTTCCGCAGGGGCCCTTTCCTTTCGGTCCCGAGGAAGGCGGGGAGGCGGGAAACCGCAGCCCACCGCGTTGGAAACGCCCTCATCGGCGGATCTGTGCCATCCCGAGCAGAAGGGGTGAGTGCATGGCCGAAACAGGTACGGTAAAGAACGTCTGCATGGACGCCGACGAGATCGAGCGGTCGCTTACGCGCATCGCGCACCAGATCCTGGAGGCGAACAAGGGGGCCGACGACATCGCTCTCGTAGGCATCGTCACGCGCGGCGACGTGCTGGCGAAGCGCCTGGCCGAGAAGATCGAGCAGATCGAGGGCACGAAGGTGCCGCTTGGGCGCCTGGACATCAGCTTCTATCGCGACGACTTCGCGACGCACCTTTCCCCCGAGGTGCTCTCCACCGACATCCTCTTCGACATCGACGGCAAGACCGTGGTGCTGGTGGACGACGTGCTCTACACCGGGCGCACCATCCGCGCGGCGCTGGACGCCCTCATGGACATCGGCCGCCCGAAGTCGGTGCAGCTGGCGGTGCTGGTGGACCGGGGCCATCGCGAGCTTCCCATCCGTGCCGACTACGTGGGCAAGAACGTGCCCTCGGCCGCCGACGAGAACGTTCGGCTGTTCCTGGAGGAAGTGGACGGCGTGTCCGAAGTGGAGATTCTGGAAATGGCACCGGGCAGCCGCGCCGGTTCCGCGCCCCTTGGAGGTGAGTAGGCCCCATGGCTTTCAATCACAAGCATCTCATCGACATCACGGAGTACTCCGCCGATGACATCATGACCATCCTGGAGACGGCCACCCGCTTCAAGGAGGTCAACGAGCGCCGCATCAAGCAGGTGCCTACCCTGAAGGGCTTCACCATCGTGAACATGTTCAACGAGCCCTCCACTCGCACCCGCTCCTCCTTCGAGATCGCCGAGAAGCGCCTGTCGGCCAACAGCCTGAACTTCGGCGGCAGCTCCACCTCCACCGTGAAGGGCGAGAGTTTGGTGGACACCGTGGAGACGCTGTGCTCCTACAAGGTTGACATGATCATCGTGCGCGACAAGCATGCCGGCGTGCCGCGCAAGATCGCCGACGTCTCGGGCGTGCACGTGATCGACGCGGGCGACGGCAAGCACCAGCATCCCACCCAGGCGCTGCTGGATCTGTACTCCATTTGGGAGCGCAAGGGCACGCTGGACGGGTTGAAGGTGGGCGTTGTTGGCGATATCGGGCATTCCCGCGTGTGCGACAGCCTCATCCCCGCGCTCAAGATCATGGGCTGCGACGTGACGGTCATCGCGCCCCCCACGCTCATGCCCGCCCGTCCCGACGTGCTGGGCGCCGACCACGTGACCAGCAACCTGGACGAGGCGCTGCCGGAGCTGGACGTGGTGTACATGCTGCGCATCCAGCGCGAGCGGCTGGAGGGGGCGCCCTACCCGAGCCTTCGCGAGTACAACCTGCTCTACGGCCTGACCCAGAAGCGCGAGCGACTCATGAAGCCCGACGCGCTCATCTGCCACCCGGGCCCCATCAACCGCGGCGTCGAGCTGGACAGCTACATGGCCGACCATGCTCAGCGCTCGATCATCCTTGACCAGGTCTACGCGGGCATCCTCACCCGCATGGCCGCCCTGTACCTGCTGCTTGGAGGGAGCGAAGATGGCTTTGCTGCTTAAGAACGCCCACTGCATCGACCCGCAGGCGGGGCTGGACGAAACCTGCGAGATCCTCATCCGCGACGGCAAGATTGTGGAAGTGGGCCACAATCTGACCATGGAGAAGGGCATCGAGCGCGACCTGGGCGGCAAGATCGTGCTGCCGGGCCTGGTGGACATGCACGTTCATCTGCGCGAGCCCGGCTACGAGCAGAAGGAGGACATCGCCTCCGGAACCCGCGCCGCGGCCAAGGGCGGCTTCACGGCGGTCTGCGCCATGCCCAACACCCTGCCCGTCATCGACAACGCCGTGGGGGTGGAGTACGTGAAGGCCCGCGCGGCGGCGGTGGGGAAGTGCCGCGTGCACGTGGCCGGCGCCTGCACCCAGGGGCTGAAGGGCGAGACCCTCTCCGAGATGGGCGACATGTTCAACCACGGCGCCGTGGCCTTCACCGACGACGGACGCGGCATCCAGGGGGCCGGCATGATGCGCCGGGTCATGGACTACGCCAGCCAGTTCGGGGCCACGGTCATGGCCCATTGCCAGGACGACGATTTGGTGGGCGAGGGCCAGGTGAACGAGGGCGTCGTCTCCACGAGGTTGGGGATGCTCGGCTGGCCGGCCGAGGGCGAGGAGCTCGAGATCGCCCGCGACATCGCGCTGTGCCGCCTGACGGGCTGCCCGCTGCACATCCAGCACGTGTCCACCGCCCGCGGCCTGGATATGGTGCGCGCCGCCAAGGCCGAGGGGCTGCCGGTCACCTGCGAGGTGACGCCCCACCATATGTTCCTCACGGAAGACGCCATCGGCGACGACTACAACACCTGCCTGAAGGTGAACCCGCCCCTGCGCACGGCCGCCGACGCCGAGGCGCTTATCGAGGGCGTGGTGGACGGCACGGTGGACGCCATCGTCACCGACCATGCCCCCCACACCGACTGGGAGAAGGACCGCGAGTTCGAGCTGGCGCCCTTCGGCATGATCGGGCTGGAGACCTCGCTTGCCCTGGTGAACACCCATCTGGTGAAGACTGGCAAGATCGGCTGGGACCGCGTGGTGGAGCTCATGAGCATCCGC
>DBFAWQ010000027.1:0-8773 GCA_048242115.1 Eggerthellaceae bacterium
AGGTCCTCCTCCTTGAAGCCCAGGCCGAACAGCACGCTTCGCACCTTCGCCTCGATGGTGTAGCCACCCAGCACCTCGTAGGCGTCCCGGGCCCGTCCCGCCGCCGCCAGCTGCTGCTCGGTGGGGTTCTCGCCCAGGGAGGCCTCCAGTTTGTGCAGCCGCTGCTCCGCTTCCAGAATCTCAACCTGCGAGGCCATGACCTCCTCGAAGATGGGGCGCTCCTCCATCTCGATGGCTTCCTGCTCCAGGTAGCCCACGCGCGCGCCCTTGGCCAGCACCACCCTGCCCGCATCGGCGTCCTCGCGGCCCGACACGATGTTCAAAAGCGTGGTCTTGCCGGCGCCGTTGGGGCCCACCAGGGCCAGCCGGTCGTACTCCTCCAAGCGAAGCGACACGTCCGAAAACAGCGTGCGGCCGCCGAAGGACTTCGATATCTGCTCGAGCTGCAAGATCATAAGCGCGCTACCCTCCAGGGAAAACTTCGGTCCTCCGCGCCGGAGGCCCCATGCTTTCGGAATGGCAAGGGCCCAAGGCGCAACCGTTTAGTATAAGGGCTTTCGGCGCCCTTTGCCCCCAGACGACGGCCGCCTGCGCAAAACCACTGGGAAGCGCCGAACGGCCCCACAGGTGGCAAGGCGGCAGTCCGTTCGTCAGGCCGGGCATGCCGCGAACGACGTTTGTGCCACGGAAACACGTCGCCGATGACGTTTCCGCCACGGAAGCACGTCGTAAAGAACGTTCGTGCCGAATTCCAGCGGCAGAAACATCGTTTGCGGCATGGAAGTGCTTGATTTCCTGGCGTTGGGGCGGCCGCCCCTGCGCAGATTCCCCGCCGCCCGAATTGAGGGAGGGAGCAGCCTCCAACGTTGGTATACTGGTAGCTTCACGGAACGAATCGCGCAGGGTGCCGCATCGGCGCCCGGAAGGCAAGGATGGTTCATGGCTACTGACACGTTCGAGGCGAGCAAGACGCGCAGCGACAGGCTGCGCGAGGATTTGGCCGCACACCCGGAGAAGTACACGATGCTCACCGGGGACCGGCCCACCGGACGGCTGCACCTGGGGCATTACTTCGGCACCATACGCGAACGGGTGCGCCTGCAGGATCTGGGCGTCTCCAGCCGCATCATCATCGCGGACTACCAGGTGATCACCGACCGCGACACCACCGAGCACATCCGCGACAACGTGTACAACATGGTGATCGACTACCTGGCCTGCGGCATCGACCCGGCTCGCACCGTCATCTTCACCCACTCGGCCATCCCAGCCTTAAACCAGCTCATGCTGCCGTTCCTGTCGCTGGTGTCCGAGGCGGAGCTCCTGCGCAACCCCACGGTGAAATCCGAGCAGGAGGCCTCGGGCCATAGCCTCACCGGGCTTCTGCTCACCTACCCGGTCCACCAGGCATGCGACATCCTTTTCTGCAAGGGCAACGTGGTGCCGGTGGGCAAGGACCAGCTGCCCCACATCGAACAGACCCGCCAGATCGCGCGGCGCTTCAACGAGCGTTACGGGTGCGTGTTCCCCGAGCCCGAGGGGCTGCTCACCGACGCCGTGGAGATCCCCGGCCTCGACGGGCGCAAGATGTCGAAGAGCTACGGCAACGCCATCTCGCTTTCGGCCACGGCCGAGGAGACAGCCAAGCTCATCAAGAAGTCCCAGACCGATTCCGAGCGGTTCATCACCTTCGATAAAGAGGGGCGCCCCGGCGTGTCGGCGCTTTTGACCACGGCGGCGCTGTGCACGGGCCGCGACGAGGCGGAGATCGCCGCCGAGATAGGCAACGACGGCGCGGGCGCCCTGAAGCGCTACGTCACCGAGAGCGTGAACGGCTTTCTGGCCCCCATCCGCGAGCGCCGTCGCGAGCTCGAGGGCGACATGGACTACATCAAGGACGTCCTGCGCGAGGGGAACGCCCAGGCATCGGCCATGGCCGAGGAGACGCTCGGACAGGTGCGCGAGGCCATGGGCATGGTGTACTAACGGAAGCGTTTGTGTTAGAATTCAACCCACGGGGCTGATTCTTCTCGCGAAGCGGCCGTCCACCCCGATGTCCTTCGCATCCGAACGCCCCGTGCTCGCATCGAAAGGGGGCCGGACGATCGTCCGGCCCCCTTCTCGTTCGCTGCGCTTGCGCCGAGAGCGGCTTTTCCGCGCGTTCCGTTCGGCGGCGCCTTGACGGCCGTCCCTAAAGCGCGTCGTCCCCGGACTCCCCGGTGCGGATGCGGACGACCTCCTCCACGGGCACGATGAATATCTTGCCGTCGCCGACCTCGCCGGTTCGGGCGGCCGCCTGTATGGTGGCCACCAGGTCGTCGACCACGTCGTCGTCCACCACGATCTCGAACTTCACCTTCGGCACCATGTTCAGCAGCACCTCGGTGCCACGGTAGTACTCCTTCCAGCCGTGCTGGTTGCCGCAGCCCATGACCTGGCTGACGGTCATGCCCTTCACCCCTGCCTCGAACAGCGCGTCCTTGAGGGGCTCCAGCTTCTCCGGACGAACGATAGCCGTTATGCGCTTCATCGTCATCACCAAACCTTTCCTAGTCCAAGCCGACGAACGCGGGGTAAGCGGATTCCCCGTGCTCCGCCACGTCCAGGCCCTGGGCCTCCGCCTCGCCGCTGACGCGCAGGCTGCCCTTGAAGAACGCCTTGACCGCAAGCCCCAGCGCGATGTCGCACACCCCCACGAAGGCTACGGTCACCAGGATACCTGCGATCTGGCTTCCCAGCAGCGAGAAGTCGCCGGTGTAGAGCAGGCCGCCGTGCTCGGTCCAGGAAAGCTCGGGCAGGCAGAAGATGCCGGTGAGGATGCCGCCCACGATGCCGCCCACGCAATGGCACCCGAAGGCGTCGAGCGCGTCGTCGTAGCCCAGGCGCACCTTGAGCTTCGAGATAGCCAGGTAGCAGACGGGAGAGACCGCTGCCCCGATGACCAGCGCCGCCCAGGGCTCCACGAACCCGGCCGCCGGGGTGATGCCCACCAAGCCTGCCACCAGGCCCGTGCAGGCGCCCACCAGCGTGGGCTTGCCGACCGCCGCCCGTTCAACCAGCATCCAGGAGACGACGCCCGCACCGCTCGCGCAAACGGTGTTGACCAGCGCCAGCGCCGCCACCCCGTCAGCTTTGAAGGCGCTTCCCGCATTGAAGCCGAACCAGCCGAACCACAGAAGCGCCGCGCCCAGGGCGATGAAGGGCACGTTGTGGGGCCGGTAGCTCATGGCCCCGAAGCCCTTGCGCCTGCCCACCAGCACCGCCAGGATGAGCGCCGTGAGTCCCGAGGAGATGTGCACCACGTCGCCGCCGGCGAAGTCGAGCGCACCTATGACGTCACCGATCAGCGACCCGTCGCCACCCCAGACCATATGGGCCAGAGGCGGGTAGACCAGCACCGTCCAGGCGGTCAGGAAGGCCGCCACGGCGCCGAACTTCATGCGCCCGGCCACGCCACCGGTGATGATGGCCGTGGTGATCATGCAGAACGCCATCTGGAACACCACGTCCACAAGGCTCGGGTAGACGGCGTCGGCGGGCGCCTGCGCCTCCAGCAGCATCCCCGTGGTGTTGCCCAGCAGAAGCAGCTGGTCGAACCCGCCGAACACGGGGTTTTCGCCGTCGCCGCCATAGGCCAGCGACCACCCGCATACGGTCCAGGTGATCGCCACTATGCCGATGACGACGAAAACCATCACCATGGTGTTGCCCACGTTCTTGCGTCTGGACAGGCCTCCGTAGAAGAAGGCCAAGCCCGGCGTCATGAGAAGCACCAGCATGGTGCATACCAGCATGAACGCACTCGATCCGCTATCCATTTCCTTTCCTCCGATCTGTTCGCCGTGCCTGACACCAGCGATGATGGGGGAAGTTTGTGAACGGCGGGAAACGGCCGCCATTGTTAACCATGGCGAAATGCCGATTTAACAGAGCCGGTGACGCGGAGGGCGCCGGACTCGACGGAAACCGCAGGGCGCGGCGCGTCCGCCCAACCCGCGGGCTGCGGGCGGCGCCGGGCATGAAAAAAACGGCCCCTGGGGGACCGTCGGGAAAATCATGGCTCCTCGAGTAGGACTCGAACCTACAACCCTCCGGTTAACAGCCGGATGCTCTGCCAATTGAGCTATCGAGGAATATCGATGCGCGATGCTCAAGCGCAAGACGGTATTATACCGAATCCCGCCCGCGCCGCAAGGGGGTAATTTGTGAAGATGCCCGGGAACGCCGCAAGGGGCTCCTACGGCAGGAGCCCCTTGCGCGGCACGTCCCTCCCTACTGGATGCCGGGGATGCTGGGAATGGTGTCAAAACCGGCCTGCAGCTCCTCGTCGGTGGGGATGTGGTCCACCATCTCGCCCTTGTTGAAGGCCTCGTAGGCGTACATGTCGAAGTAGCCGGTGCCCGTCAGCCCGAACAGGATCACCTTCTCCTCTCCGGTCTCGGCGCACTTCTTCGCCTCCTGGATGGCCTGGTAGATGGCGTGCGCGCTCTCGGGGGCGGGCAGGATGGTCTCCAGGCGGGCGAACTGTTCGGCGGCGGCGAACACGTCGGTCTGCTTCACGGCCACGGCCTCCATGTAGCCGTCGTGCTTGAGCTTGCTCACGATGGGGCTCATGCCGTGGTAGCGCAGGCCGCCCGCATGGTCGGGGCTGGGCAGAAAACCGTTGCCCAGGGTGTACATCTTCACGAGCGGGCAGGTTTGGCCCGTGTCGGCGAAGTCGTAGGCGTAGCGGCCGCGGGTCAGGCTCGGGCAGCTGGCGGGCTCAACGGCGATGAAGCGGGTGTCGGGGCGGATGCCCTTGAGCTTGTCGCGCATGAACGGCGCGATGAGCCCTCCCAGGTTCGACCCGCCGCCGGCGCAGCCGATGACGACGTCGGGGTACTCGCCCAGCTCCTCCATGGCCGCGTAGCTCTCTAGGCCGATGACCGACTGGTGCAGCAGCACCTGGTTGAGCACGCTGCCCAACTGGTAGCGCCCGCGGTTCTCCGGCACGTGCAAGGCGCGTTCCACCGCCTCGGAGATGGCGGTGCCCAAAGACCCGGTCGAGTCGGGATGCTCTTCCAGCATCTTTCGGCCGATCTCGGTGGTGTCCGAGGGAGACGGGGTCACCGTGGCGTGGAAGGTCTCCATGATCGAGCGGCGGAAGGGCTTTTGGTTGTAGGAGCACTTCACCATGAACACGTCCAGATCAACGCCGAAGTGGTCGGCCGCCTCGGAAAGCGCGGTGCCCCACTGCCCCGCCCCGGTCTCGGTGGTAATCTTCTCCAGGTCCTGCTCCTTGGCGTAGTAGGCCTGGGCGATGGCCGAGTTCAGCTTGTGGGAGCCCGAGGTGTTGTTCCCCTCGAACTTGTAGTATATGCGCGCCGGGGTGCCAAGCGCGCGCTCGAGGTTGTAGGCGCGGCACAAGGGCGAGGGGCGGTACACCTTGTACATCTCCTGCACCCCTTCGGGGATGTCGAAGTAGGCCGTGGTGTCGTCCAGCTCCTGGGCCACCAGCGCGTCGCAGAACACGGGCGCGATGTCGGCGGCTTCGGCCACCTTGCCGTTGGGCAGCCGCATGGGCTCGGGGGGCTCGGGCATGTCGGCGCGCAGGTTGTACCATTGGGTGGGAATCTGGTCCTGACGCAGGTACAGGCGATAGGGCGCGTCGCCTGCCTGGGTGTACTGACCCGAAACGCTGGTTTCCGTAGATTCTGCCATGATGGTTCCTTTCCTGCCTGCGGCCCTTTCCGCCGCGCTCCTTCGCCGCCCGTGCGGCCCTGCGCGCCCCGCACAAAAAAAACGCCCCCGGATCTCCGAGGGCGTTTCAGTATGCGCGAAGCGAAAGCCTTGAAGACCCGGGTCAGTTTCTTCGATTCCACCACCACGCGCCGACCAGCAGCGTCGCGAAAACGGCGTCTGCCAAAAGTGCGGTCGGGGTGTTTGCGGGTGCGTGCACGAAGCTCCTTCTCGTATCGGGTCCAGCTTGCGGGAAACTATAGCGCTTCCAGGCCCGCTTGAGAAGTGGAGATTCGGTGAACATCATATTTGACGAAGCGGTGAACCCTTCCGCGCAGAAAAGCCCGCACGGCCGCGATGTGGGACAATGGGGCGAATCAACAGGTTCGGAAGGAGCATCCATGGAACTGAACGTGGGCGAGAGGCTGCACGGATTCGCCGTCGAAGCGGCCGAGGAGCTGCCGGAGATCGACGGGCGCGCCTACACCATGCGTCACGAGAAGAGCGGCGCCAGACTTTTGTACCTTGCCAACGACGACAACAACAAGGCGTTCTCAATCGGATTCAAGACGCCGCCCGAAAACGACACCGGGGTCTTCCACATCCTGGAGCATTCCGTGCTGTGCGGCTCGCGGAAGTTCCCGGTGAAGGAGCCCTTCGTGAACCTGCTGAAGAGCAGCATGCAGACGTTTCTGAACGCCATGACCTTCCCGGACAAAACCATGTACCCGGTGGCCAGCACGAACATGCGCGACCTCATGAACCTGACCGACGTGTACATGGACGCGGTGCTGCACCCCAACATCTACGTGAAGCCCGAGATCTTCCAGCAGGAGGGCTGGCACTACGAGCTCGCCGGAAACGCCGCGGCCGACGCCGGGATCGCGGGCGCGGCCGAGGCCGAGCTTGCGGCGAACGAGCGGAAGGGCGACGTGCGCCTGGTCTACAACGGCGTGGTCTACAACGAGATGAAGGGCGCCCTCTCCGAGCCCAGCTCGGTGCTCTTCGACCTGCTGCAGACCTCCCTCTTCCCCGACACGGCCTACCGTTTCGAGTCGGGCGGCACCCCGCAGGCCATCCCCGAGCTTTCCTACGAGCACTTCCTGGAGCAGCACAGGCGCCACTACCGGCTGGACAACAGCTACATCACCCTGTACGGGAACCTGGACGCGGACGCGATGCTGGGCTTTCTGGACGAGGCGTACCTCTCCCCCGTCGCCGACGAGGAGCGCAGCCGCGACCGGGAGCGCGCCGAGAAGGGCCTGCCGCCGCTTTCCCCCAACGTGCTGGCCGAGCAGGCCGCCGTGGTGGTGCCGCACGCCAGGCGCACCATGGTCACCGCCCCCGGCAACGCCTGCTGCGCCCTAGGGTACGTGGCGGGAAGCGCGCGGGACCGCACGCGCCTGGCCGCCCTGGACATCTTGCTGGACGCCATCATGGGCAGCAACGAGGCGCCGCTCAAGCGCGTCATCCTGGACGAGGGGCTGGCCGACGACGCGAGCGCCTACCTGGCCGATTCCATGCTGCAGCCCTACGCCGTCTTCGAGCTGCGGGGCCTGCGCCCGGGTGCGGCGGAGCGCTTCGAGGCGGTGGTGCGCGGCGAGCTTGCGCGCTTGGCCGAAGGTAGCTTGGACCACGGGCTTCTGGAGGCGTCCCTCTCCCGCGCGGAGTTCGTCATGCGCGAGCACGACTTCGGCACCGCCGACGGCGTGGTGTACGCCATGAGCAGCCTGGCGGGATGGCTCTACGACGACGACCTGGCAACAGCCTACATCAAGTACGAGGACGACTTCGCCTTCCTGCGCGGCGCCCTTCGAACCTCCTACTTCGAGGACCTCATCCGCGACGTGCTCCTGGACTCCGACCACCACGCCTTGGCCGAGGTGGTGCCCGTCGCCGGAGACGAGGATGCCGGCGAGCAGGAGCGGCTGCTCCGCGTGCAGGAGGGGCTGTCGGACGCCGATTTGGAGCGCATCGCGGCCGACGAGGCGCGCCTGCGCGAGGAGCAGAGCAGGCCCGACTCCCCCGAAGCCCTGGCCACGCTTCCGCACCTGACCCTCGACGAGATCGCCGAAGCGCCCGAGGAGTGCGCCTACGGCATGGTGGAGGGAACGGCGCTTCCCTGCCTGCGCCACCAGGTGCCCACCCACGGCATCGCCTACGCCTACCGCTTCTTCGACCTCGACGTCGTTTCCTACGAGGACCTTCCCTACGTGAGCGTGCTCGCCATGATGCTGGGCAAGCTTGCCACCGCGCGCCACAGCGCCGCCGAGATCGACACGCTCGTGAACGGCAAGCTGGGCAACTTCAGCGCTTCGGCGGTGGTCTTCGACCCGGCCAGCCACGGCGATGCCGCAGCCGCCCCGGTGGCCAAGCTGCGCATCGGCTCCTCGGCGCTCGAGGAGAACGTCTGCCAGCTTTCCGACCTGGTGCGTGAGATCCTGCTGGAGACCGACTTCTCCGATGCCGACCGCATCCGGGACCGGCTCGCCCAGCGGCGGCTTTCCCTGGAGCAGGCCTTCGCCTCGGCCGGTCACAGCTTCGCCATGGCGCGCTTGGGCAGCTACTACCGAAAAGCGTCCGTGCTGGGCGACGCGCTGGAGGGCATCGGGTTCTACCTTTTCCTGAAAGAGTTGCTGGACCACTACGACGAGCGCAAGGACCAGCTGGTCGGGAAGCTGGAGAGCCTGCGCGGGCTGCTGATCGACGACGGGCGCCAGCTCGTGAGCTTCGCCGGCGACGACGACGCCTTCGCGGCCTTCTGGGACGAGGAGGCGCGCCTGACGTCGCGCGGAGGCGGCCAGGACGCGCCGGCGGTGCTCGTTGCGCCGGAGCCCGTCAGACGCAACGAGGCCTTCGTGGTGCCCACCGACGTCTGCTATGTAGCCGCCGGGGGCGAGCTGGACGGCGTGCCCGACGACGAGGCCCTGGGGCGGTGGATGGTGGCGGCCCGGGCGCTTTCCTACGATTACCTGTGGAACGAGGTTCGCGTGAAGGGGGGCGCCTACGGCACCGGCTTCCAAGCGCAGATGAACGGCAGCGCCCGCTTCTACTC
>DBFAWQ010000028.1:0-7224 GCA_048242115.1 Eggerthellaceae bacterium
GGCTTCCCCACTCCCACGCGCAAGGCCGAGCTCTACGGCACGGGTTTCCTGCGCTGCCGAGACACCGGCCTACCCTTCGCTAAGGTCGACCTTGGCTCCATCCTGGGCCCCGCCGAGGGAGACTGGCGTCCACTCCCCTACTACAAGGAACCGGAGGAGTCTCCTCTCACTGACAAGGAATATCCCCTGGTCATGACCTGCGGACGCGTCCCGTATTTCCATCACGGCACCCTGCGCAACAACGCCTATCTGCGCGAGCTGTACCCCGCACCGGAGCTGTGGGTGAACCCGGAAACCGCCAAAACCTACGGCATCGCCGACAAGGACTGGGTGAAGGTGTCCTCGCGCCGCGGAACCGTCACCATGCGCGCCTGGGTGACCGAGGGCATCGCCCCCGGAGTGGTGGCATCGGAGCGGTTCTGGAATCCCGAGAAGATGGAGGATCCGAAGAACCCTACCGGCGGTTGGCGAGAGATGAACTACAACGTCCTGTCGAAGGAATCCGGCGACTACTGTCCCGAAGTGGGCTCCTACACCCTTCGCGGATATCAAGTGAAGATCGAGCGCACCGACAGCGCTCCTGACGGATGCTGGGTCGAGCCGAAGGAATTCACGCCCTGGCTTCCCGAATACAGCGAAAGCACGGAGGTGGTGTTCTGATGACGCGCATCGGCTTTGTTATGGACCTCGACCGCTGCAGCGGTTGCCAATCTTGCGAGGTCGCCTGCAAGTACGAGAACGGAATCGCCCTTGGCGAGTACTGGAGCAAGGTAATCACCGTCGGCCCCATGGGAACGTATCCGGACATCCAAATGTACTGGCTTCCCGTCAACTGCCAGCAGTGCGAAAATCCTCCCTGCATCGACGTGTGTCCCACTGGAGCCAGCTACCGCGACTCCGAGAACGGCCTGGTGCTGGTGGACAAGGACACATGCATCGGATGCAAGTCGTGCCTGGGCGCGTGCCCCTACAACGTGCGCCAGTTCAACGAGGAGAAACAGCTGGTCGAGAAGTGCACCACGTGCTTCCATCTGGACGAGCCCCTTTGCGTGCGGAACTGCCCAGGGGCATGCCGTTTCATCGGCGATCTGGACGATCCCTCTTCGGAGGTATCGAAAATCCTGGCCGCAGCCGACCCCAGCACCATCCATCAGCTGAGCGACTCGGGCAACGGTCCTTCCACCTACTACCTGCTGTCGCCCAAGTACGCCCAGTGGCAAGAGATTCTGTAGTTCAGGCCCACGAGCCCCCGCCCGCTTGCAAAGGCGAGCGGGGGCGCCCTTCCCCTAAAGAAAGAGGTCCTTTCATGATAGACGGAAAAGACCTGATCGTCCTCAGCAGTTCTCGCAGCTCGTTCTACCGCCTGCTGTCCGGAATCTACTACCTCGAACTGACCACGGAGCAGCTTGAGGCCATAGAGGCTTTCAGGCCAAGCGCCGAGGAGCTGGGCAACCAGGATATCGCTTGCGGTTTCACCATGATGTCCCACTTCCTGAGAACCTATCTGGGGGATGCCCGCCAGGAGCTTGCGGCGGATTTCGCCCATACCATCCTGGCCATAGGCGCCCAGAACAAGCGGATGGCGCTGCCCTACGAAAGCGTGTTCACCTCCGCCGAAGGGCTGCTCATGCAGGAATCCCGCGACGACGTGTACCTGACGTTTCGCCGCGAAGGCACCGCCCTTGCGCAAGGTACCGACCTGCCCGAGGACCATCTTTCGTTCATGTTCGAATTCGTAGCCATGCTCTGCGACCGCTTCGCCAAATGCATGGAAAACGGCCAGCTCGACGAGGCACGAAGGAACCTGCAAGTCCAGGATGGCTTCATCGCTTCCCATATCGATAATTGGATAGATGAATATTGTACGGCGCTGGAAGCGTCCGCGCGTACGGAATTCTACCGCGGTCTCGCCCTGGTAACCCGCGGGTGGATGGAATCGGACGCCGCATTTCGCCGCGAGCTTTCGGAAGCCCTGGCGGACAACGATGAAACCAAGGTGGTCGCATGATCTTCCTGCTTACTCTGTTCGCCACGCTGGCAGCGGTTTCCTTGCTGCGCCCTGCCATGCAGAGGTACCCGTTGGCTTTCTACCTGGCCTGCATCGGGCTGGACGTGGTGCTTATCGCCCTTTCGGCCGGCGTGCTGCCCCAAGCGACCGTGCAGATCGCCACGATGCTGCTCAGACGCGGTTTCATCGCGTTGTCTCTGTTCGTGATCGTCATGTACATCGGCGTGTTCCCCTACGGGTCGAAGGTGCGCAACTTCTTCTCGCCCATCCGCGCCGTACTCGCCATCTGCGCCTGCATCCTGGCACTCGGACACGTGAGCGCCTACTTCGCGACATTCATCCCGCGGCTTTTCACCGGCAACCTCACCGAGCCCATGGCCGTCTCCATGGTGGCGGGAATGGCGCTGCTTGCGTTGCTCCTGGTGCTGGGAATCACGTCGTTTCGCGCGGTGCGACGAGCCATGGGCGGAAAGGCATGGATCAAGCTGCAAAAGCTCAGCTATCTGTTCTACGGACTTATCTACGCGCACTCGATGTGCCTGTTGGTGCCGTCAGCCCTGCAACACGGGCAGGCAGCCCAGGTCAGCGTGGTGGTTTATTCCGTCGTGTTCGGAGGTTACGCGATAGCCCGCATCCTACGCGCCATAGCGGACGGCCACCGCAAAGAAGCATCCGCCCAATTGCGACAAGAGGAGCTGGATACTCAGGCCGTGTAGCGATGATTCAGGCATGGCTCCGACACCAGGTAAACGCTTTTCCAGCAAACGGCCTTTCTACCATTTCGCATGTGGCAGAAAGGCCGTTTGCCGCGGGAACATGCGAAGCCTCTAAATTTTGCCACCGACCTTGCGCAGTACCCATCTTCCCTTCATCCTCTTCCCTATTGAGCAATTTTGCGCTACTATTGAGCAAATTTGCTCAATAGGGAAGGGATCCCATGGCTCACAGCGTTGTTCCCGCTTTCGAACGACCCCTGGTCGGCACGCTGGTCAACCGTATGGGAGAGCCGCGGCGGTTCATCCAGATGCTCGTCGGGCCCCGCCAGACCGGGAAGAGCACCGCCATCCGCCAGGCGCTCGCAAAAACCAACCTGCCGCGTCATGTCGCCCTCGCCAGCATCGACTCCTCCTCGCGGGACTGGCTACGCGCGCAGTGGCTGCAAGCGAGGAACCTCGTAACGCCCGAAAGCCCTTCGGCCCTGCTCGTCATCGACGAGGTCCAGCTCGTCGACCAGTGGTCGGCGGTGGTCAAGGAGCTCTGGGATGAAGACTCGTGGAGCGGCATCGACCTGCGCGTCGTCCTGAGCGGCTCGTCCTCGCTACTGTTGCAACGAGGGCTGCGTGAAGGACTGACCGGACGTTTCGAAACCATCCGGAGCACCCATTGGAGCCTTGCCGAGTGCCGTGAAGCGTTCGGGTATGGCCTGGACGATTTCCTCTTCTTCGGCGGCTACCCGGGCGGGGCGCCCCTGCGCAGCGACGTGGGCCGCTGGCTCGACTACATGAACGATTCGGTCATCGACCCCTCCATCGCGAAGGACGTCGTCGCCATGGACGAGGTTCGCAAGCCGGCCCTGATGCAGCGCCTCTTCCGCTTGGGGGCGGCCCACTCCTCCCAGGAGCTTTCCTACCGCAAGATCATGGGGCAGCTCGACGACGCGGGCAACACCACCACCCTGGCGCACTACCTGACCCTGCTGAACGATGCGGGGCTTCTGTGCGGGCTTTCGAAGTACGACCCGAAGCTCCTGCGGGAAAAGGCCAGTTCGCCGCGAATGGCCGTCTACGACACCGCGCTCATGACCGCCACCTACGGCCCCTACCGCGATTTCCTGCTGACCGATAGCGACCGCCGCGGGCACCTGGTGGAGAGCGCGGTGGGCGCCTACCTGCTGGCGCGCTCGAAGACCGACCGGTTCGACGTGCACTGGTGGCGCGAGGGGGACAAGGAGGTTGACTTCGTGCTGGCCAAGGGGGACGATGCGCTGGCCGTGGAGGTGAAGAGCGGCCGCGTGAAGTCGCTCAAGGGCCTGGCCGCCTTCGTCAACCGCTTCCCGAACGCGCGCACCCTGGTCGTAGGCGGGCCCGACTACCCGATCGAGGACTTCCTGCTGGGGAGAGTACCGCTGATCTAGGGCACTTCCGCTTCAACCTTTCGACCTTCGTCTGTCCAACTTCCTCAACAAGCTCCATCCTCGTCCCAACTTCTGAAGGGGAACGCATGCCCGGAGTGTACGTTTCTCGCTATCCTCACTTCGTCCCCTCTCTCGGCCTTCTCTAAGTATCTCGACTACCATCATGCGGGTATCCGACCGTTGTCGGCAGCAGTTCAACCGAGGGGCGGAAGCACCATCGCCTCCGCCCCTCGCCCTCACAGCACACTCTCGCGCCAAACGCCCTAAGTCATCATTCGTGACACGTCCCGCATGCGAAGACGCCCCTGTGGTGACAGTCCGAGCAGAACACTTCGGCCTGTTCCATCGCGTCGGCATCCCCGTGGACCGAATGGCATTCCCGGCAGGCGAACGCCTGGACATGGTCGTCGTTCAACGAATACGCCGCATGCGGATTGACCGTCGTGCCCTCCGTGTCGGTCAGCGCCACACCTTCCGTAGCCGACGCCAGTTGCTCGGGGGTCCCATGGCAGGACTCGCATGTCGCATCGCCCACGTCCGTCTTGCGCAGTCGCTTCGGCGCCTTCCCCGACATCATCTTCTCGTCGTGAACCGCCTGAAGCACCTCCGCGTCCTGGTGGCAACCCCCGCATGCAGAACCGTCGCCACCTGCCTGATTGTGCTCCGCAATGAGGGCCTGCGCCTGGTCGCTATGGCATGCGGTGCAGTCCATGTCCATGCTCCACCCAGCGGCGCCCTCTTGCGAATCCTGGGACGCGCTCGACGCAGCAACATCGTCCGAAGAGCCGTCCGCCTGCTGAGGCTGGGGTGCGCAAGCCACCAAAGCCACGCACAGCACCGCACCGACTACCCAGGGAAGCACCTTGCGGCACCGCAGGAGTCTTCCCGCACGCAAAACACCGCTCATAGCCGTTACTCCCACGGCTGCAGCGACGCAGCATGACGAGCAGCCATACGTCCCGTTGCCAGAGCGTCGGAAATGTTGCCGCCTCCGTTGTACATGTATCCGTACGGGGCGCCGAACTCGCCGCACGAATACAGCCGCGGGATGACCTCGTCGTTCATATCAAGCGTCTGGCTGTCCCCATTACGCTTGGGACCGCCCTGCGTGTTGTGCATGCTGCCCGGCAGCGGCGTCGCGTAAAACGGCGCTGTGATCGGCTGAAGATCGAAGGGCGCAACCACTTCGATATCCTCGGAACCGAGGGAGATAGACTCCATGCCCGCCATACCGCCGAAGTTCGAATAGATGCCCGTGCCGCGCCCGAATTCCTCATCCTTCTGATTGGCGACGTACACGTTGTTGTAAGTATCGAGCGTCTTGGAAAGGTTCGCCGCATCGATACCCGTCAGCTCCGCAAGCTCTTCCACCGTTTCGGCCCTAACGATAACGCCCTTCTCCAAGCACTCGGGGTTGTCGGCCAACGCCAGACCCTGGCAATTGATCCAGCCTTGCCGTCCCATGGTCTGCTCGGAATTGAACGACATGTTGTCGAACCAGGTCTGGCCGAAAACAGCCCAGGCACCGTGAGGCACGAACAGGTCGGAATAAACGCCAGCCTTCGAAACCTTACCGTGACGACCGCCCACCCCCGATTCCTCGTACATGAACCGCTTGCCGTTGCTACCCACGATGATGTAGTCGTGCAGTGCCATGGAAACCGACCCAAAGAAGCTCGAGTTGACGTTGTCGATGTCCTTGCCGCCGGCGTAGATGCCGAACGACGACCCCGCAAAGCTCGACAGGTTGCGCAACTGCGCGCCAAACGGCGCCACCAGCGCGAAACCGTCTCCGCGGTTATAGGGCGTTCCGAAAGGATTGGCGTCGTGGTAGGCGGGAAGGAAGCTGGCTTTGAGCTCGGGGTTGTTCTCGAAACCGCCGCAGGAGAGAATAACGCCTTTGCGCGCTTTGACCGCCATCGATTTCCCGCTCTGGTCCACCACGACGCCGAGCGCCTCGTTCGTAAGCGGATTGCGGACAACGGAGGTCACGCGCGCATCGGACGTAACCTCGATATCGAAGTCGTCGGCAACTTCCATGAGGGCGTTCCACAGAGAGTTGTTCCCTATCTTCCCGTCGGCACAGTAGCACTTCATGCTCGCCGAACCGGGGCATTCGGGGAATTCGGGGCTGAATGCCGCAACCGGCTCCATGTTCACGCCCAGATCAGCTAGCCAGGGCCCGTTGTCGCAGAGATTAGTCGCCCAGGCCTTCAAAAGGTCGTCTTCCAGCACGCACGTGCCGTTAAGCGTCTTCTGGTAAGCCATGGCATCATCGGTGTTGTCGGGAATGAGCACGATGTTGCCGGACAGACGCGTATTGCCGCCTACGCCGTCTTCGGGAGCCGCATCGAAAACCAAGTACTCACCGAGATTCTCGCTTTCCATGGTGAGCGCGGCCGCCGCGCCCGCTCCGCCATAGCCGACGATGACAACGTCGGTTTCCGCATCCCACGATGCCGGAAGGTATTCCGGGGTCGGTGCTGCCTGGGGCGCATCGGCGGTTGTTTCCGCTTGGGCCTCAGGCTTGCTTTCCGACTTCTCCTCAGCGCCCCCATCTGCGGGGTTCGCGCACCCCGCAAGGCCCATGAGCGTCCCCACGGCCATCACGCTCGCCCCCGCGAGGAAACCGCGACGGCTCACCTGCTGCGGCGTATCGGCCTGCTCACCGAACCCCTGCGCGTTTTCAACTTCCCCATGTTGTTCTTTCATAGGTGCTCCTCCTTGACTCTTGGCTCCTGGGGTTAAAACCCGATTCCGCGCCGCACAGCTAAGCGACGCCTTCAAGAACGTACTGGGAAAAGAAGCGTTAGACTACTCACCGACTCGGGTGGTTGAGGCAGATTTTCCGAAACCTACCCGCATCGGGTGGGGACAGAATCGCATACAAAGGCTTCAATAGGACAAGGATGGAAGACGAAATACTCACACTGTCGCGTAACTCCGCAGATGGGCGTCGCACCTCAACGTGGGCGATA
The DNA here is from genome assembly GCA_048242115.1 of Eggerthellaceae bacterium. GTDB lineage: Bacteria > Actinomycetota > Coriobacteriia > Coriobacteriales > Eggerthellaceae > Xiamenia. The sequence goes on from DBFAWQ010000028.1 coordinate 7,121, forward strand.
GCCCTTGGCGCTGGATGCAATTGGTCTGCGACCCTTCTTGCCGTCGTGTCCTGGAGCAGCAGCGAAGCCGGCAGGTATCCCTACACGACAAGCCTTCTGGGAAA
>DBFAWQ010000029.1:0-2614 GCA_048242115.1 Eggerthellaceae bacterium
GGATAAGATTTCAGGTTTAGCACGTCGCGGATGTGCCCGCCTATCGCAGCTCGACTACGTACATCACGTTGGTGGCGGCCACGCCGGCGGCGCCGTCCCCGTTGCCCGTGGCTATGGAGGGGCTGGTGGACGGGTCGCCCGCCGTCAGCACGGCCACGTCGCCGGGCAGGCACAGCCCCGCATCCAGCACCGCCGCCTGGGCATGGCTGACCACGTCGCGCATGCGGCCCTCCACGTCGCCCAAAAGCGGCTTCACGCCCCAGTTCAGCTGCTGCTGGCGCATGACCCGCGGAAACGGGGTGACCGCGTAGATGGGCACACGAGGGCGCAGGTGGGAGAGCAGCCGCGTGGTGCGCCCGGACATGGTGGGCGCGATGATGCAGCGGGCGCCGATGGTCTCGGCCGTGGTCACCGCCGCGATGCCCACGGCCATGGCCACCCGGGCCCTGTCGCGAGTACGGTCGGGCACATGCTCCTCGAAGTAGTGCCGTTCGCTGGCCTCGGCCACGGACGCCATCATGCGCACCGCCTGCAGCGGGTAGGCGCCGTTGGCCGTCTCGCCCGACAGCATGACCGCGTCTGTGCCGTCGTAGATGGCGTTGGCGATGTCGGCCACCTCCGCCCTGGTGGGACGCGGGTTGGCGATCATGGACTCCAGCATCTGAGTGGCGGTGATCACCGGCTTGGACATGCGCACGCACTGGCGGATGATGCGCTTCTGCATATGGGGCACCCGCGCCGTCTCCACCTCCACGCCCAAGTCGCCGCGGGCCACCATGATGCCGTCGGCCACCTCCAGAATCTCGTCGAAGTTCTCGATGGCCTGGGCCGACTCGATCTTCGCAATCAGGCTGATGTGGGAGCCGCCGTGCTCGGCCAGAAACGCGCGCACCCGACGCACGTCGGAGGCGGTGCGCACGAAGGAGAGCGCCACGAAGTCCACGTCCTGCTGGATGCCGAACAAAAGGTCCGCCTTGTCCTGCTCGGTCATTTCGGGAAGCGGCACCGTGGTACCCGGCAGGTTCACGGACTTGCGCTGGCCGAGCATGCCGGTGTTGCGCACGACGCAGCGGATGTCGCCGCCCGCTTCCACTGCCACAACCGACAGCTCCACGCGCCCGTCGTCCAGCAGGATGGGGGTGCCGGGGTGCACGTAGCCGCCCAGCCCGGCGCAGCTCTGGGTCACGCGCCCGGCCGTGCCCTCCACGGGCTCCTCGGTCAGCACGATCTGCTCCCCTTCGCGCAGAAGCACCGGCTTGCCGTCGGCCAGCATCCCGGTGCGGATCTCGGGGCCGCGGGTGTCCAGCAGGATGGCGCAGGGACTCTTGCGCTCCTCGGCCGCCTCGCGGATGCGTCGGATGCGCTCGCCGTGCTCCTGGTGGCTGCCGTGGGAGAAGTTCAGGCGCGCCACGTCCATCCCCGCATCCAAGAGCTTCCCTATCATGCCCTCGCCGTCCACCGCGGGGCCGATGGTGCACACGATCTTCGTTCGGCGTTTCATAAGTGCTCCTATCCCTATGGAAACGCCCCGCTCTCCGAAGGGATGCGGGGCGTCGCTCTGCCAAGGGAACGTGGTTTCGGACTGCGTCCGGTTTACAGCTCCGCCACCCACAGGCCGTGGATGTTGCAGTGCTCGTACACGCGCAGCGGACGGTCGCCCTCGACGACGGCGAAATCGGCCACGGGCTGGTCATCGCTGGTCAGCTGTTTGATCTGATAACCCTGCTCGGTTTCCAGGCAGATGAAAGTGATCCAGTGCTCGGGGGTCATGGGATGCAGCACGCTGCCGACCTGCACATGGACGTTGGCGCCGTCCACCGTCACCGCGGGCACGTGCTTCTCGACCACGGCGTCCTCGGTATTCGGGACGATCTCCTCCATCTTCTCGCCGCAGCACACCAGCGGCACTCCCGAGTCGAAGGGCTTGACCGCGATGTTTCCGCAATGCTTGCACAGGTAGAACTTCAAAGCCATAACAGCCTCCTCGGTTTCGCTTACAACACTCGCACTGTGGCATTGTAGCGCCTTGGAGGCCGGACGCTCGGACGCCCAAAGGAAGATGACCGTTTCGCTACAGATTCGCTTCCGAATCGTCATGTTCGGGAGCGCCGACGGGTTCGGGGAGCCCCTGCTGGGGAAGCTTCCTCACGCAGGCGTAGGCCAGCACCCCTATGCCGACCGCCACAAGGGGCAGGCTGAGCAGCTGCCCCATGGTGAGCCAGTCGCCCCACAGGTACCCGATCTGGGAATCGGGCAGGCGCACGAACTCCACCAGGAAGCGGAACGTCCCGTACATGATGAGGAACAAGCCAAGAAACGTCCCCCTCGGCCGGGGCGGCAGCTTCCGCGACAGCGCGAAGAGCACGACGAAGATGACAAGCCCCTCCAGCAGCGCCTCGTAGAGCTGGGAAGGGTGGCGCATGACCTCCCCCGCGGCGCCGCCGAACACCACGCCCCAGGGCAGGTCGGTGGGAGCGCCCCACAGCTCGCCGTTCACGAAGTTCGCGCAGCGGCCGAAGAACAGCCCCAGCGGCGCGCCGATGACCGCCATGTCCGCCAGCGTCAGGTACGGGATGCGGGTGATCTTCGCCGCCACGATGCCCGCCAGCAGCGC
>DBFAWQ010000030.1:0-8049 GCA_048242115.1 Eggerthellaceae bacterium
GCGCAGCTCCTGCATCTCCTTGACGGTGAGGCCGCAGGCATCGACGACCCACATGGCGGAAACGCCGTTGAGGTCCTCCTTGATGCTGGCCAACGTCTCTTGGTTCTTCAAGTTGGGCATGTTCTACACCTCCTTCTTCGAAAGCCTCGGGTTCCGCTCCCGGCAAGGAGTGGGCCGGCGCCTTCGAAAAGGAAACGACCCTCGCCATCGAAAGACAGCAAGGGTCGTCAAAGCGCTAACTTATCGGAACCACCTCGGCGGGCCGCTTGCGCGATTAAACCTCTCGGTGCCTGCTGTCTCTGGCAGCGGAACTGCGTATACTGCATGCCGCTTCGAAAAGCAGCTCAATCAGTATAGGGAAATGCAGCGCGCTGTCAAACCCCGCGCGCGCCTTCGACGCGAAACGACCACAGAGCCCGCATCCAGGTGCGCACAAGCGAGTCGCCGCAACCGCCCTGGGCGCATCTCCGGCTCGGATGGTGCCGCGCCGCCCAAGGGGACGGCGCTACCCGAGAAGGACCGAGGGCCGGGGCGCATCTTGCGCCGCAGCCGGCGGCAGTTCGTCCTGCGCTACGGCGGCCAACGACGTCCGACGGCTTTTCGCCGCATCGGGGGATGGCAGCCGGGCATCGTCCCAAATCGCACGCGGGCGGCTCATCTCGGTGATGTTGCCCCACAGGCGCATGGGCATGAACTGGCGGCGCAGCTCCGGATGGTAGCGGGCGTCGATGGAGGCGCTGTCGTAGTAGGCGCACCACGCGCGAGCCATGAGCTCCTCCGCGCCGCAATCGGCAAGCTCCCTCGGGGCGTCTACGCGGGACAGCCTCCACCTGCCGTCGTGCGAGAGCCCCGCCACATGGTGCACTTCGTCGTAGATTGCGAAGGGCTGGGTGTTGAACCTTCCGGCGAAATGCTCCATGACCAGGGGGACCACGTTCGCCTTGGGATTGCATACCGCCACCCACAGGCCGTTTTCCTTCTGCCGGAAGCGCAGGAACTGCTTCATGCGGTGCGCTTCGTTCAGCACCTCCCGCTCCAGGGCGGCCACGGGACCCACCGACGGATGGGCGAGCTGGCCCATGAGCGTGCCGCGCTGCGACCGCGGTTGCCGCCTGTAATCGTCCATGACGTAGCGAACGAACCGGTACACCGCGCAGGGAGCGCCCTTGCTGTCGGAAAGCGAGCCGTGCAACGCCGCGCGAAAGGCCGCCTCTCCCCCGGCCCGGACGAGGCCGCGGCGCACGCGCAGGGACTTCTCTTCGCTGGTAGGAATGGTGCGCACGAACTGGCCGATGCGGAGCTGGTAGGCGCCGGGGCCGAAGAAGTCCTCCGGGTCCTCGCGGTTGGCGTAGGCGTCGAAGATGGCGCAGAACAGTCCCTCCGTGCTGCCGTCGTAGAGGTAGGCCACATGGGAAAGCGGCTCGGACGCGACGCTCGGATGCCGGGCGGGCACGTTGGGAAGGACGGTCCCGTAGGGGCGCGACGCATCCTCGGGCAGCGCCCGGAGCGACCCGTCCGATACCCGGGCCCCGCTCACGATACCGCCTGCGGCACAGGGCGCGCGCACCAGGCCCGCGCCAGCTCGTCGGCCACGGAGTCGGCGGCAGGCAGCGCCACCTGGGCCGAGACCCCCTCGAGCACAGGCTGCCCCGCCCCGTTCCCGCGCTCTGCCGCCGCCTCGAAGAGGGTTCGCTGCCCCGGGGGCACCTTGGCCGCCCGCGCACCGTGGGAACCGCCGTCGATGGGCGCTCGCAGGCAGGCCCGCAGCGGCTCGGGGGCGAACTCCGTACCGGCACCCATGTAGAATCCGTTGCAGGTGATGAAGTAACGGGCCCGCTTGAAGGCGATGCCCAACCGGCGCAGCTCGGGCTCGCGCAGACAACAGGTCCTGCGCGCCTTCAAGATGAGCCGCGCGCCCTTCGGCCCGATGCCCGGCACCCGCAGGAGCGTCTCCAACGGCGCGGTGTTCACCTCCACCGGAAAGCACTCCAGATGGTTCAGGGCCCAGTTCGCCTTCGGGTCCACCTCCAGGTCGAGCATAGGGTGGGCCTCGTCGATAAGCTCCGACACGTCGAAGCGGTAGAAGCGCATGAGCCAGTCCGCCTGATACAGCCGGTGCTCGCGGTTCAGCTGCACGGGCGCCTGCGAAGGCAGCCGCGGGTCTTCCACCACGGGCACGTAGGCGCTGAAGAACACCCGCTTCAGGGTCATGGTTCTGTACAACGCCGCCGACAGGCTGAGGATGGCGTGGTCCGTCTCGGGGGTGGCGCCCACGATCATCTGGGTGGACTGCCCCGCCGGCGAGAACGCGCGAGCTTCGCGCTTCGGGGCTGCCTGGGGATAGTAGGTGGTTCGGGTGCGCGATGCCGCCCGGGTCTCGGCATCCTGGGCGATGGAGTCTCGGATCTGGCGCATGGGGGCAAAGATGGCCTGCTTGGACTTCTGCGGGGCCAGAAGGGACAGACTCTGTTGGGAGGGCAGCTCCAGGTTCACGCTGAGGCGGTCCGCCAGAAGCCCCAGCCGGTCCACGAGCTCGGGGGAGGCACCGGGAACCGCCTTGGCGTGGATGTAGCCGTTGAACCGGTGCTCCTCGCGCAACAGCCGCAGCGTCTCGATCATGAGCTCGGTGGTGCGGTCGGGGCTTCCGACCACTCCCGAGCTGAGAAACAGCCCCTCTATGTAGTTGCGCCGGTAGAAGGCCATGGTGAGCTCGGCAAGCTCCTGGGGGGAGAAGGCGGCGCGCTGCACCTCGTTGCTCGAGCGGTTGACGCAGTAGGCGCAGTCGTAGACGCAGACGTTGGTCATGAGCACCTTCAGAAGCGTGATGCAGCGGCCGTCCGGCGTGAAGCTATGGCAGCAGCCGGCCTGGGTCGCCGACCCTACGAGTCCGGCTTTGGCACCGCGCTGTATGCCCGACGAGGTGCACGCCACGTCGTACTTCGCCGCATCGGCCAGAACGGCGAGCTTCTGCGCAACGGACAGACCCACGGCTGCACCTTTCTACAAGAATACCTGTTCGATTTCCACGAAGCAACTATACGAACTTATCATCGCTTCGTCAATCGAACAAACCGTGGAGATTGAACGGCGGACCATAGAGGCGCCCGCGGGGGCATCCTGCGTCAGGCCACGCCCGTCAGGTCGAAATCGGGGATGAAGCTTTCCTCGGCGGCCGGGCCGTCCTGCCAGAAGTAATCCTCCACACCCAGGTCGTCCGCGTAGTCGAGCAACCGCTCGTAATCCTCGTCGGAGGCGCGGCGTGCCAGCTCGGGGCATGCCTTCAGCTGCACGCGGGCCCGCTCGTCCCCCGCCTGGGCGCGCTGGGCCAGCACGGGGGTGTACTGGTTCATGAGGGAGAGCGCCACCGAATCGCCGTAGCGCTCGTGCAGAAGAGACACCGCGGCCATGGAGTCGGAGAGCTGCCCCGGCAGCAGCAGATGGCGCACGATGACGCCGCCCACCATGCGCGGCGCGCCGTCCACCTCGTCGAAGGCGGGGGTTCCCGCCTCGGCAACCATGGCGTCCAGGGCCGCAAGGGCAACTCGCGGGTAGTCGGCCGCCCGGGAGTAGCGCCGGGCCAGCTGCGGCGAGGCGTATTTGAAGTCGGTCAGGTACACGTCCACGGTACCGCGGTTCGCGCGCACCGATTCCACCGTCTCGTAGCCGGAGGTGTTCCAGACCACGGGAAGGGAAAGCCCCCGTTCGCGAGCAACGGAGATGCTTCGACGCACCAGGGGCGCGAAGTGGGTGGGCGTAACCAGGTTCACGTTGAGCGCCCCCCGCCCCTGCAAATCGAGAGCCATGGAAGCGACCTGGGAAGGTTGCACGGCCTTACCCGCCAGACCCTCGGCGATTACGGCGTTTTGGCAGTAGCAGCAGCGAAGGGGGCAGCCCGAGAAGAATATCGTTCCGCTCCCGCGGCTCCCCGAGAGCACCGGCTCCTCCCAGAAATGCAGGGCGCTTCGGGCGACGACCATGGTGTCCCCCATACCGCACAGCCCCAGCTGGCCGGCCCCCCGGTCGACCCCGCATCGGCGGGGGCACAGCATGCAGCAGCCGAACTCGTCGGCCTGCGAGAGGGACGGACGGCCCACGGCTTTCAGGCCCCTAGTTCAGCGAGCAGGGGAACTCGCCGCGAACGCGGTCGGACCCGTGGTCGTGGCCGCAGCCGCAGGGCTCGACGTCGTCTTCGTCATCGTACTCGCCGAAGTCGTACTCGTCGTCGTACCCGCCGAAATCCCCGTAGTCTTCCTCCCCCTCCGGCAAGCCGTAGGCCGCCTCGGCCCGGGCCCAGTCCAAGCCCGCCTCGGCGCAGGCGGCCTCGTCCCCGTAGACCAGGGACAGTGCCGCAGGCGACAGGTCGGAGCCCCCCACCACGGCCAGAAGCTCCAGCATGTGCTGGCATGCTTCGGCCTGGGGAAGGATGACCTCCGCATCGTCGGCGGCGCCGATGGCCGCGGACACCTCGCCCATGAGCATCTCGACGGTGAACTCCCCCTCGAAGCGCTTCTGCGCCACCGCCTCCAGCACCTGCTCGGACAGCGGGGTGGCCGCGCCCACGTGCTCCGCAGTGCCCGCATAGGGGGCGTCGGTCGCGCGCACGGCCCGGTACAGGGCCTCGGATTCCACGGCGCTGACCAGCTGCGAGAGCATCTGCAGCGTATAGGAGGCCCGGGCCAGCTGGGCCGAGCCCGCGCCCGCCATGACCGAAGCCTCGTCGCACAGGCCGCGCAGAAGCGGAAGAGCCGCCTCCACCGCATCTTCGTCGCCGGCGACGAAGCAGGCCACGTTGCGCTTGTCCGACAGAGCGCCCGGCGCTACCGGGTCCACAACCACCAAAGGCGCTTCCACCGGCAGAAGGTCGCTCACCACGGCGACGGCGGCGAGCTCGCGGGCGAAGGCCGGGGTGGCCGGGGAGAGGTCTATCAGCAGCGTGCCGGGGACGCAGCCCTGCACCAAGCCCGCCTCGGCGAAGAACGCGTCCTCCAGCTTGGCCTGGGTGGCAAAGTAGCTGAAGACCACCTCCGCGTCCGCCGCGTAGTTCGCCTTCTGCAGCCCCAGCTCGCGCATGCGCGCATCCACCATGGCCCCGACGTTTCCCTGTCCCACGAAGCAGTAGGTCGTCTGCACGGGTGCCACCTACCTTTCCGAGCGGATCTTGCGCGCGATGCGGTCGGCCACCGACAGGTCCTCGCGCTTGTCGGCGCCCCAGAACACCACGGCGATCATACCCGGTCCCACATGGCTTCCGATCACAGGTCCGATGCTGCTCTCCAAAAAGAGGCGGTCTCCCTCGGCCTTCCGCAAAAGGTCGACGAGCCGCTCCACGTCCTTCGGGCAGTCGGCGTCGCCGATGACGACGCACTGCTCGGGCGAGGGGCTGCTCGCCCGCTTCTGGTAGTACTCCACCATCTGCTTGAGGCCCTTTTTGCGGCCTCGGGCCACGCCGATCAGCGAGAGCTTCCCGTCGGAGGAGATGTTGAGCAGGGGCTTCACGTCCAGCTTCCCGCCGGCGAAGGCCACCGACGCGGGTATGCGGCCCCCGCGGTGCAGGGTGGTCAGATCCTCCACCATGAAGATCTCGTTCACGAAGTTCCGGGCCTCCTGCGCCCATTCGGCCAGCTCCTTGGCGGTAAGGCCGTTGTCCCGCTGGCGCAGCGCCTCGTAGACCAGAAGCCCCTCGGCAATGGAGGCGAGCTTGGTGTCAACGGCGTATATCTCGGCGTCGGGATACTCCTGCCTCACCTGGTCGAGCACCACGCAGCTCAAGTCGTAGCTGCCCGAAAGGCCGCTGGAGAACGACAGGAACACGGTGGGCACCCCCTCCTGGGCCGCCTGCACGAAGGCGCGGCGGCAGTCCTCCATGGTGACCTGCATGGTGGAGGGGCAGTTCCCATCGCGCATGGACTGGTAGAAGTCGTGGGGCGTGATGGAATGGTACATGTCGTCCTTGTGCTGCCCGTCGTTGCCGGCGTAGGGGTACTCCAGGATGGTGACCCCTTCGCGGTTCACCACGGAGAAGGGCAGGTCGCAGCAGGAGTCTATGATGAGGTTGCACTTGGGCTTGGGCGGTTGCATAAAACGGTTTCCTCCTTCGGGGGAAGCGGGTCGGGAAGCGGGGGCTAGGAGGCTACCATGCGCAGATGGGCGGGCTGGGAGAGCTTGTAGGGCATGGCCCGAAGCGTCTCGTAGGCGATCCCCACGGCCGGCCCCACGTGAAGCCCGATGACGGGGCTGACGGGCAGCACGTCCACGGCATGGCCCACAAAGGGCTCTATCACCTCGCGCGCCCACTGCCGGGCAGGGGCCGGGTCGCCGATGTAATGGACCATGGCGTGGGCCAGCCCGTACTCGCGAACATCCGCCTTGAACAGCTCCGTCATGCGCTCGATGGCCTTCTTGCTGGAGCGCACCTTGGCCACCGTGTCGGCCTGTCCGTCGGCCACGGAAAGCACCGGCACCAGTTTGATGAGGTTGCCGATCAGCGCTGCAGCCCCGCCGATCCGGCCGCCCTTCTGCAGGAAGGTGAGGCTCTCGGGAACGAACAAAAAGCGGCAGCGCTCTATGGCCTCCAGCACTACAGCCGCGCATTCCGCCAGGTCGGAACCGTTGTTGCGCGCCTCCGCGGCGTCGATGACCGGCCACCCCTCGTCGAAGCTGTTGGTGGTGGAGTCGATGAGCACGTAGGTGAAGTCGATCTTACGCGCCTTCACCGAGCGCGCGGCGCGCAGGGCGCCCTCGTAGGTGCCCGACATGTCCGAGGAGATGAACACGCCCAGCACCTCGTCGCCCGCATCGGCGGCCTCTTCGAAGAGCCCTTCCAAAGTCGCCTGCGAAGGCTGGCTGGAGGTGGGGATGTTGTCGACCATGTCGTAGATCTCGCGGTAGAACGACTCGTGGTCCATGGTGGCGTCCTCGTACTCGACGCCGTCGCGGTTCACGTACAACGTCACGACGTCGATGCCGTAGCGCTTCGCCATGGACGGCGGAATCGAAGCGACTGAATCGGTGACTATCCTGATCATGAAATCCTCCTCGCCGGACGCTCCGGCACGTTCCCTTCCGGAACCACTACAGCTCGTCGATGCCCCGCAACCGGGCAACCAGCGCCCGCCTGCGTTCCGAAAGGCCCACTTCCAAACCCACCGGATAGGTGTGCGGGTAAAGCATGCGCTTCTGGCTCTCGTCCAAGGTGGCAAGGGATCCCTGGGCGCGCTCCCGCGCCTTCATGGCGCTTCGCTGCGCGGAATCGAGCACCGTCTTTCCCTTGCGGGCCAGCGGCTGCAGCAGCACCTCGAAGCGCTTGCCCGCCAGCTTCTTCTGGCGAAGGTCGTCGAAGGGATCGACGATCACCTGGCGAGAATCGACCGGACGGGTGATATCGTACACCATGTCCCCGGCGATGCGCCCGTCGTCGGAATAGTACCGGCGCACGTTCAGCACACCCGGCACCGTCAGCTTCACGGCCGATTCGGAGATCTTCAGCCGGTCGGTCCACTGCGCGTCCCCCGGCATGCGCGTGGCGGACAGCTTGTACACGCCGCCCAAGGTGGGCTGGTCGTAGCAAGTGGCCAGCTTCGTGCCCACCCCCCACGAGTCCACCTTCGCGCCCTGTTCGCGAATGGAGTGGATGGTATGCTCGTCCAAATCGTTCGACAGCACGATGCCCGTGTCGGAAAGCCCCGCGTCGTCGAGCTTTCGGCGCGCCAGCTTCGCAAGCCACGCCAAGTCGCCGGAGTCGATGCGGATGCCCGCAAGCCGCTGCCCGCGCTCCCTCATCTCCAGCCCCACGGTAATCGCGTTGTCTATGCCCCGCTCCACGTCGTAGGTATCCACCAAAAGCACGCAGTTGGTGGGGAAAGCCTCGGCGTAGGCGCGGAAGGCCGTGAGCTCGTCGGAAAAGGCCATCACCCAGGAGTGGGCATGGGTTCCGGAAACCGGGATGTCGAACAGCTTGCCCGCCAGCACGTTGCTGGTAGAGGCGCAGCCGCCCACCACGGCCGCCCGCGACGCCCATACGCCCCCCAGCCCCTGGGCACGGCGCAGGCC
>DBFAWQ010000031.1:0-26165 GCA_048242115.1 Eggerthellaceae bacterium
CGGGACATTTCAGGTGCCGAAGCGCATCTGGCTATCGAAAACTGTAACCAGGTTGCGCAGCTTCTCGAAAGCGAAGGCTACCGATCGATTTCGATAAAGCTTGCCCAGGATGCTTCTGAGTAAAGGCTCTCTCTTGTGAGGTATGCTCGGGCTCAGGCCCTCCGCCCCTCCATGTCGTGGGCGGGGCGGTTCGTGTCCCCAACATGTTGATTCGCGACGTTGCCGAAGTTGTCGGCGCGGCGGGGTTATTCGTGACTATAATGTGAGCAATCGCTATCGAACCCCTTCAACGCACTCGCGACGCCGCTTCCATCTGCAGCGGCTTTCTTGCTGTGGGGCGCAAACCTTGACCGATTCGCTTGTCGAAACGGCGGCAGGGGCGCCCAAGACGTTCGCATTGCGCGGGAAAGGGGAGTCATGGCCGACGGAATCCAGGAAGCGCAGGAGGCTCGGGAGGGTCGCTCGGCCTGCGGAAACGCTCCGGTCGTTATGCGCACGGCAGCGGACTGGAAGCCCGGCAAGCCCTACCGCGAGATCATCTACGAAACCGCCGAGGGCATCGCGAAGATCACCATCAACCGGCCCCATCGCCGCAACGCCTTCACGCCGCTTACGGTCACCGAGCTCTTCGACGCGTTCTCGGAGGCCCGCGACGACTCCTCCATCGGCGTCATCATCCTCACCGGCGCGAACCACGACGGCCGCCCCGAGGACCAGGCCTGCTGCAGCGGCGGCGACCAGACGGTGCGTGGCAACGGCGGCTACGTGGGCGAGGACAACATCCCGCGGCTGAACGTGCTTGACCTGCAGCGGCTCGTCCGCGTGGTTCCCAAGCCGGTCATCGCCATGGTCAACGGCTACTCCATCGGCGGCGGCAACATCCTGCAGCTTTTGTGCGACCTCACCATCGCGGCGGAAACGGCGAAGTTCGGCCAGACCGGGCCCAAGGTGGGCAGCTTCGACGCGGGCTACGGCGCGGGGTATTTGGCGGCCGTGGTGGGACAGAAGAAGGCGCGCGAGATCTGGTTCCTCTGCCGCCAGTACACCGCCGCCGAGGCCGAGGCCATGGGCATGGCGAACAAGGTGGTCCCCTTCGAGGCGCTGGAAGAGGAATCCGTGGCGTGGGCCCGCGAGATGCTGGCCTTAAGCCCCACGGCGCTGCGCCTGATGAAAGCGTCGCTCAACGCGGCCACCGACGGGTTCGCGGGCTTGCAGCAGCTGGGCGGCGACGCCACGCTTCTGTTCTACACCACCGACGAGGCCAAGGAAGGCCGCGATGCCTTCAAGGAGAAGCGCACCCCCGACTTCGGCCAGTTCCCGGTGTTCCCGTAAGGGAGACAGAAGCGAAAAGAGCGGCATAGGTAGATGATCGGCGAATTCGAACAATCGGTGCGGATGCATCCCCACAAGACCTTCTTCGCCTTCGTGGCCAAGGACGGGTCCGTGGAATCCTACACCTATTGGGAGACGCGGCTGCTGGCCGCCGCCATCGCTCGGCAGCTCATGGATAGCGGCGTTCACCAGGGCGATTGCGTGGCTGTGGACTTGCCGAACCAACCGGCGCTCGTGTTCCTTTCCCTTGCGGCGGCCTACGGCGGCTTCAGCTTGGTGCTGCTGAACCATCGGCTGACCGATGCGGAGAAGCTGACGCGGTTGTTCGATCTGGAGCGCGTCTTGGGCCCGCGTCTGGCCCTGCGTTTGGACGGTGCATCGGCCGAGCGGCTGGTGGAGTCCTGCGTAGCTCATATGGCGGGCATGCCGCCGGCTGCGAGCGGGCGCTCGGGCGCGACGGGCGGAGCCGGTTCCTCGTTGGGATTCGGCCGTCGGGGCGCCAACAGTGAAGCCGCTTTCCGGGATTCGCAGTCTGCCAGGCATTACGGCGTTGATATTCCCACGCGTGCCGCACGGGCCCGTGCGCGGGATGCGGCAGCGGGCCAGGCGCGGCAGAGCCGCGTTCCCGGTCACGGCCCTTCGCTGCCAGGGCATAGGGGTGCGGTTCGCCAGCAAGCCCGCATGCAGGCGGCGACCAGCCGGGCGGAGGCGGAAAGCGGTGTGGTCCACTATGCCGAGCATGCGGTGCGCGTGTTCTCCCCGTCGGCCCGCGCCGTGGTCATGTTCACCTCCGGCAGCACGGGACGTTCCAAAGCCGTGCCGCTTACCTGGGAGAACCTGTGCTCGTCGGCCCATATGGCGAATTTGAGCCTGTCGGTTTCCGCGTCCAGCCGATGGCAACTGGCGTTGCCGTTGTATCATGTGGGCGGCTTCCAGGTGATGGTGCGCTGCGTGCTGGCCGATGCTCCGTTTACGCTCTACGAGGGCTTCAGCGCCGCCCAGCTGCTAGACGACGCGGCGCGCGGTGGGGCCACTCACGTGTCGGTGGTGGACAAGATGCTGCAGGACATGCTAGCCCTGGCCGAGTCCGACGCTGCGTACAAGCAGGCTTTGCGGGCGTACCGTTGCGTGCTTCTGGGAGGATCGGCGCCCAACCAAAGCTCGCTTACCCGCAGCGCGAACCTTCAGGTGCGCCTGTTCGCTAGCTACGGCATGACCGAGACCTCCAGCATGATCGCGAACAGCGTGGTCACCCCCGGGTTCGAAGGGGGGCTGCGGCTGCTGGCCGGCTACAGCGCGCATATCGTCGACCCAGACGAGGAAGGGGTGGGGCGCCTGGCCGTGAAGGGCTGCGGCGTCTTCGACGGCTACCTGAACGCCCAGGCCACGCGTACGGTGGACGGCTACTTCCTCACCGGCGACAGCGCCGCCATCCGAAACGGGCGTCTGTTCGTGCAGGAGCGCACCGAGGACATGTTCGTCTCTGGCGGCGAGAACGTGTATCCAGCCGAGATAACGAAGAAGCTGCTGGACGTGCCCACTGTGTCCGACGCGTTCGTCTTCGGCGCCCCCGACCCGGTGTGGGGCCGCCGCCCCGTGGCCTTCGTGGAGCGCAAGCGCCTGAATCCGCTTGACCAGGCACAATGTGCGCCGCAGACGAACCTGCAGATGGCCGCTCAACTGCGGGAAGGCTTGGAGCATCGGCTGTCGAAGGTCTACGTACCCGACAGCATCTTCGTGCTGGACGATTTCCCCCGCGCCGGTGTGGGCAAGACCGACCGCCAGGCCCTGCTGAAGCGCTTCGACGAGCGCATACTCATAGAGAAGGTGGTACTGCACCGCATCCGGCTGCCGTTCAAGAAGCCGTTCCGCACGTCGAAGGGCACGTTGCGGGCGCGAGAGTCGCTGCTGGTGGAAGTGGTTGACTACCAGGGCCGTCGCGGGTTGGGGGAGTGCGTGGCGTTCTCCAGCGACTGGTACCTGCCCGAAACGCTTCGCGACGATGTGCCCGTGTTGCGCGACGTGCTGGCGCCGGCGATTATCGGCGTGCCCATGCTGCATCCAGCCGACGCCTTCGATCTGCTGTCCGCCGTGCCTGGTGCGCTGCCGTATCCCCTGGCCATGGGCGCTATCGAGTCAGCGGTGTGGGATTTGTACGGACGCATCGTGGGCAAGCCGTTGTGGCAGCTGCTGAACGAGTGCTACGCCGAGGAATGCCGCGGCGCCCTAGGGGCGGAAGCGGTGGGAGAGGCCATGGCCGGTGCATGCGGCGCCCGCTACGGCTCCGGCTCTGTGTTCGCGTCCCGTTCCGAAGCCGCTTCGGCCTTCCCGAATCAGTCGGGGCCCGTGTTGCCGCTGGCGAGCGCATCGGAAGCGGCAGCCGCCCCCGCCATGCTCGACAGCATGCGGGCGGTTCCCGCCGGTGCGGTCATCGGCATGGGGGCGGTTCCCGAGGTGCTCGCGTCGGCCCGGCAGTCGGTGCAGGCGGGCTACACGCGTCTGAAGCTTAAGGTCGCCCCCGGCTGCGCCTACACCCTCACCCAAGCGGTGCGGCAGGAGTTCCCCGACATCATGATCACACTGGATGCGAATCAGAGCTTCTGGGAGAGCCAAGCCGACGAGCTGCGCGCTCTGTCGGACCTGAATGTGGCCTGGATCGAGGAGCCGCTGCACCCCGCGGGCCGCGCCATGGATGGCCCCGGCGAGCTGTTCGCCCGGCTGGCCCAGCTGCAGCGCACCCTGAAAACCCCTATCTGCCTGGACGAATCCATCGCGCGCCCCCGCGATTTGCTGCGGGCGCTCACCTACCCCGAGCTTCGCTGCTACGCCGTGAAGGTGGGCAAGCTGGGGGGTATCGCACCCACCCTGCGCTTCATGGGGCTGGCCGCCCGGAGGGGACTCACGGTGTGGATGGGCGGCATGTACGACACCGGCGTCTCGCGCCGGGCCGCTGCCGCCTTCGAGACGCTGCCCGTGGTGAGCGCGCCGGGCGACATCGGTTCCACGGCCCGCTACTTCGATACCGACGTCACCACGCCGCCCTACGCGGTGGAGTGCGGCAACATCTACCTGAACCGGCCGCCCTTCGTTTCGGGCCTGGGCTGCGCCTTCAACGAGCAGGCTCTGGAATCGGTCACCCTGGAGCGCATCGTCGTGGAGTAGCTCCTGCCCCCGCCTTACTGCCCCGCTCCCTTCGCCGCCCGTTTCCCCCCAGCCGTTCGGTGGGGGGCACGGTGCACAAGTGGAGGGTTTTAGGGGAATTCGCCCAAAACCCTCCACTTGTGCACTCTCGATTTACAATAGTGGAGCTATATTTCCCAGGAAACCTGTATACAAACGGTAACATGATGCGAAATGTTGCATAGCGGGGGGCTGGATGGCGTTGGCTTGGGGTATCATGACCCACAATGGACGGAGCGCCTGGGCCGGGCGTGCCGGGATGCGGGGGCGTCGAAGGGCGCAATCCCGAGATTCGGAAGCGTCGAGGTGCGGAAGCCGGCCGGGCATTCAGGAAAGGGGTTTTTCCCATGGAACCAACGAACGGCGGCGGTGCCGGGATGGCGCAGACCGCGGGAGCTGGCATGACGGGTAGTGCCGGCAGTGGCGCAGCGGCGGACCATCACGGGAAGTTGGGTTTGTTCCGCCTGGTCACTGCCGTTATTACGCTCATCATCGGCGCGGGCGTCTTCACGCTCTCGGGCGAGCAGGCCGTGGGCGGCGGCAGCGGCTGGGCCATCATCACCGCATGGGGCATCTCGGCGGTGGGCGTGCTGTGCCTGGTCCTTACCTTCTTCGCGCTCTCTCGTATCAAGCCCCAGCTCAAAGGTGGAATCTACAGCTATGCGAGTGCGGGGTTCGGAGACTTCCTGGGCTTTAACAGCGCTTGGGGCTACTGGATTTCGGCGCTGCTGTGCACGGTAAGCTTCTCCGCGCTGCTGTGCCAGGCCCTTGCCTATTTCTTCCCCGTGTTCGGCAACGGCACGAACCTGCCCTCCATCATCGCCGCGAGCGCCATCATCTGGTTCTACGTGTTCGTGGTGTCGCGCGGCGTGAAGGAAGCGGCGGGCGTGAACGCCGTTGTGACCATCAGCAAGATCGTGCCCATCTTCGTTGCGCTTGCGGCTATCATCTTCCTGCAGAAGTTCGATCCGGCGCTGTTCGTGGAGAACCTCACCCACGGGGCCGACCCCGGCATGCCCTTCTTCGACCAGGTCATGAACTCCATGATGATCACCATCTGGGTGTTCGTGGGCATCGAGGGCGCGGTGGCCATCTCCGGCCGCGCCAAGAAGGACTCCGACGTGGGCAAGGCCACCATCATCGCGTTCGTGTGCGTGCTGACCATCTACATGCTCATCAGCATGCTGTCGCTGGGCATCCTGCCGCTGTCCGAGCTGGCCGAGCTGCAGAACCCGCAGTTCGCCTATGTCATGGAGGCTGCCGTGGGGCAGTGGGGCGCCGTGCTCATCAACTTCGGCGTCATCCTGTCGCTCGTGGGCGCCATGCTGGGCTACACGGTGCTGTCCGCCGAGTCTCCCTACGAGGCCGCCGAGCAGGGCGTGTTCATCAAGGCCTTCGCCAAGACGAACAAGCAGGGC
Organism: Eggerthellaceae bacterium; assembly: GCA_048242115.1. Lineage (GTDB taxonomy): Bacteria > Actinomycetota > Coriobacteriia > Coriobacteriales > Eggerthellaceae > Xiamenia. The sequence continues at coordinate 5,931 of DBFAWQ010000031.1, forward strand.
GCTCCCATCACTACCCTCATCGTGACGAACATCATCATCGAGGCGTTCCTCATCATCATGATGTTCTCCGACAGCACCTACCGCTTCTTCTACACCCTGTCCGCCGGCATGATCCTGTTGCCCTATCTGCTGTCCGCGGCGTACTTCGCCAAGGTGGCCTTCAAGGAGCAGGGATCGTTTAAAGGCAAGGTGGGCGGCAACATCGTCTTCTGGCGCGTGGTGGCCATCATCGGCGTCATCTACAGCTTCTTCCTTGCGTGGGCGTCAGGGGCCGTGGGCGTGACCATCATGTCGCTTCTGTACGCGCCCGGCATCATCATGTACATCGCCGGTAAGCGCGAACGCGGCGAGAAGTACCTGGACAACACCCGCGACCGCATCGTGACCGCCATCATCTTGATTGCGGCCCTGGTGTCGCTGATCCTGCTGCTCACCGGCATCGTGGCTGTGTAACGGGGTGCGCGCGGCCGTTGCGGGCCGCGTCCCCATGCGCGCTGCGGTGCGCATAGCCTTGGAGTCGAAAGAGGCCGGAGCCCGAATCGTCGGAGCTCCGGCCTCTTTGCGTGCGGAGGTTGTTGGGGATTTCCTACCCCAACAGCTGGCACACCTGGCCGAGCAAGGGCTCGAAGGAGACGCCCCGGTCGCGGAAGTGGGGCTGCTTGGCGCTCACGAGCATGGCGTCGTGCACGAACGAGCCGGCGAAGTCGGCGGACTCCACCAGGCTGCGGCCGGCCATGATGCCCGCCAGCAGGCACGATGCGTACACATCGCCCGTGCCGTGCAGGGCGTAGGGGACGTAGGCGTTGCTGACCTCGGCCAGGTCGCAGTCGGTGCCGCCCACGTAGTTGCGCACTATGTCCTCGCCCTCGCGCTTGATGCCCTTGAGCACCACGTTCTTCGCGCCCAGCCCGATGAGGCCCTCGATCATGCGGGCTGCCTCCGCCTCGGAGATGTCGGTACCGTGCCACTCCTCGCCCAGGATGATGGCCGCCTCGGTCAGGTTCGGCGTGAGGATGTCGGCCTGATGGGCCAGATCGGCCATGGCGGCGCACAGCTCAGGCGTGTAGGTGGGGTAGACCTTGCCGTGGTCGGCCATGACCGGGTCAACCACCCGCAGCGCGTCGGGGTAGGTGACGTACAGGCGCCGGATGGTGTCCACTTGCTCGGGCGCGCCCAAAAAGCCTGAATACACGGCGTCTATCTGCACGTCGATCTCGCTCCAGGCGGAAAGGTAATCCTCGAGCATGGCGGTGGTGTCATGCATGTACCAGCCGGGAAAGGCGGTGTGGCTGGAGAACAGTCCCGTGGGCACCGGGCATACGTCGCAGCCGGCGGCGGAGAGCACGGGGATGGCCACTCCCAGCGAGCACTTCCCGTAACCGCACAGGTCGTGGACCGCGGCGATGCGGGGAATGTAGTCGCCGGTGCGCTGGTAGAGGATGCTCGAACGGTTCGTCATGGGTTGAATCGCTTCCTTTCCGGATGGAAACAGGTCCGCTCGCGGCAAGGGCAAACGGGCGCTACTTCGACTTCTTGTCGCTCTCTTCGTCCTGGGATTCCTCGTCATCGTCGTCGAAGAAGGACCAGTCGTCCTCGCCCGGCTCGCGGTCCACGAACTGCTTGCGGGTGCGGCGTTCCATGATGACGCTGGCGATGAGGGTCAGCACCAGCACGCCGCCGATAAGGCAGCCGATGCCTGGTGCGGTTTCGAAGAGAAAATGGTAAACGGCAGCTGCGTCCATAGTATCCTTCTTTTTTGGGTCTAGCGTGTCGGCAACGAGTATACTATGGCTTGGGAGCTTCGCTGGGGCTCGCTTTGGCGAAATCGTAACATGCGCTTTTCGGACGTCTCTTCAGACGGGCGTAGCTGGCGGCGCGGCTTCCCTACGGATGCGGAAAGTACGAAACGCGAGCCGCCGGCGGCTGCCAGGACGCTGTTCGCGCGAAGGGATGGTCCATGGTCGAGCAGCGCAGCACGCCTACCTCCACTAGGCAATTGCGCAGCGATATCGGGTTCGCGCGCGGCCGTTTGGCTGACTCCGCCCTTTCCGGGGGAATGGACGGTCCCCGGCATAACATGGCCCTGGCCGTTCTTGCCATGGTGGCCATCCTGGTACTTATGGCGCTTATGGCGGCCTTGACGAACTACATCGAAGGCATCTTGAGCGAGAACGCGGAACAGCAGGTCGTGTCCTTTACCGAGCAGGCTGCGTTCACATCGGCGGGGCGCCTTGACCTGCTCCAGAACGAGATGACCTCCGTCCAAATCCAGTCGGACGATCTGGACGAAGTGCGGCCGTTGCTGGAGAGCATCAAGGAAAGCTACGGGCTTTCGGGAACGTGGTTCGTCCGCGCCGATGGCCAGGGCATCTCGTGGGACGGCGAATCGGTTTCGACCCAGGAGATTCTCGGCGACCGCGAGATAGAACCCTGGCCCGAATATCACTACGACTACACCAAAAGCTTCATAAACGATGAGGGGCAGTCCGTCCGTATAGCCCACAAGCAGCTGTTCATCGACGGCCGGTTCGTGGGCGATTACTACCAGGAAGTGCCCACGGTGCTGTTCACGATGCCCGACGAGCTGGACATGTTCGACGGAAGCGGCGATTTCATGCTCGTGGAGGCGGCGACGGGCGAGGTGCTCGCATCCACCGTAACTCCGTCGGAGACACCTCTTGCGGTAGGGGATTCCATCTATGCGTTCCTGGCCGACACCCAGTTCGCAAGCGAGGCCTATTCGAAGAGCGCCGCCGGTGGCGACGGCTTCGAGCGGCGCGCTTTCGATGCGGGGCTGCAGGGGGTCGAGAAGCTTCAGAGTCTCATAGAGGGCGGCGAGTGCGGCGTTGTCCGCGCGGTCATCGACGGGGAGGCCAGCTATATCGCCGTCGCTCCGGTGGCGGGCTCTACCTGGTATGCCTGCACCATCATCCCCGAACAGAACCTTCGCTCGCAGACAACGGCGGTCGCCGCTACGTTTCAAGGGGTGTTCGCCGTCGTCCTGCTGAGCTTGGTGGGCATGGGGGCGGCGTTGCTGATGGCTTACCAGCGGCGCATCCGGTCCCGCAATGCCGCCGCCACCATCGAACTGTACGGGGCGCTTTCGGAGAGCGTGGAGATGGCGGTGAACCTGTACTCGCCCCGGGACCACGAGACGACCCATATCGTCGCGAAGGCGAACGGCGTTACCGGATGCTCGTTTGACGACCTTGTGGCCAGCCCCGATACGGCAGGGGCGCTGCAGATGTCGCCGGAAGGCGCGGATTTGTTCGACCTTATTCGCACCGGCTCGGTAGAATGCTTGGAGCGCGGGGCCTTTTCGCTGGTCAAGCCCCACGAGAGCGTTCGGTCGTGGGTGGAGTACGCCGTGAGGCCTCTGGAGTTCGAGGGACGGCATCAGCTGTTGATCGTGATGCAGGACATCACCACCGAGAAAACCATCCAGCTGTCCATGAAGGACGCCATGGACGCCGCCGAATCCGCGAACCGCGCCAAGTCGGAGTTCCTCTCGCGCATGAGCCACGATATCCGCACGCCCATGAACGTCATCATCGGCATGCTGCAGATCGCCGACTCGAGCGTGGAGAACCCGCAGAAGCTGCGCACGTGCCTGTCGAAGATCTCCGTGGCGTCCGACCAGCTGCTCGGGCTTATCAACGAGGTGCTCGACTTCTCGAAGATCGAGAGCGGCAAGATGGTACTGGACCGATTGCCCTTCAGCCTGAAAGCGCTGGTGAACGATGCGGCCGACGTGGCGCGCATGCAGACCGAGGAGCGGCGCCAGTCCTTGACCGTGACGGTGGAGAGCGACCGCGAGGACTGCTTCCTCGGCGATCGCATCCGGCTGAACCAGCTGCTCATGAACCTGCTGAGCAACGCTGTCAAGTACACGCCCGAAGGAGGGTCCGTCTCCGTTTCCGCATCCGTGGGGGCGAAGAAATCTGGCTTCTACCCGATTACGTTCCGGGTGGCCGACAACGGTATCGGCATGTCGCCCGAGTTTCAGGAGCACCTGTTCGAGCCCTTCACCATGGAGGGGCGCTCTCGCGAGCAGGGCACGGGCCTGGGCATGTCCATCGTGAAGAACATCGTGACGCTGATGGGCGGCGTCATCACCGTGCAGTCCGTGCCGGACGAGGGGACCGCCTTCACGGTGATCGTGTACCTTCCGAGCGCAAGCGAGAGCTGCGACGAGCCGTCCGATCCGCTGGACTCCCTGTGTCTGGACGACTTGGATATGGAAGCCGTGCTTGCGTTGGCCAGGGAGATACGGGCCGAGTCGGTGGTGCCGAAGGACGCATCGGAGGGGATGGCGGAAGGCGGCGATGCGGCCGCAGACGCGGTTCGGGGAGCGAAGGACGCCGAAGGCGCGGCGACGGTCCCCGGCGGTGCCGATGCGGGTGCGGCCTGCGCCCCGCATGCTGCCGAGTCCGATGCGGGTGGCAAGGAGGCCGGCACGTCTGGCACGCCCGACGCTCCCGAAGGGGCCCTGTCCCCCGATTGCGGCAGCGGCCTGCGCATCCTGCTGGTGGAGGACAACGATCTGAACGCCGAGATCGCCGAGGAACTGCTGGTCTCCTACGGCTTCGCGGTGGAACGAGCTGCCGACGGTCAGGAGGCGTGCGAGCGCTTCTCGGCCGCGGAAGAGGGCCACTACGATGCAGTGCTCATGGACGTGCAGATGCCGCGCATGGACGGCTACGAGGCCACGCGCACCATCCGCGCCATGGACCGCGCTGATGCTTCTACCGTGCCCATCATCGCCATGTCCGCCAACGCTTTCAGCGACGATGTGGCCGCGTCGCTGGCCAGCGGCATGAACCAGCATCTCTCCAAGCCCATCCAGATCAAGACCCTGGTAGCCGCAGTCCTCACCCACGTGCAGGCCGCTCGCTGACCGCACCCTCGCCAAACGCCGGTTTCGCCGGTCGGTCGCCAGCCGGCTCTGCGCGGCGCGTTCGTTTCGGTTCGGTGACCGTTTTCTCACGGCGTCGTGTCTTAAAGCGAAGATGCCTCGATTGCCTGACCGCTTTGCCCCATGATAGGCCTACGCGAAAATCGGCGAACGATCGGCAACGCGAAAGCCGGCGAGAAGGAGGCTTCCCATGGAGCTCAAGGATTCCCAGACTTGGAAGAATTTCGAGACGGCGCTGAATCTGGAGTGCCGAGCCTACTGCGAGTACACGTTCTTCGGCCAGCAGGCGGGCAAGGACGGCTACACGCAGATCCAGGAGATTTTCAACGAGACCGCGGCCAACGAGCTGCATCATGCGAAGCTTTTGTACAAGAAGCTGCATGACGGCGCCGTGCCCGACACCATGACGAACTTGGAAGCGGCCCGGGCCAGCGAGGAGGCCGAGGGCGTGGAGGCCTATGCGTCGTTCTCGAAGACCGCTTACGAGGAAGGGTTCGCCGAGATCGGAGAATGGTTCTCGGAGCTGGCCAAGATCGAGACGTCCCATGAGGAGCGCTACGTGAAGCTCATGGACCGCATCAAGAACGACGAGGTGTTCAAGCGCGACGAGCCCGTGGTGTGGGTGTGCACGGTGTGCGGCCACATTCGCATCGGCACCGAGCCGCCGGAGGTGTGCCCGGTGTGCCAGCATCCGCGCGGCCACTTCGAGATCAAGGCCGAGAACTACTAAGCTCCAAGCGCCGAACAGCCGCCAGAAGCGACTGAGGGCCCGCGTCGTCGTGCGCGGGCCCCTTTGCGTTGCAGGCAGCTTGCGGCAAGACGATATGGTATGGAATTGGGCGAGCCCGCGCCGGCGGCGGGATCTGAATCGCCCCCGCCTGCCGCCTCGCCGTCCTGCGGCTTCGAAGTCGGGGCTGTTTTTTGCGGAAGTGCTGCTAACGGCAACAGCAGGCAACAGCACTTCCGTAAATTCCATCCATGTTCGATGGCGAATGAGCGGCGGGGGGCTGGGCGCGCCGCCCGCAGATGGGCTACTTCTCGACGGGCAGGTCCTTGGCGGTCCAGTCGTTCATGCTGCCGGAGTACAGCTCCACGTTTTCGAAGCCCTCCTTGGCCAGGGTGTCGGCGGCCAGCCCCGCATGGTAGCCGGTTTGGCAGTAGAGCACCACGTCGTCGTCTGGCGCGATGCCGGCGGCGGTGACAGCGGCCAGGATGGCGTCGTCGGGAATCATAGACCCATCCTCGGGCACCACCAGCGGGACGCTGAGCGCGCCCGGGATATGCCCCTCCTCGTACATGGATGCAGGTCGCACGTCGATGACGGCGCTGCCGGCCTTCTTGGCCTCGGCCACGCGGCCGCTGTCGATTACCTCTACGGGTTTCTTTTCGGCCATGATGTTCTCCTTGCTCTAGTTGCCGGTTTGTGCGCTGCCGGGGGCATGGTTTCGATGTGTTTCGAAAGCTGCGCTGTCCGATGCCCGTATATGTCCGAGAGTCTTGGGACATAGTGTTTGCGCACGTCGGAGGACCGGCATGGTGTTCAGTTGTTCAGATGAAGCATACGGCTGCTGCTGCGCCTCGGATGTCAGGGCAACGAATCGTTTCGCAGCGGGGTGCGCATCGTAGGCCGTCCGTGAAAAATACAGGCTTGCACCGAGGCGGCGGGGAGGGTAGAATACTTGTCTGCTGCGCACGAGCAGCCGTAAGCGAGCGTGGAGAGATGTCCGAGCTGGCCGAAGGAGCACGATTGGAAATCGTGTATACCCCAAAAGGGTATCTGGGGTTCGAATCCCTCCTCCTCCGCCAGTTGAGAATCAGGCGAACACCCTCTTCGGCAGGGTGTTCTTTTTTTGTCTCCCGAATGGCAGCCAGGCGGAGGGTTGTGCGTCGCACGACAGACTTTTCAACCATCGCGGAAGCGGCTGTTTGACCTGCGGAAACAGTGAATACTACCTGGTCAGAGGCGAGGGGCGAAAAGCCTGTCGTGCGGCATCCCGAACGTGCGGTCTGGGGATCAGCACTCGTCTATTGAAACGGTGCCGTCTTGGGGTTACTCGTTGACCGCTGCGCCGCTTTCGCCCACAATTCGGGAAACGAACCGATGGAAACTCGGGGAACCGAGCCGACGAAAGGACGAACATGGCCGACCGCGTAGTGGAGAGCTCCGATATCGAGGTGCCCGAGATTCCCGAGCTTTTGGAGAAGGTGCTGCTGTTCTGCTTGGAGGAATCCAAGGAGAAGATGCTGGCCGGCAACGACATCGTTCCCTTCACCGCCCTGGTGGTCAAGGAGAACCTGTTCCTGGAGAACCATCCCGGCGAGACGGCCGAGCAGTGCTTCGCCTTCGCCCGCCACACGGTGGCCAATGCCCGGGGCGCCGAAGCCTACGCCCTGTGCTACGACGGCTACCTGGAGGTGGACGACGAGGTGAAGGACTGCCTGATCGCCGAAGGCGGCATCCCCGGCGAAGAGGAGGGCTATGCGGTGGGCATCCTGTACGTCGCCGACGACGAGGGCAAGCTTACTTTCGAAGCGGAGCCGGCCTACATCGGCGCATCGCCGAACTTCATGGAGGACCTGAAGGACGCCGACGCTTACGCGGAGGAGGAAATCGACGAGAAGTACCTGGACGGCGATTGCGCCGACGAGGGTGCCGACGGCGAGCTCGAGGCGGCCGAAGAGGAGATCGACGCCGTCGAGGAGTAGGGTACGGACGGCTGCTTGATCCTTCGGCGGCCTATGAGCGCTGCTGGTCGGCCGCTAGATAGCGGGTATTGCGGCGGCAAATGCCGTCAAGTGGAAACAGGGGGCGTCTGGCGTTGGTCGGGCGCCCTTCTCGTAGGCGGGGACCTCCGCAAGAATTCTGAAAGGTCCCGGATGAGGCAGTGCGCGAGCACTGCCAGAACGTTGCAAGGTTGCCGTTGGAAGCGGATGCGAACGGCGCGAGCTTCCTGATGGAAACGGATAGGTACGGTGCGAGCTTCCTCATAGAAACGGCTGCGAACGCTGCAAGGGCTTCGATGGAAACGCGTGCGTCAGCTGCAGGCTATCGGGCGGCGGCGGTTGCGAGCCGCGAGAGAATGCGAACCGGGAAGGTCGTGGAAGCGGGACGGGCCGCGTTCGGGGGCGGTGCCTCTTCGGTTCCGCATTCCGAGAGGTCGCGGAAAGGTCTCTGTCATGGAATTGCAAGGGCGTCGCGCTAGTATGGACCGTAGCGGTCGGTGCCGGCTTCGAAAGGGCGGTGCCGATGGGCGTGACGCTTCCGCGATGGGAATCGCAGCGGCAGCACGCGTCTGCGCGACGGGGAATCGGCAGGGCTTGTGTGAAGAGGGCGTGGGGTTCGGGCGGCTGGAAAAGAATCCCGCATGATCGGAGTCGGGGTTTGCTAGAATAATACGGCTAATTCCTGCCCCGGTGTATTGCCTTCACCAGCCCGGGGCCGTACAGTCCAGAGGAGGTGAGCTGATGAAGGCTTACGAACTGCTGTTTTTTGTTGCTCCGACCATCGACGAAACCACCCGCGAAGCGGTCATGAACCGCATCCAGAGCACGATCGCCGCTGCGAACGGCACGGTGGACAACATCGACAACTGGGGCAAACGCAAGCTTGCGTACGAAATCGACGGTTTGACCGATGGTGACTACACCCTTATCGATTTCCATGCCGACCCCGCCGAGGTTGCCGAGCTTGATCGTGTGCTGCGTATCACGGACGCCGTGGTCCGCCATATGATCGTGAAGCGCACCGACCGCGATTAAGGCAAAGGACAAGCCCCGGGACGCAAGCCCCAGGGTGGAACCGAAAGAGGTGGACCATGAGTATCAATCGAGTAGTCATCAGCGGCAACCTGACCCGCGACCCCGAGCTTCGCTCGACTCCGGGCGGCACCCAGGTGCTGAGCCTGTCCGTCGCGGTCAACGACCGTCGGCGCAATCCCCAGACCAGCGAGTGGGAGGATTACGCCAACTTCGTCGACTGCAAGATGTTCGGCGCCCGCGCCGAGAGCGTCTCCCGCTTCCTGTCCAAGGGCCAGAAGGTCTGCATCGAGGGCAAGCTGCGCTACAGCAGCTGGGAGCGCGACGGCCAGAAGCGCAGCAAGCTGGAGGTCGTCGTCGATGACATCGAGTTCATGTCCAGCAACCAGGGAGGCAACGGCTCCGGCGGTTACGCGTCTCCGCGTCCGCAGCAGGCCTTCGCTCCCCAGCAGGGCTACGGGGTTCAGCAGGGCTACGCGCCTCAGCAAGCCTACGCGCCCCAGCAGCCGGCGATGCCGTCCTACGACGCCTACGCGGCACCCCAGGTACCCGTTCCGGTCGTGGCCGCCGCTCCCGCAGCCGCGGTCGCTCCGGCCCCTGTTGCGCCTGCGTCGGACGTCGTGGACACCTCTGCCTCGGTTTACGATGAAGAGATTCCGTTCTAGCACCAACGAAAGAGGTTGAACATGGCTGATTACGTAAAGCAGCCTCGTCGTAAGTACTGCCAGTTCTGCAAAGAGGACGTGGAGTACATCGACTACAAGGACACGCAGATGCTGCGCAAGTACGTCACCGACCGCGGAAAGATCAAGCCCCGTCGCGTGACCGGAGCCTGCACTCAGCACCAGCGCGACATCGCCAACGCCGTGAAGCGTGCGCGCGAGATGGCGCTCATGCCCTACGCGGTTCCCGCCGTCAGCGGTCGTGGCGATCGCCGCGGGCGCTAAGGCAAGGAGGAACCATGAAAGTTATCCTGCTCGAAGAACTGAAGGGCAAGGGCGGTGAAGGCGACGTCGTGGAGGTTACCCGCGGCTTCGCGAACAACTACCTGCTGCCCCAGCGCATCGCCATCCTGGCGACCAAGGGCAATCTGAAGCAGCTGGAGGAGCGCAAGCACAACATCGCCAAGCGCGAAGAGGTGCGCGTCGCCAAGGCCGAGGAGCTCAAAGCTGCGCTGAACGCCGCCGCCGTGGTCGTGGACGCCCGCGTGGGCGACGAAGGCCAGCTGTTCGGCTCCGTTACCGCGCAGCAGGTTGCTGACGCGGTGAAGGATCAGCTGGGCGTGGAGATCGATCGTCGTCGCATCGAGATGGGCTCTCCCATCAAGACCGCCGGCGAGCATACGGTCACCGTGTCGCTGTACCGCGAGATCAAGGCCGAGCTGAAGCTGCTCGTGGGCGTCGAGGTTGCCGAGGCCGAAGAGGTCGAGGTGGCCGAGGATGCCGACGGCGAGGTCGAGGCCGCTGCCGAGGAGACCGAGGTCGTGGAGGCTTAAGGCTCCATCCGGGCTCCTCAGCCGACGGCTTCGCGCCTGGCGCTTCCGCGGTTTTGCACAATGCGGAATTCGCGTGGAGCGTCTTTCCCCCATGGCGAATGGGGAAAAGGTGAACAACCCCCTGGTTCTCTGCTCAGAATCGGGGGGTTCTTTTTTCCCGATGTGGAAAACTGTGCGCACCGAAGCCGCTTCTAAGGACGTTGCGTCTGACGAAAGGCGCTTTCTGCGCTATGATGGCCAGCCCGAGCATCGAAGGAAGTGAGCGCTTCATGGCCACCAGCCCCATGGTTTACAATCCCGACTACGTTCCCGAGGAAGGTGCCTACACCGCGGCGCCGGCCAAGGCCGACCCTCAGAACATCGAGGCCGAGAAGATCGTGCTGGCGGCCTGCCTGCTGCGTCAGGATGCCATCAACGAGGTGGCCGTCAAGCTGGAGGCGTCGGACTTCTACCGCTCGTCGCACCAGATCATCTTCCAGACCATGTTCGACATGTCCACGCGTCAGATTCCCGTGGACCACATCTCGCTGGCCGACCATCTGAAGGCTGCCGGGCAGCTGGATGCGGTGGGAGGTCCGGAATACCTGATGGGCCTGGCGGACAACACCTTCGCGCTGACCAACTGGCAGAACCACGTCGAGATCGTGAAGCGTACCTCCATGCTGCGCCAGCTCATCCGCGCCTCCGCTTCCATCCAGGCGTTGGCCTACGACGCCCCGGCCGATTTGGACGAGGTGGTGGAGGAGGCGGAGAAGACGCTGTTCTCGGTTACGGAGAAGCGCGTCTCGTCCGACTTCCAGACCATGCAGAACCTGGTGGGCGTCTCCTTCGAGCAGATTCAGCAGCTGGCGGCCCAGGAGAACAAGATCACGGGCGTAGCGTCCGGGTTCCACGATGTGGACGAGCTGTTCCATGGCTTCCGACCGGGCGATCTGGTTATTTTGGCGGCGCGTCCCGGCGTGGGTAAGACCTCCTTCGCGTTGAACCTGGCCACCAACGCTGCGAAATTGGGCACCACCGTGGCGTTTCTGTCCTTGGAGATGAGCGCCGAGCAGCTGGTGCAGCGCATCATCTGCTCGGAGGCGCGCGTGAGCTTGGCGAACCTGCGCTCCGGCAAGGTGCAGGACTCCGACTGGCCCGCGCTCATCGAGGCTTGCGGGTGGCTGTCGGATCTGCCCATGGTGATCGACGACACGCCAGCCCTTTCCATCCTCGAGCTGCGCTCCAAGGCGCGCCGTCAGCTGCGCGGGGTGGAAAACGGCCTGATCATCGTGGACTACCTGCAGCTCATGCAGCCGCCCCGTTCCCGGGCCGACGGCAACCGCGCCGTGGAGGTGGGCGAGATTTCCCGAGGGCTGAAGGTTCTGGCCAAGGAGATGGGCATGCCTGTCATCGCCCTCTCGCAGCTCTCGCGTTCCATCGAAACGCGCACGAAGAAGCGCCCGATGCTTTCCGACCTGCGCGAATCCGGGTCCATCGAGCAGGATGCCGATATCGTGGCCTTCATCGACCGCAGCATCGACGAGGTGGAGGCGGAAAGCGAGGACCGGCCGCCGCTCGGGCAGGCAACGCTCATCGTGGCGAAGCACCGCAACGGACCCACGCGGGACATACCTCTGGCGTTCAAGGCCGAGTACACGCGCTTCATGGACTTTGTGGACGAGTCCCGCGTTGCCGACTATATGTAGCGCGGTCGGTTGCGCCATGGCCAACGGGCGCCGGATTCGCTAAACTGGCCCCATGGCCGACCAGGTAACATTCATCCACGCCGCCGACCTCCACCTGGGGGCGCCCATGCGCGGCTTGCGCGCCCTTTCGCCGGAGTGGGCCGAACGGGTGCGCGCCGCCATCGGCGAGGCCTACGGGCGCGTGGTGCAGGCGGCCCTGGACCGGGCGGTGGATTTCGTGCTCATCGCGGGCGACATGTTCGACACCGCGTGCTCGTCCTACGCCGACTACCGGCTGTTCTTCCGCGGCCTAGAGCGTTTGAGCGAGGCCGGTATTCCCGTGTTCATGGTCACGGGCAACCACGACCCCTATACCTCGTGGCAGCACGAGTTCTTCAACTTGCCCGAAGGCGCGACCATGCTGTCGGCCCAGAAGCCCGACTTCCGGCTGGTGCGCCGCGATGGCAGGCCGTTGTGCCTGGTAGGTGGTAGGGGATACTACAACCAGACCTGGCCGCAGGAGGTATGCATCGCCGACGGGGTGACTCGGGCGGCGGCCGAGGAGGCTCTGGTGGAAGCGGGCGAGGCCGACGCTGCGCAGGCGCCCTTCGGCGTAGGGATGCTCCACTGCGGGCTGCATTTGGATCCGGACAAGGCCCCCGTGGCGCCGGGGCGGCTGCTGGCGGCCGGCATGGACTACTGGGCGCTCGGGCATATCCATCTGAAGGGGCTGTTTCCCTCCGAGGACGACCCGCGCATCGGCTTTTCCGGCTGCATCCAGGGGCGCGACATCCGCGAGACCGACGAGCGGGGCGTCTACTGCGTCACCCTTCGCACGGGCCGACCGCCCGCGGTGGAGTTCGTTCCCACGGCCAGCATCGTGTGGCAGCGCCTTGATGTGGACGTCTCCGGTTGCGACAGCCTGCCTGCGGTATCGGACAAGATCATGCGGGAGCTGTTCGCCGCCAACGGCACCGCCCAGTGCGAGGAGATGGTCTCGCGCGTCACGTTGCGGGGGCGTACGGCGCTGCATGCGCTGCTGAGCAGGGAAGATGTGCTGGAAGACATGCGTGGCCAGCTGAACGACCAGTATCCGCTGTTCTTCTGCGATGCGCTGGTGGACGCTACCGAACCCGCGATGGACCTGCAGCTGCTTGCCGACGAGGGGCTGTTCCCCGCCACGTTGCTTTCCGTGGCCCGGGCTCTTGGGCGCGACGAGGGCGCGGCGCTTGCCTACGTGCAGGACGAGTTCCTGGCCCGGGGCGTTGCGCTGCCCGGGTCGGTGGCCCGTTCCATGGACCGGCTGGCCGACGAGGCCGAGCGATTGGTGCTGGACCTGCTGCTGACCGAGGAGGCGCGATGAGCGAGCGACCCCAGGCCGGCAAGCATGTCGCGAAGGAAACCGCCGCTACGACGGGACGGCCGTTTTTGCGCACCGTGCGCATGGACGGCTTCGGCGCCTTCTCCGGTAAGGTGATAGGACCCTTCGCGCCGGGCCTGAACGTGGTGTTCGGCCGCAACGAGGCGGGGAAGAGCACCGTGGCCTCGTTTGTGGGCGGCGTGCTGTTCGGCTGGGAGGATGCCCGGGGCAAGCGCAACCCCTACAAGCCCGCCGCGGGCGAGCGGTCGGGCGCGCTGCTGTTCGGGCGGCAGGGCGACGGGGCTGATGCCACCGACGACTTGGAGCTGTTCCGCGGACGCAACGCCGAAGGGGTTCTGGGCGCCACGGAGCTTGTCGGCGATATCGACAAGGCGACGTTCGGCACCATGTTCTCCCTGACCAGCGATGAATTGAGAGATTTGCGCAACACCTCCGACGTGACCGCCAAGCTGCTGACGGCCGGCTCGGGCACGGGTACGGGACCCGCCCAGGCGCTGGCGTTCGTCCAGCAGCGGCTGCGGAACTGCCTGTCGCGTTCCGCCGACTTCCCCGACTCCGTCTTCAATCTGAAAAGCCGCGCCGACGAGCTGAAGGCGGCCATAGCCCGGGCGAGCGACCAGGCGACGCATCTGAAGGCCAGCGAGCACGAGCTGCACGACTTGGAGCCCCAGCGGCAGGCTATGGCGGAACGACTTCGCGTCGCCAATGGCGATATAGAGTTTCTGACCTCGTCCGTTGCCCAGGTGGAGCATTTGGATGAAGAGGCGGGAAAGCGCGAGGAGGACGTGCGGACGGCTTCGGCGGAAGAGGATCGCCTTCGCGAGCAGCTGCGCGAGAAGGTGCGCTGCGCCAGGCGCTTCGACGGATTGGCGCAGGCCGGCGGCGAGCGAACGGTACGCGACCGAATCGAGCGGCTAGCCGCCGAGGAGGCCAAGCGCAGCCACGGGGTCGACCTGGCGCGAGGTCAGTACCTGGCGTCGAAGGCAGCCTACGGGGCATTGGAGGAGTCGTTCAGGACGCGGGGGACGCAGGGGCCCAGCCGTCGGGCGCGGGCGGCCCAAACAGCGCTCACTATCATTATGCCGATAGTGTTCCTGCTGGTGGGAGCTGCTTTATTCATGAACGGCCACGAGGGGTCGCTGCTGTCCATGGTGGCTACGGGCGTCGTGTCCATGGCCTTCGCGGCTGTGTTCGCCGTGGCGGCGTTGGTGCTGCTGTTTAGGCCCTCCAGCAGCGGGCCTTCCTTCCAGGAGCGTTTGGACGATGCCCGGTGGGTGATGCTGCAGGACGAGAAGAAGCTGCAGGCCTGCGAGGCCGACCTGGCGCAGCTTTCCCAGGAGATACGGGACTATCTGGACGGCGCCGGCCTCCAGGAGGCTCGCGGGTCCCTTTCCCAGGCACGGATGCTGCTGGAGGAATTCGACCAGGTCAGAGAGCAGCGTGCGGGGTTGGAACAGCGTTTGCGAGCGGTGGCTTTGCAGCGCGCGACGGCCGAGGAGGGGCTGAGAAGATCGCAGGAGGTGCGGGAGCAGCTGTTCGCCGGTGCGGAGCGTCGTGCGGAGGGACTGGCCGAGCGCACCGCGGACGGGCTGCGGACGGCCTTGGCGCGCAAGACGCAGCAGCGCGACGCTCTGCAGGAACAGAGCGGCCAACTGGACCAACGCTACGGACGCCTTTCCCAGGAGCTGGCGGCGGGTCTGGGACAGGTGCAGTTAGACCAGCTGAAGCTGGAGTACGAGCAGGTGCGCACGCGCCAGAAGGAGGCGGCGCAGAACTACGCGCGGCTGCTTCTGGCCGAGCGGATGCTGCAGGCGGCCATCTCGGCGTGGGAGAGCACCAGCCAGCCCGAGGTCTATCGGAAGGCGAGCGAGTTGTTCTCGCTCATGACCTGCGGCAAATGGGTAAAGGTGTCCTTGGGAGACGACGGGCAGCTGCTGGCCACCAACTCGGGCCACGTCACACGGCCCCCGCAGCTGCTTTCCCTGGGCACCTGCCAGCAGCTCTACCTTGCCCTGCGCATCGCCCTGCTCATGAGCGCGCGCAACGTCGGCGCCGCCATCCCCGTGCTGGCCGACGACATCCTGGTGAACTTCGACGAGAAGCGTCGCGCGGGGGCCGCTGCCGCCCTGGCCGAGCTGGCGTCCGTGCGCCAGGTGGTGGTGTTCACCTGCCATAAGGACGTGGTGAAGGCCCTGCGCCAGGCAGCCCCCGACCTGCAGGAAGTGGACCTGTAGCGGACGGCGTTCCGAACCCTGCGTCGTCTCCGCATCCCGATGGGCCACGAGATTCCCAATCGGCGACGCTCGAAAAAGGCTACAAACTACGAACAAATATACGTTTTCTGCTTGCGTCGGAGCTTTGTGTGCTCTATAATGCATGCATCACGCATGTGAAATGAAAGCATCTGTTTGGGCGAGGAGGACGATATGCCAGCTTTGCAAGTGCGGGAATTGCCCGATGACCTGTACGAACAGCTGAAGGAGAGCGCCAGGCGGGAGCGGCGCAGCCTGGCCCAGCAGACTACAGTGCTGCTACGTCGCGGGCTCGCTGCGGGGGAGGCTTCCGGGCCAAGCGACAGCGAAGCGTGGCTCGAGCGAGGTGGGGGAAGCTGTCGCGGCAGTATGGGAGGAGTTTACTCCCACGCAGATACGATTCTCGAACGGGAGCGGCGCATCGCGAAGCGCAAGGAGCTCTTTCGCGTCATCGGCGAGACGAACAGGAAGGCGAAGAAAGGGCGTCGGCGCCTGACCGATGCCGAGATAGTCGCCATGATTCGCGAAGATCGGGACTATGGGCACAACGACGACTACGCTGCATTGCTGGAAAGGATCTAGCATGGTTGTTCTCGACTGCTGTGCCGCAATGGCTATCCTGGAAGAGTCTCCAATCGGTCAAGCATTAAGGGCGAGTATGCTGGAAGGCGAGCGAGTCGTAGCCCCGACTGTCTTCGTTCCAGAACTGGGTAACGCCCACTGGCAGACTGCAAAAGCCGGTCTTCTCGATCCGGTGATGATTGAAGAGCGGATTAACGAAGGAATGGATCTGGTGGATGAATTCGTCGAAGACAAAGGGCTTATTGTCGAGGCGACTCAGGAGGCCCTGCGTTATAACCATCCGGTCTACGATATGCTGTACCTGGTTCTGACCCGCAGAAACGGCGCGACGCTCTTCACCCTTGACAAAAAGCTGGCGAACATCTGCTGCAAAGCCGGCGTGAACTGCGTAGAACTGGTCGACTGGCCCGTTCAATAGCTCCCCCACGTGCTTCCATGGGGCTCCTCGAGGGCGCTCTCTAACATTGGTTTTGCACATTAACGATGCATGATGCTAACGTGTAAGACCGGCGATAGCCATGGGGTTGCTTGGAGATGCCGTCGGGTTCGCGGGGGCTTGCGGCGCGGGTGCGCGGGCTTCGCTATACTATAAGACTTGCAGTAAGGGAGCTGCAGACTGGCAGCGAAGGAGCTGCGGGCAGGAGCGCGCTTCCCCTCATGGGCGGTTGCGCGAAGCGAGAGAGAGCGCTGCGGCGCGAAAGGATGCGTATCCCATGCCGAACACGGTTTTGGTGGGAGCCCAGTGGGGCGACGAGGGCAAAGGAAAGATCACCGACCTCATTGCGAGCGACTACGACTACGTGGTCCGCTACCAGGGAGGCAACAACGCAGGCCACACGGTCATCCACGGCGACAAGAAGCTGGCGCTGCACCTGATGCCCTCCGGCGTCATGTACGAGAACGCGGTGCCGGTCATCGGCAACGGCGTGGTGGTCGATCCCGGCGTGCTCATCAAGGAGATGGCGGTGCTGGAGGCCGAGGGCATCTCCTGCAAGAACCTGCGCATCTCCTGCGATGCCCACGTGATCATGCCCTACCACAAGGACCTGGACGGCGCCGACGAGAAGCGCTTGGGCGACCACAAGATCGGCACCACCAAGCGCGGCATCGGCCCCTGCTACCAGGATAAGGTGGCGCGCAAGGGCATCCGCATCCAGGACCTCATGGACGAGAAGATCTTCCGCCTGAAGGTCGAGACCGCCCTTGCCCAGAAGAACCCCATCCTGAAGAACATCTACGGTATCCATACCTACACGGTGGAGGAGATCTGCGAGGAGTACCTGCCCTACGCGAACATCCTGCGCCCCTACATGGCCGAGACGGCCCAGATGCTCAACCAGGCCATCCGCGACGGCAAGACGGTTCTCTTCGAGGGCGCCCAGGGAACGCTGCTGGACATCGACCACGGCACCTACCCCTACGTCACTTCCTCGTCCTGCTGCGCCGGGGGTGCCTGCACCGGCACCGGCGTGGGACCGAAGAAGATCGACCGCGTGCTGGGCATCCAGACGGCCTACGTCACCCGCGTGGGCGGCGGTCCCTTCCCGACGGAGCTGAAGTACGTGGAGGAGGGCGGCCAGGGCCAGGACGCCATCGACGGCGAAACGTTGTGCCAGGTGGGACACGAGTACGGCGTCACCACGGGACGCAAGCGCCGCTGCGGCTGGTTCGACGCGGTCATCGCCCGCTACGCCGCCGAGGTGAACGGCCTGACGGACGTGGCGCTCACGAAGCTCGACGTGCTCTCGGCCTTCGACACCGTCAAGGTGTGCGTGGCCTACGAGTGCGACGGCCAGACCTACGACTACTTCCCCATGCAGCAAAGCGTGCTGTTCCATGCGAAGCCGGTCTACGAGGAGCTGCCCGGTTGGAAGGGCGTGGACATCACCGGGTGCCGTACCTTCGAGGAGCTTCCGGAGAACGCCCGCGCCTACGTGGAGTACCTTGAGAAGCTGGCCGGGGTGCCCATCAGCATCATTGCCGTGGGGCCCGATCGCGATCAGACGATCTTCAGAGGATGGGACCGCTAATGAACGTACTGGTTTTGGGCAGCGGCGGCCGCGAGCACGCCATTACCTGGGCTTTGGCGAAATCCCCGCAGGTAGAGGAGTTGTTCGTCGCCCCGGGCAACGGCGGCACCGAGTCCATCGCCCGCAACATATCCGGGCTGAGCGCCGAAGACGGTGCTGCGGTGCTCGGCTTCGTGCGCGACCACGATATCGATCTGGTGGTCATCGGACCCGAGGCGCCGCTGGTGGCTGGCGTGGCCGACGTGCTGCGCGATGCCGGCGTGGCCGTGTTCGGGCCCGACGCCCAGGGGGCGCAGCTTGAGGGCAGCAAGAGCTACAGCAAGCGCTTCATGGACGCCAACGGCATCCCCACGGCCCGCTACGCCACGTTCACCCAGCTGGAACCGGCGCTGGCCTATCTGGAGGAGCTGGGCGTTCCCGTGGTGGTGAAGGCCGACGGCTTGGCGGCGGGCAAGGGCGTCGTCGTGGCCGACGACATGGAGGATGCGCAGGAGGCCGTCCGCGCCTGCTTCGACGGCGCCTTCGGCGATGCGGGCAGCACCGTGCTTATCGAGGAGTGCCTGCAGGGGCCCGAGTGCAGCCTGCTCGCCTTCGTGACCGGGGGCAAGGCCCACTGCATGGCCACGGCCCAGGACCACAAGCGCGCCTTCGACGGCGACCGCGGGCCCAACACCGGCGGCATGGGCGTGTACTCGCCGGTGCCCATCGTGACGCCCGAGGAGTACGCCGCCATGCACAAGGTCATGGAGGACGCTGCGGCGGCCACGGCCCGCGAGCCTTTCGCCCACGATTACCGGGGCGTGCTCTACGGCGGCTTCATGCTGACCGAGGACGGTCCGAAGGTTCTGGAGTTCAACGCGCGCTTCGGCGATCCGGAGACCCAGGTCATCCTGCCACGTCTGGAAAACGACCTGGCCGAGGTCATGATGGCTGTGGCCGAGGGGCGCCCCGACGACATCGACCTGCACTGGGCGGAGCAATGGGCCGTGTGCGTGGTGCTGGCTAGCGAGGGTTACCCGGGCGCCTACGAGAAGGGCAAGGTCATCCTGGGCGTCGACGAGGCCGAGGCGCTGGAGGGCGTCACCGTGTTCCATGCCGGCACCGCCCACAACGCCGATGGCGAGCTGGTGACGGCCGGCGGCCGCGTGCTGAACGTGGTGGCCCTGGGCGACTCCTTCGAGGAAGCGCGCGATCTGGCCTACGAGGCATGCGACCTCATCTGCTTCGAAGGCAAGCAGCTGCGCAGCGACATAGGCCTGAAAGCCCTGCAGGGACGCGACGCCTGGTAAGGGCGACAAGGAGCGAGGGAGCTGCAATATGCTGGCAGAACGTTTGCTTTCCACGGTGGTGCGCGGGTGCACGGACCAGTACCTGAAGCTGGAGCCGGTCACCCAGGACAGGATTCCCGGCCCCGTGCCCGGCCAGCGCTACATGCTGTACATGCACGTACCGTTCTGCGAGCGTCTGTGCCCCTACTGCTCCTTCAACCGCTTCCCCTTCGCCGAGGACCGGGCGCGGCCCTACTTCGCCAACATGCGCAGGGAAATGCTCATGCTGAAGGATCTGGGCTACGACTTCGACAGCGTCTACATCGGCGGGGGCACTCCCACCATCATGCTGGACGAGCTGTGCGAGACCATCGATCTGGCCCGCGATACCTTCTCCATCAAGGAGGTTTCCTCGGAGACGAACCCGAACCACCTCATCCCCAGCTACCTCGAGAAGCTGAAAGGCCGTGTGCAGCGGCTGTCGGTGGGGGTGCAGTCCTTCGACGACGGGCTGCTCAAGCAGATGGACCGCTACGACAAGTACGGTTGCGGCCAGGAGATTCTGGAGCGCATCCAGGAGGCCAGCCCCTACTTCGTGTCCATGAACGCCGACATGATCTTCAACTTCCCGGCGCAGACCGAGGACATCCTCATCCGCGACATCGAGCGGGTCATCGAATCGGGATGCAGCCAGACCACGTTCTACCCGCTCATGGCCTCGCCGTCTGTGGAACGGTCGCTGGCGGCCACGGTTGGGAAGGTGGACTACGCCCGCGAGCAGCGCTTCTACGAGATCATCTGCGAGCTTCTGACCCAGCCCATCCCCGGGGTGACGCCGCCGGACCTTCCCGCGGGCCCCAACGGCGAGCGGGGGCTGTTCCAGCATGGG
>DBFAWQ010000032.1:0-14650 GCA_048242115.1 Eggerthellaceae bacterium
CCACGGTCACCCAGGCCGACGAGGCCTACGTCGACCTGTTCGGCTATGCCATCGACTCGTGCAACGTGTCCAACGCCACCGACCCGTTCTACGGCGAGTCCGAGGATTTGTGGCCCGAGAAGGACGAATGGGACCTGGCCCACTACGGTACCACCCACAGCTGGGGCTGCCCGGGCGCCGGACGCGACACCGACAGGCACTACCTGGGCTACAAGGCCTACGTGTCCAACTACTACGACGTGGTGGAACTGACCAGCAAGCTGCAGGTGCTGCTGCCCAAGCGCGAATGGTCCGAGGGCAAGGTCAACGGCGTGGCGAACGGTTCCGCCACCACCAACGGCGGCGGCGAGATCACCGACCCCGCCTATAACTGGTGGGATGCCAGCAAGCAGAAGTGGCGTCGCGGAACCCGCAACCAGGCGGGCGCCAGCCCCCAGGGCGAGTGCGTCTCTTCCGAGGACAAGGCGAACCTGTACACCATCGCCGGCAAGCCCACGGCGCTCATAGGAGCGGCGGCTTACTTCGATCCGGAGCACACCGCTGCCGAATCGGTGGCCAACACCGCTCCGGCGAATATGGCCGACGGCGCGAAGGCGTTCTGGGGCGAGGACGGTGCGGCGTACCGCTTCAGCATCGGCAACGCCGGCCGGCTTATGTTCGAAAGCGAGCTGCGTATCGGCACCACCACCACGAAGGGCTTCTCCTACGTTGACGGCTCCTACGACAAGAGCCATCCGCTGTCCGGCGCCTCGCTTTCCTACGACAAGCTGCCCGACAACCTGTCGCCCGACGAAGAGGTCGAGCTGTACGAGAACGCCATGCGCGGCTTCCAGACGAAGAACATCATGCTGTCCGCCGATTTGGTGAACAGCACCGCGCTGTCCTACATCGACGTGTACTACTTCCCGCGCGACGTGGATTCCTCGCAGCTGACGTACCTGTACGCTACCGACAAGAACGCCACCGATTCGTCCACCGGCAACAAGCTGCTGCAGACCAAGCGTATCGACAAGGCCACGCTGTTCGGCTACCAGCAGGCCAACGGCTCCATCGTGGTGCCGTGGGACGAGTGGGGCCAGGGTTACCTGACCAACGCCGTGGTGCGCTTCGACCGCGTGGAGATCGGTGCGGGCGTAAGCGCCGGCACCACGCTTTCCAATACCGCCTACGTGGATGTGTGGGGCCAGGCGAACAACGTGCGCGATATGCCGTTGAACGCGTGGTTCGGCTGCACCTATCCCGAAGAGGGCTACCACTACACCAAGAACGAGCCCAGCCGCCCCTACGGCACCAACATGATGAACTACCAGTGGAAGACCTGGTGCAACTGGTGGCAGGGCGGTACCAGCAACTACGGCGGCCGCCAGTGGACCAGCGGCTACACCCGCGTGGGCGACTTCGTGAAGTACGTGTCCAACGGTGCCACCGAAGCGAACAAGAAGCTTCCCGAGTCGTCCTACAACGCGGCCCTCATGCCGCAGTTCAAGCGCGAGGTGGCGAACTGGGAGGACATGTGGGTCGGCGGCGCCACGGCCGATGCCGGCACGGTGAACGCCTGGATCTACGGGCGTCCCTACAACGTGAACGAGGGCATCGCCGCCGAAACCTACATGCGCTCCGACGGCCCGGCTGCCACCACCGGCTACGGCGCTACGGCCGGAAACGCTTCCCAGGACAGCGCGCTGGCGCTTTCCCCCAACACGCGCGGCTACTACGAAGAGGACGGTTCCGGCTTCCGCTTCACGCTGACGAATCAGAACAACAATGCCATCACGCAGCTTCCCATGCGCAAGGCCTACTTCGCCACCGAGCCTCTGCCCTTCGCCGAGAAGATGCAGCGCAAGCACGTTGCGGCCACCGATACCGACGCCGAGGACATCGTGCTGCAGCAGAAGGCCGATGAGTCCGGCAACCCGGTCACCGATGCTGCCGGCAACCCGGTCATGCAGCTGGTGAGCAACGGCATCGTCACCGACGTTCCCGCCGAGGGCGAGACCGTGGAGACCAAGGAGCTGGAACGCGCCGGCGAGTACGTGAACTTCACCACCACCGACGTGGTGCTCTCGAAGACGCTGCTGGAGCAGTCCATGGTGGATGCGAACGAGGACGGCACCCCCGAGCGCACCAACATCAAGGACTTCATCATCTACTTCCGCCCCTACGACGAAACCATCGCCACGGCCCAGTTCGGCGCG
Organism: Eggerthellaceae bacterium; assembly: GCA_048242115.1. GTDB lineage: Bacteria > Actinomycetota > Coriobacteriia > Coriobacteriales > Eggerthellaceae > Xiamenia. Next base: position 2,196 of record DBFAWQ010000032.1, read on the forward strand.
TGGATGACCAACATCGCCAACGACCAGCCCATCACGCTGCGGCCCGAGGAGCTGTTCGCCGTCTACACCGGCACCACCACGCGCACCGTCACCTGGACAGACCCCGCCGACGAGACGAACACCGTGTCCACCAGCATTCCCGCTTGGGCCTACGACGTCACCTTCGACAGCGCCGGCGTGCCCAGCTACACCGTGAGCGACTACATGCAGGATCCGGTTGCCAAGAACGGCGGCCTGGAGATGCACAACTGCATGCCCGGCGCCACCGACGAGGAGGGCAACCCCATCCAGCAGAAGGCGACGGTGTACAAGGACGCCGACGGCAACATCGTGGTGAACCGCGCTACGTGGGGCGGCCACTTCTTCCGCAACGTGGAGATGCACCTGAACTACTTCAAGGGCGGCATCACGAAGGACGCCGACATCAGCAAGAACGCCTTCGTGGAGTTCTACGGCTACGGCTCGAACCGCTGGGTGGACTACAGCATGTCCGCCACGTTCCGTACCGACTGGGCCACCGACTGGTGGAACGTGAACAACACGGCTTCCAACCTGCCGTACCGCTACGACAACGGCTACTACAGCGGGTCATACTGGCACACCCGTTGGGTGGAGACCGGTCCGCTGCGCCTGAACTACGATTACTCGAAGAACGCGTCGAACGGTTCGTCCACGAACTACCGCAGCTATAGCCGCTACGGCAACGTGGCCTACAAGAACTTCGACAACTACGACGCTAACGGCGCGGTCATCAACCTGCGTCCGTTCTATTGGGCGAACAACGGGTCGTGGTACACGGTGTACCGCGATGCGTCCGGCCAGTCCGACTACACGCTTGAGAGCCGTTACAGCGGCACTTACGAGACCTACAACACCTATTCGAACCTGCGCGGCGGCTACTGGCAGACCGGTTGGAACACGGGCTACACCACCGACTCCCGTGGCGAGATCGTGTCCAGCGCGCTTGCCACCGACCCTGCCCGCGGCGAGGACAGCGCCTTCTACTACAAGCCCACCAAGGCGAACTACAACGATGCGAGCGCCCAGCCCGTGGGCGCCAACGCCAGCTACACTGCCCTGGCCACCGCCACGCTGAACATCGCGCTGCAGCCGGTGCGGCCGAAGGTGGAGATGTTCTCCTACAAGGACTACGCCGACGCCAACGCCGCCATCAACCTGACGAACGTGAACAGCAACGGCACCGTGTACGACACGCCCACCATCGACCGCGAGAGCGCACGCCCCGAGCGCGCCAACGCCATCGACACCCGCAACGCTGTGTGGAACAGCCAGCCGCGAGCCTACTTCGGCGACGAGTCCGTGGGCTACCGCGCCTTCCTCACGAACAACTCCACCTACGCCATGAACAACGGCGCCCGGGTGGCCATCGGCAACACCGAGGAAGTGCTGGATAGCGGCAACAGCCCTGCGGACATGCGGCCCGTCACCCAGGCCGACGCCCCGGGCCTGCTGGGCAACCTGGGCTTCCATACCTCCATGCTCACCCTGTCCGGCGGTTTGTACGCGGCCGGCCAGAAGAAGAACGCCGACAGCGGCACGTACGCCAGCACCATCGAGGGCATCACGCTGTACTGGTACGATGCCGGCGCGAAGGCGAAGGCCACCCAGGGGACCACGAACGTGAACCCGCTGCCGCTTGCCACCACGGACGGCCTGAACGGCAGCCTGCTTGCCGCCGACGGAAGCTTCACCGTGGCGGACAGGACCATGCACAAGCGCGTGCTCACCCCCGAAGAGGTGGCGGACCTGTTCAAGGCAAACGGCACCGACGCCCAGGGACGTCCGCAGTTCAAGGACGCGCTGCTCGATCCCTCGTTCTGGAACAACGGGGACCTGTGCGGCATCCTCATCGACTACGGCTACTTCACCGACGGCCTTGCCGAGCGCAGCGCCTACGTGGACTTCCACGGCTACACCACCGACTCGCCCGATGTGACGAAGCGCACCAACGTGAACGACACCTGGTGCTACAACGAGGGCTGGGAAGGCAACGACGGCCCCTCCGTGGTGCAAAGCTGGGATTGGAAGTACGTGAAGGTGCAGCTGGCCGCCGACTTCCGCACCGACTACGACATGCCCGAGTGGAACCGCCTGCACGGCACCGGCGGCTACTACACCTATCCGTCCAGCGGCGGGTCGGTGTGGCATAGCACCTACGTGGGACATTCCACCGGTGCGGCCAACGGCCACGGCGAGTTCACCCGCTCCACGGACTTCGGCAGCATCTACGCCCACATGCCCGCGTCCAGCCAGAAGGTGCGCGCGAAGAGCTACTTCATCGACTCCGGCGCGGCTAACGCCATGCCGCTGTACTCGCTGAACTCCGGCGACCTCACCAACAAGGCGAACCTGCGCACCATGACCGCCGGCGACATGGCCGACAGCACCACGGCCTGGTACGGCTACTACGGGTCGGGCTGGCGCTTCACCTACACGAACTACGCCAACCCCACCACCATCTTCTCGAACAACACCTACTCCATCGCCGGCCCCACCTACGGTTACACCGGCGGCGACAAGAGCGTGTGGAACCGCGACCTGAACGTGTACGACCGCGACTACGAGATGTTCGACAGCTACATCAGCCTGTCTCCCATCACGTCGCAGGTAGTGCCCGCGAACGAGAAGGACGATTACGAGAACGACCTACGCGACTACGATGCGAAGTACCTGCGGCTTTCCAAGGGCCTGCTGGATGCCATGACCTGGACCGACCGTCCCAGCTGGGCGACCGACCGGGTGATAGGCGAGGGTAGGGGCAATGCGCTGAAGACCATCGCCATCACGGCCAACGTGCCCGAAAGCCGTCGTCCGGCCATCCCCGAGGACACCGACGAGAATCCGCTGCCCGAAGGCACTACGGTCACCGTGGAAACCGAGGGCGCCAACACCGTGACCACCGTGACCACGCCTACGGGCACCACGGTCACGCGCACGGTCACCGCCACTGGCGCCTACGTGTCGAACACCTTCATCTACACCTTGGCCCAGATTGAGGCCCTGCAGGCGGCCGGTTCCACCGACGAGGGCGCCGAGGATGCAGGCTACGACGCCGCCGGCAACCTGGTGCTTCCCAACACCCTGTGGAACAAGGGCTACTTCACCGGGGCCCGCATCGACATGTCCCATTTCAACGCCGGCGTGCACGAGACCGACGAGGCGTTCGTGGACGTGCTGGGCGGCGTGGACGTGTCCCAGACCACCATCGAACTGACCTCCACGTTCACCACCTGCTACGACAGCAACACCTTCGCGCCCTACAAGACGGCCGCCGACTTCAACGATGCCGACGGCAATGCCGTGGGCACGTGGGACCACACCGCCGACGTGTACGGCCTGTGGGATGCCGAGCGCAACAACCGGGGCGCTTGGGGATCGGGCAGCAGCTCGGACAACACGGTGCTGGGAACCAGGAACAGTTACGGCTCCTACACCAACGATACCGCCTGGCAGGCTGCGCGCGACCTGAACGGCAACCGTCCCATCGACCGCAACGACGGACTGGACGTGCGCTCCAACGGCATGGACATCTCCGACCGGGCGCGCCTGGTCAGCCGCATCGATCCGGCCAAGCCCCAGGTGGAGGCTCAGACGTTCCTGTACGCCGAGAAGGCCGGCGAGTTGAACGGCGACATGATGTTCAGCTCGGATGTGCGCGATGCCTCCGGTGCGAAGACCGGCGAGAACTTCGCCCGCGAAACGGCCAGCGGCAACCACGGCATCGACCCGGCCTACGTGCTGGAGACCCTCATGGGCTCCACGAACGCCGGCTGGCGCTTCACGCTGTTCAACAACTCCAACTACGCTATGGACTCCAGCCGCGTGGTCATCGGCGGAACCCAGAACGGGCTTTCGCTGAACGGCACCCAGAGCTGGCAGTCCTATACCGGCACCGACGACTACTACAACTACGCCTCCACCGGCTCCACCCAGGGCATGTTCGATGGCGACAAGGGCACCATCGGCACCTGGACCGACCAGAACCGCGTGCACAACTACGACGGCGGCCAGGCCATCTACGGCGAGCTGGTGGACGGCACCTGGCGCGGCTTCGAAATCGACGAGCTGTTCATGAACGACCAGCTGGTCAGCGCCATGCTGGCCCAGAAGACCGACGAGCTGCAGGCCGAGCAGGCGGGCACCGACCCGTTCACCGGCATGGGACCCTACGAGGCCGACGGCCTTGAGAGCAAGACGAACTACCGCCATGCCACCGCCGACGACGCCGGTGTGAACGCCATGTCCGAAGCGGACATCAAGGCCATCTTGGACGGCTTCTCGAGCGACGCCGCCAAGCAGGCTTGGATCGCCAGCCGCACCGCCGAGCTTACGAGCGGCGACGACGCGCTTTCCGCCGAGGCCGCGGCCGCGCAGGTGACCGCCGAGCTGAACGCCCGGGCCTACAGCGCCGAGATCTTCTTCGTAGGCAACGACGAGACCGTCGGCTGCTCCGAGGTGCGCCAGGTGCGCCGCGTGCAGTCCGACACCACCTGGGCCACCGAGAACATCACCGTGGTGAAGGTGCTCACCGACCCGGCCCACAAGCAGACGCTGCGTCTTTCGGACTACGTGAAGAAGAACGACGAGGGCAAGTGGGTCGTGTCCATTCCCGCCGAGGCCTGGTACACCCATAGCGACGACTGCGCCCACAAGAACGGCGTGGACCATCCCAGCGCCGCCGAGTCCAGCTGCTCGAACCAGAAGTACATCACCCGCGTGGTGTTCCACCTGCCCGGGTTCGCGGCCAACAAGGCCATGGGCACCCAGGCCGCCGGTACCAGCGCCTTCATCGACGTGTTCGGTGCGCCCACCCGCGCCACCACCATGGCCCTGAACGCCGTGTTCAGCACCGACTACAAGACGGACAGCTGGAACCGCGACGCCAGCTACCGCACCGTGGACGGCGACTTCGCGAAGATGAAGCCGCTCACCGCCGAGCCCGAGGTGGAGATGTTCTTCAACTGGGACGGCGGCCGCACCCTGGATGCTTCGGGCAACGTGGTGAACAACGCCTCCGTGCCGGGCAACCCGCTGAACGGCGAAGCCCACATGGAGACCGACCGCACCACGCACCTGCCCCTGCGCAATTCCAGCGGCACGGCCATCGCGGATATAGCGGGAAGCAGCAACGGCAACACCTCGCAGGTGACCAGCATCCCGTACCGTTGGGGCGAGGGCAAGACCCAGGCTGCCGCCGAGGGCACCGGCTTCAACGGCACCGACAACCCGCTGGAAGAGGCCTGGTACGAGTACATCCTCACCAACGGCAGCCGTTCCACCGCCGAGAACAGCTACCTGGACCTGGCCGTGAACGGCATCAGCCGCTTCGCCGGCGGCGACGGCCTGACCACCGAGACCCGCGGCTTCATCGGCAAGGAGCTGCAGATCGACGGCTACTACCGCTACGTGACCGGCGATCCGAAGCACACCAAGGTGCTGCCCGCCAACCAGCACGAGGGCACCAGCTATTCGTGGTACAACCGCGCCGGCAACTTCCCGGTGCTGTGGCTGTACGACTACGCCACCCATGTGCCCCACGAGGCGCTGGAGCGCGTGACCGAGAGCGGCACCACCTACACCTACAGCGTGGACGACAAGACCGGCGCCGTGGTGAAGCGCACCACTTCCACGCCGTCCGCCGTGGTGTCCACCACGCTGCCCATGGCCACCATCAACCTGACCGACGAGGTGCTGGACTACCTGATGGCCAAGGCCGCTTCGGGAGAGATCCAGTTCAACGCCCAGGGCGAGGGCATGCTGTCCATGAGCCTGACCCGCGAAGGCCTGGAAGAGCTGGCCTGCGCCATGCACGACGCAGCCGTTGCGGCGGGCACCGCCGACCCCGTGGTGCTGCGCGACACCACGTTCGGCACCTCCGGCGGCGCAACCGTGGTGAACTACGCTGCGGGCAAGTCGTTCATGGAACCGGCTACCATCCGCCTGAACTACAAGTCCATGTCCTCCGAGCTGTACGAGAGCTACCCGGCCGACGGCATGGAGCCTTCGAAGGCTGGCCAGAACACCACGCTCACGGCCCGCATCTACGGCGACGTGCGCACCCACGGCAACCCCACCCGCATGTACAACGCCGCCAGCGGCTACGACGTGAACCTGAACTACGACCACCGCATGTCCTCGAACATGTACTACTTCCCGCTGTCCAGCTTCTACGGCAACATCGACCGCTCCGACGGCAAGACCGTGAGCATCGGGCAGTACGACGGCACCTCCATGGCCATGGCGTTCAAGGACGCCACCACGCGCCCGACCGGGTCGAACAACTTCCACACCCAGGACGGCACCGCCGTGCAGGGCAGCAAGACCAAGGAAGTGGCGACCAACGCCGATCTGTCCAGCGGGGCGAACCAGGCCATCGTGACCGTAGCCAACAAGCAGGACGGCGCCGGCTACGAGTTCACCATCCGCAACGTCACTCGGTCGCGCTCCGACGAGGCGAAGATATCGGTGCGCATCGAATCGGTGGGCATGAAGGCGAAGTCCATGCTCACGGGCGCCTACAACGACAACGACCTGGACTCCAACGGCTACTTCACCAACCGCGGCGTGGTGCGCGGCTTCAAGACCGCGCGCCTGGACATCTCCAGCGCGCTTAAGGAGATGGGCTACCTGCAGACGGTGGACCTGATCTTCCTGCAGCCCAACGGCGAGAAGGTAACCGTGACCCTGCCGCGGGAGTCCAACGTGCTGACCGCTGATGCATCCGGTCGCTACGTGCTGGACTTCAACGCCCTGTGGGGCGCCCAGCGCATCTACGACCAGCTGGCCGACCTGGGCGCCGACGGCGTGGTTTCGGCAGACGACAACGTGCGCGTGACCCGTGCGAACCTGGTATCCACCGACTACAACACGCTGAAGTACACCATCGACGACTGCTACCTGTACCAGGTGGACTTCAACTACACCTCGCTGGAGCCGTCCTGGCGCTATGCCGGGCGTCTGGGCGCCAGCAGCGCCAACAACAACGTCACCGACATCGACGTGGCTTCGGCAAGCGACGCCGCCGACGCGGCCAGCCTGCTGCGCGTGACCGCCACGGGCAACAGCGACTGGTACAATTCCGTGGGCAACACCGCCGCCATCGGCAGCGGCACCCACTACAACTGCCCCAGCTGGAACTACGCCGGGCGCTTGGTGAACACCACCGACAAGTCGCGCACTCCCTGCGAGGCCGGTTACAGCATCGCCCGCTCCAACAGCTACAGCAGCTGGTACGACTACTACTACCCGCATAACACCACGCTGCACGCCCGCCTGTTCATGAAGCAGCTGGGCCGCTACGACACGCGCGGCACCCGCACCGCCGACTACCAGGATGCGGAAGTGGCCGCCAGCAGCGCCAACAAGTTCGACACCGTGCGCAAGTGCGCCGGCATCTCCGTGGTGCGCCCCTACCTGGAGACCCACTCCTACGTGCGCTACGGCAACACGAACAACTACACCTCCTACACGAGCAGCGACTCCGGCAGCTCCGACGGCAACCGCACCGAGGTGGCCGTGCCCTACGCGAAGACGTTCAACTACTGGGCCACCTTCGAGAACGAGGCCAACACGTCGAAGCTGGACGACATCGACGCCGTCATCAGCTTCCCCATGGAGTGGGAGACCTTCAATACCCGCTCCGATTCCATGGGCGCCACGGGCGCTCTGGCCACCAGCACCAGCGCCTACACCGGCTTCCACGCCATCAGCTACCGGGTATCCGCAAGCCTGATCAGCCGCTTCCCCGCGGACAAGATCGGCAAGATCCGCATCTTCGGCTACTCGCCCGACCAGATCGCCTCGCATCTGCAGCAGACGACCACGAAGAAGGTCGTGCTGCGTCCCTACTACGCCGACGACGCGCAGACCCAGCTGGCCGGCTTCGAGATGGAGTACACCACCGGCAAGACCGCAGCCCAGATATCCGGCGGCAGCGCGGTGTCCGGCTTCACCAACGGCGCGGTGCGCGGCAATGTGTTCGCCAAGTCCGGCGGCGCTTCGGTGGCCGGAACCGACGGCACCTTCCGCATTCCGCTGCAGGCCGACGGCAGCTTCTACCTGACCGAGGAGCAGGTGCATGCCATGGGCATCGAGGTGCCCACCAGCTTCCAGCTGTACTCCTGGAAGGAAATGACCGAGCTTGATTCCGCGGCCGGCAATTCCAGCCAGCAGGTCTTCATCCAGGGCTACACCGACACGCTGTTCGACCGTCAGCGCGTCATCACGGTGAACACCTACAACCATCTGGACGGCTTCCGCGAACTGCCGCTGGACCTGCCCGCCGTGAACGGCGGCACCTGGGGCAACGGTTGGCCGGTAGTCAACAACACGGGCGACTCCTACACCTTGGGTCGCACCGACCGCTCGCTGTACTACGTGTCGAAGATGTACTACGACGCCGTCAGCCGCACCGCCTACGCCGACGTGAACAGCGGCGAGCCGGTGAACCCGCGCCCCGACGACGACAACAAGCCCGTGACCGAGCAGGTGGTGGGCAAACTCTACGAGCTGGAGGGCGGGGAGGACGTTCCCGTCACCGACCAGGAGTTCTACGTCATCGACGAGTCCGTGGTCCATGATGGCTACGTCACCTTGGCGCCGTCCGAGCTGCCCGAACGCACCCAGCTGGTGAAGGATCCGGCTCCGGCGCCCACGCAGACCGAGGCGCTGTACATCGACGTGCCCGACGACCCGGAGGATCCCGAGGCCGGCAGCCACTGGGCCCAGATACGTCTGGTGCGCGTGGACGAGACCGGCAAGCTCTTCTACTACTTCGACGGGGAAACTGCGCCCTCGGCCCCGGCAACCCGCCCGGCGGACGTGGCGACCTGGCAACCTGCCGGTACGAAGCCGGCCGACGGCCTGGCCATCTACGTGCACCGCATCCAACATGACGACATGACCAACACCGACATCGAAGTGTATCGCACCTTGGATACCGAGGGGTTGGCGGCGGCCGACTTCGCCACCACGCTGGTGATGCCCCCGGCCGACAAGGCGAACACCGAGCAGGTGTACCTGGTTGACCGCACGGGCGATACGCCCACCTACACCAAGGTGGACCTGTACACCGACGAAGCGGGCACGCTGTCCTATGCGCCCAGCGGTTCGAGCACCCTGACGGAGACTCCGGCCGATGCTGAGTTCGCGCGCTTTGACAGTTCGCTTGTCCACGACAACCATCGACTGGTGCCGGCCGGCCAGCTTTTGGCCGAGCAGGCGAACAACACTATCTACCTGTACACCGATGATGACAACGACGGCGTCTACGACGAGGGCGAGTTCAAGCCGGTGACCGTGATGCAGGCCAACGAGTCCCGTGACGAGCAGAACAACGTGGTTCGTCCGTCCCAGCTGGTGTACTACCTGGCCGGCGACGGCTTCAGCGGCGCTTCGGAGGCGGAGAAGGCCACGGCCAAGTGGATGCTGCGCAACCAAAACTTCGACATCATCCTGCAATTCTCCCGCAGCGACGACATCTACGACGTGGACGAGACCACGCTCATCTCCCCGGCGGTGGAGAAGGGCCATGTGATCAGCTGCACCGTGACCACGCCCGCCACTGCCACCACCAAGGCCGTGGTGACCGTGGTGGTGAGCCTTGGTCCCACCGAGGTCTACGACCCCATCGCCGAGCTGATTGGTAAGACCGAGGCCGAGGCGACGACGGCCCTGGACGCACTGGGCTACGATATCTCCGAGGTGACCCGTCCGTTTAGCGACAAGCCGGCCGGAACCGTGCTGAAGATCACCACCGAGATCGGCGCCGTGACCGATTCCGAGGGCAACGTCACCTCCCGCGGCCGCGTGACCATGGAAGTGTCCGCCGGCCCCGATAGGTTCGAGGAGTTCCGCGGTTTCGACAGGCTGGAGACGTTCAACAAGCTGGTGGCCGCAGGCTACGATGTGGAAGTGGCGCTGCAGTACGACGACACCGGTCTGTACAAGACCGACGACGTCATGGACATCATCTACCTGAGCGATCCTTACGATACGCCCGTCATCGGCGGGGGCGATACCGGCGAGGGCGAAGGCGGAGACGCCGGCGACAGCGGCGAAGGCGGCGATACTGGCGACAGCGGCGAAGGCGGCGAAGGCGGCGGCGAGAGCAGCGAACCCGAGATGGAGCACCACAACGCCAAGGTGCGCCTGGTCGTCTGCCAGGGCAAGAGCCCCAAGGCCACCGAGGACGACTTCTTCGCGTCGCTCACCGGCACCTTCGATGCCGTGAAGAAGACGCTGGAGGACGCCGGCTACACCGTGGAGGACGAGAACGTGTCCGAGGAGCTTTCGGACACCGTGGCCGCGGGCAACGTCATCAGCGTGCGGCGCGTGGGCGAGTACGACCCTGACGTGAAGTCCACCGTGGCCGTGGTGAAGTCCTCCGGCTACACCGAGAAGGCCATTCGCGCCCAGCTGTTCAACAGCATCGCCGGCGAGATGACCGTGGACGAGGCCCGTGCCGCCCTGACCGCGGCCGGCTACACCGTGGACGCCGAGACCGACAAGCAGTACAGCGACGAGCAGACCATCGAGAACGCCGACGGCACCACCACCGTCATTCCCGCCGTGCCCGCCGGCACGGTGGTGTGCGTGGGTATCGTCATGATGGTGGACGAGCCCGTGCTCGACGACAGCGGCAACCCCACCTACGACGGCGAGGGCAACCCCATCACCCAATCGGTGGAGCGCGTGGTCACCGGCGACGACGTGCCCCTGACCGAGAAGCGCATCCGGCTCATCGAGTCCGACGGCCCCACGCCTTCCGGCGGCAACATCGGCGGTGGCGGGGAGGACACCGGCTGGGATCCGTCGAACATGACGGTCATCCAGGGCGAGAAGCAGAACAACCGCTTCACGAACTGGTCCAACGGCAGCAACGACAGCCATCACTACGGGCATTCCGGCTGCTGGGGAAGCTCGCTGGACGAGACCAGCGGCTCGCTTGCCATCGGCTACAAGGCCCAGGGCTCGTTCCTGGTGGACTTCCGCCAGGTTGATACCACCCCCGGCGCCATCGGCCAGGTGACCGGCGTGGCGCCCGAGGCCACCACCTATATGGAGCAGGGCTACTCCCGCGACTGGACCTACCGCTGCCCCGGCCACTACTACAACAGCTGGTACCATTCCGGTTGCGGCTGGCATACCGCGTGGGGCGCCTACAGCACCACCCGCTACGCCCTGGCCAGCCTGAACGACAACGCTACGGGCAACAACTTCTACCTGGGCGGCGGCAACAACGCCATCTACTCCCAGGGCGTGCCGCGCTACCAGATGGTGGGCAGCTACACCTACAATACCGGTGCCCACTTGCAGATGGTGCAGACCATCACCGGCGACGGCTTCGACGCCTACTACATCAAGGTGAAGAAGCAGGCCCTGTCCTACCTGGACAAGATGACTGTGAACTTCACGGACGGCAAGTCCATGGTGCTGACCGGCGACGAGATTCGCCGCTACTACTACGACACGCTGCAGAAAGAGGGCGGCAAGGGCTCGGTGCAAACCGACAACGGCGTCGATTCCAAGACCAAGTCCACCAATGTGAACCGCATCGAAGTGGACGACGAGGGCTACTACTTCTTCCGCCTGAACCTCATGAAGACCGACGAGAATGGCAACCACGTGCCTGACTTCGGTGTGAACGACCAGTACGCCTATCGCGACTCCTTCGCCGAGTACGATGAGAACACCCAGATCTTCCGCGTGAGCTCCATCGTCTACGAAGTGACCGTGAACCAGGGTACGCTGAACACCGACGGCAACCCGCGGGTGCCCGACTACGGGCAGTGGTTCGCCGAGAGCCTGGGGGCTGGCAGCGCCGAGTGGACGAAGAACATGTCCTTCGAGGTGACCGGCCGCTTCACCAAGACCGACGGCAGCACCTCGGCCACCGCGAACAACACCGTTACCTCCACCACCACCGTGAACATGACGGTGGGCGGCGACTACGCCGGTGCCGACTACGTGCACAAGGCGGCCATGCGCTACGATACCCCCGACGGCGACGGTCGCGGTTCGTGGTCCTACAAGAACTACCATCGCACGGGCGCTTGCCATTGGCCCAGCTCGGGGCATCACTATCATTACGAGACCTTCGACGAGGGCAAGATGCGCCACCTGCGCACCTCCAGCTCCATCAACGTCTACGAGAGCCGCAACTACCTGCAGCAGTCCATCGTGCGCGACAACGGCAACCTGGGCTGGCACGGCGAGTTGAACGGCGTGTCCACCACCCATTCCGACAAGACGGTCTACGGTTCCGACCAGGGCTACTACCTGTCGCTGTTCCGCCAGCCTCCCGGATCGGACAACACCAGCTATTCCGACCACGACTACAAGCCGTGGGGCAACAACATATCGGCGGCGGACAACATCAAGGTCACCGACACGCTGCCCACCATCTACCCCGATCAGGACATCGAGTACTACGG